>CAJTVM010000045.1 GCA_910579595.1 uncultured Oscillospiraceae bacterium
TTGACGACGCGCTGGACATCGACGGCGTGATGCTCACCAAGCTGGACGGCGACGCGAGAGGCGGCGCGGCTTTGTCCATCCGGGCGGTGACCGGCAAGCCCATTAAGTTCGCGGGTACCGGCGAGAAGCTGGACGCGGTGGAGGCATTCCACCCTGACCGCATGGCCAGCCGCATCCTGGGCATGGGCGACGTGCTCTCCCTCATTGAGAAGGCGGAGCAGAACCTGGACGCCAAAAAGGCCGCCGAGCAGCTGGAACGGCTGCGGAAAAACAAGTTCACCCTGTCCGACTTCTATGACCAGCTCATCCAGCTCAAGAACATGGGTTCCATGGAGGATCTCATGGGGATGATCCCCGGCATGGGGGGCAAAAAGCTGGATCTGTCGGCGGACGAGGGCAATTTGAAGCGGATTGAGGCTATCATCCAGTCTATGACCCCCTATGAGCGGGAAAACCCCAATGTCCTCAACTCCAGCCGGAAAAAGCGCATTGCCGCCGGATCCGGCACCCAGGTGGTGGACGTGAACCGGCTGCTGAAGCAGTTCGACATGGTGCAGCAGCTCACCCGGCAGTTCTCCAACCCCAAGAAGGCCAAGGGGCTGTTCGGGCGGTTTAAGGGCATGGGGATGCCATTCTAAAGAGAGGATGGTTATGCCATGAAACGGCAGATCAAGGGTATTGCGCTTATTTTGACCGGCATCCAGCTTTCGATTTTTTCCCTGGTCCAGCTTCCCTGGTTCCCAATTGTTACGCCCCTGGCGGAGGTGCTACTTCCTGTATTCGCAGCTGCCCTCAGCGCCACTGGCCTGGCGCTGGTATTCGGAAATACGGATGATTAAAACCGTTGGTTTACGTCCCTTCCGGGACTTTTACCATAATGAACGATTACTTTTGGAGGTGAAGATACAATGGTTAAGATTCGTCTGCGCCGCATGGGCGCCAAGAAGGCCCCCTTCTACCGTGTCGTCGTTGCCGACTCCCGCTATCCCCGGGATGGCCGCTTCATCGAGGAAATCGGTACCTATGACCCCCGGCAGAACCCTGCCGCCGTCAATATCGACGTGGAGCGCGCCCAGGCTTGGATCCGCACCGGCGCTCAGCCCACCGACACCGTGCGTGACCTGCTGAAAAAGGCCGGCGTGTAATCGGGATCGGAGGACACATGAAGGAATTGCTCACTTATATCGCCCGCAGCCTGGTGGACGATCCCGATGCGGTGTCCGTCACCCAGTCCGAGACCCCCGCCGAGACGGTGCTGGAGCTTCGGGTGGCCCCCGGCGATATGGGCAAGGTGATCGGCAGGCAAGGCCGCATCGCCAAGGAGATCCGGGCGCTGATGCGTTCGGTGGCCCAGCGTCAGGGTAAAAAGATTTCGGTTGACATCGTTGACTGAACGTTGAAAAGCAGGCGGGAATCCCGCCTGTTTTTTCATAACACCCCGCAAAAACGAAGGAGGACAACCCCATGAAGGAGTTCTTAGACTGCGGCCAGATCGTCAACACCCACGGCATCCGGGGGGAGGTGCGCATGGTTCCCTGGGCGGACAGCCCGGACTTTTTGTGCGGGTTTTCTACCCTTTATGTGGACGGCGCGGCGAAAAAGGTGCAGGCCAGCCGGGTGCACAAGGGCAGCGTCATCGCCAAGCTGGACGGGGTGGAGACGGTGGAGGGGGCCATGGCCCTCAAGGGCAAGACCGTTCAGATCCGCCGCTCGGACGCCAAGCTGCCGGAGGGCGCCTTCTTCCTGGCGGACATCATCGGCCTGGACGTGGTGGACGGGGATGGGCAGAAAATCGGTGTGCTCAAAGAGGTGCTGTCCCCGTCTGTCCAGCAGGTGTACGTGGTGCGGGGGGAGCGGGAGATCATGATCCCCGCCGTGCCGGAATTCATCCTGGAGACCAACATTGAGGGCGGCTATATCAAGGTACGCCTGATTGAAGGAATGTAGCCCATGTACCACATCGACATTATGACGCTGTTCCCCGATACTGTGGGGGACGTGCTGTCCGAATCCATCCTGGGCCGGGCACAGGAGCGGGATATCCTGCGCATCGACACCCATCAGATCCGGGACTATACTTTAAATAAACAGAAGCAGGTGGATGACTACCCTTACGGCGGGGGCAGGGGAGCGGTGCTCCAGGCCGACCCGCTGTACCGCTGCTGGGCGCACATCTGCGGGCAGTATGACCAGCGTCCCCACACCATTTTCCTCTCTCCCTGCGGGAAAACCTTCACCCAGGCGGACGCGAAACGGCTGGCCTGGGAACACGACCACCTCATTTTGGTGTGCGGCCACTACGAGGGGATCGACCAGCGGTTCATCGACGAATGCGTGGACGAAGAGATCTCCCTGGGGGATTTTGTCCTCACCGGCGGGGAGATCGCCGCCATGGCGGTGGCGGACGCGGTGTGCCGGCTGGTGCCGGGGGTGCTGGCCGACGCGGAGTGCTTCGAGAACGAGAGCCATTGGGACGGCTTGCTGGAATACCCACAATACTCCCGGCCGGAGGTGTGGCACGGGCGGGCGGTGCCGGAGGTTCTCACCACCGGCGACCACGCCAAAATCGAGTGCTGGCGGCGCAAGCAGAGCCTTCTGCGCACCCGGCAGCGGCGGCCCGACCTGTACGAAAAGCTGGATTTGTCCTCCAAGGCGGATCAGAAGCTGCTGGCGGAGCTGGAGCGGGAGCTGTCCCGTCCCGTCCTGCCCCAGCCGGTGGAATACCGCCCCGCACAGGAGGAGGATATCGGGGCCATCCAAGCCATCGTGGCCCAGGCCATTGCCCTGCAAAACGCGGGGGGCATTGACCAGTGGAACGAGCATTACCCCAAGGCGGAGCATTTCCGGGCCGACATGGCCCGGGGGGAGTGCTATGTGCTCACCTGCGCAGGATGGGTGGGGGCGGTCTTTACCCTGATGACCGACCCAGAGCCGTGCTACGAGGAGATTACCGACGGAAAATGGTCAACGAACGAGCCGTACGCCTCCATCCACCGCTGCGCCGTGGGGTTGGAATACCAGGGCACAGGGCTGGCGGCGCGGATGATTGAGGCGTGCGGGGAGCTGGCACGGGAAAAGGGGATGGGCTGGCTCCGGGTGGACACCCACAAGAAAAACAAAGCCATGCTGGGGCTGCTGCGGAAATGCGGGTTCCAGTACCGGGGCAACGTGCAGGTGGACCCGCCGGAGGGGCATGACCCCCGCCGGGTGGCCTATGAGAAGCGGCTGAAAGGGGGCGGCAGAGCATGAACCTCACCGATATCCGGGACATCAAGGCCCTGCTGTCCCGCCATGGCTTCCATTTTTCCAAGTCTATGGGGCAGAACTTCCTCATTGCGGACTGGGTGCCCCGGGACATTGCCGATGCCGCCGGACTGGATGAAGGCTGCGCCGTGCTGGAGATTGGCCCCGGCATCGGTCCGCTGACCCGGGAGCTGTCTCGGCGTGCGGGCCGGGTGGCGGCGGTGGAGCTGGACAGATCCCTGCTGCCTATCCTGGCGGAGACGCTGGCGGACTGCCCCAACGTGGAAGTTGTCCCCGGCGACGTGATGAAGCTGGATTTGGCGGCGCTGGCGGCGGAAAAATTTGACGGCCTGACGGTAAAAGCCTGCGCCAATCTGCCCTATAACATCACCACGCCGGTGATTACCAAGCTGCTGGAGGCAGGCTGCTTCCAGGCCGCCACGGTGATGATCCAGCGGGAGGTGGCACGGCGGATCTGCGCCGCCCCCGGCGATTCCGACTGCGGGGCGTTTTCCCTGTTCTGCCAATACCACGCCCGGTGCGAGCTGCTTTTTGAGGTGCCGCCGGACTGCTTCCTGCCCGCCCCCAAGGTCACCTCCGCCGTGGTGCGGCTCACCCGACGGGAAGCGCCCCCGGTGGAGGGGGATCCCGAGGTCATTTTTGCCGTGGTAAAGGCGGCCTTTGCCCAGCGGCGCAAAACCCTGCTCAACGGCCTGTCCGCCGCCTACGGAAGCCGATTTCCGAAAGAGGAGCTGCGGCGGATCCTGGCGGACTGCGGCCTGCCGGAAAACGTGCGGGGGGAACGGCTGGGGCTGGGGCAGTTTGCCGCGTTGGCCCGCGCCCTGCAAAAGTGAAACCAGAAGAAAAGCGGCAGCGCCGGGGCGCTGCCGCTTTTTGGAGCTTGGAGTTGATAATTTTACCGCAGGAACATATGCAGCAGCTTCCCGTACAGCTTGCTTTTGTAGGGCTGGTAGCGCATAGGCAGATCCATCCAGGTCTTTTTGTCCACAATGCTCTTGCTGTGGGAGAAGGTCTCGAACCCGGTTTTGCCGTGGTAAGCGCCCATGCCGCTCTCGCCCACGCCCCCAAAGCCCATTTCGCTGGTGGCCAGATGGATGACCACATCGTTGACGCAGCCGCCGCCGAAGCGGAAGCGGGACATGGCATGGCGGATCCGGGGACGGTTTTCGGAAAACAGGTAGAGGGCCAGCGGTTTTGCCTTGTCCGCCAGCAGGCCGTATAGCTCCTCAAAGTTATCGTAGGTGAGAATGGGCAGGATGGGGCCGAAGATCTCTTCCTGCATCACCGGATCGGCTTCGGTGACGTTGTCCAGAATCGTGGGGGCAATCCGGAGGGTTTGGGGCGCGGACTGGCCCCCGATGACCACCTTGTCCTCTTGGATCAGGCCCAACAGCCGCTGGAAGTGCTTTGCGTTGACGATTTTGCCGTAGTCGGGGTTTTGCAGCGGATCTTCCCCGTACTGCCGCCGGATCTCCCCGCGCAGCGCCTCCAGCAGCTTGTCCTTTACGCTGCTGTGGCACAGGATGTAATCCGGGGCTACGCAGGTCTGTCCGCAGTTGAGGTACTTGCCAAAGACGATCCGCCGGGCCGCCAGGGGGATTTTGGCCGTCTCGTCCACAATGCAGGGGCTTTTGCCCCCCAGCTCCAGCACCGCCGGGGTCAGGTGCTCCGCCGCCCGGCGCAGCACCTCCTTGCCCACGGCCTGGCTGCCGGTAAAGAAGATGAAGTCGAATTTCTCGTCCAGCAGGGCGGCGTTTTCCTGCCTGCCGCCGGTGACCACCGCCACGTATTCAGGCGGGAAGCTCTCCGCCGCCAGCTTAGCCAGCAGGGCGCTGGTGGCGGGGGCGTAGGCGCTGGGCTTGACCACGGCGGTGTTGCCCGCCGCGATGGCGTCCGCCAGCGGGTCCAGCGTCAGCAGGATCGGGTAGTTCCAGGGGCTCATGATCAGGGTATTGCCATAGGGTGTGGGCTTTTTGAAGCTCCGGGAGGCAAACTGGGCCAGCGGCGTGGGGACAGTGTGCTCCTTTGCCAAACTGTTGATGTGGCGGATCATGTAGGTGATTTCGGTGCACACCAGCCCCGTCTCGCACATGAAGCCCTCATAGCCGCTCTTGCCCAAATCGCTGGCAAGGGCCTTGCCGATGTCCCCCTCGTACCGCCTCACCGCGCCGCGCAGCTTGCGGAGCATTGCAACGCGGAAGGATACGGGCAGCGTGGCGCCGGTGTTGAAAAATTTGCGCTGGGCCTCAACGATCTCATGGATGTTCATGATGGATTCCCCCAATCTGCCGCTCTTTCATAAAATACCTCCAGTTCCCGCCGGTCCATCAGCTTGGGCACGGGATAGAGGGGGTTGGCCTCCCTGGCGGCGTGGGCGGCCATGGCGGGGACGTCCTCCCGGCGGATCTCCGGCAGCTTTTCCGGGATGTTCAGCCGCTGGTTCAGGCCGCGGATGGCGGTGATGAACGCCCGGGCGCCCTCCGCCGCCGGCGTGCCGGCTTCCACAACCCCGGCGCTGCGGCCCAGCTCCCACAGCTTTTTGCAGACGCATGGCCCGTAGATTTCCAATCCGATGGGCAGCAGCACGGCGTTGGCCAGCCCGTGGGGGGTGTTGTACTTCCCGCCCAGGGAGTGGGCCACCGCGTGGACATAGCCCACGTAGGACTTGGAAAAGGCAATTCCCGCGATGTGGGCGGCGCGGAGCATATGCTTCCGGGCGGTCAAATTGCCGCCGTCCTGGTACGCGGTTTCAATGTTCTCAAAAATCAGCCGGACGGCCTCCAGCGACAACCGCCGGGTCTCTTTGGTGGTGGAGCCGCCGATGTATGCCTCCACCGCGTGGGTCAGCGCGTCCATGCCGGTGGTGGCGGTGAGATGGGGCGGCAGGGTGCGGGTCATCTCCGGATCCAGCACCGCATAGCGGGGGATCATGGTGAAGTTGTTCATGGTGTATTTGTGCTGTTTCTCAGTGTCGGTAATGACGGCGGTGACCGTCACCTCGCTGCCTGTCCCGGCGGTGGTGGGGATGGCGATGAGTGGCGGCAGGCGGCGCAGCACCCTCAGCAGGCCCTTCATCTGGTTGACGCTGCGCTTGGGGTAGGCAATCCTGGCCCCCGCAGCCTTGGCGCAGTCCATGGATGAGCCGCCGCCAAAGGCGATCAGCCCCTGGCACCGCTCCGCCAGGTATTTTTCCCGGGCGGCCTCCACATTGTGGACGGTGGGGTTGGCGCGGGTTTCGTCATAAACGGCGCAATGTACGCCGGACTTCTCCAGCAGCTCCTCCAGGGGACGGGTCAGCCCGGTTTCCCGCAGTGGGTGGTCGGTCACCAGCAAAACGGACTGCACCCCCAGGCGCTTGAGCAGGGGCGGCAGGGCCTTGATGCTGTCGAACCGCTCCGGCTCCCGGTAGGGCAGCAGGGGCATCGCGACGCGGAACGCGAACTGGAATCCCCTGCAATAGCATTTCATCACAAGTTTCATGGTGGTACATCCTCCTTCCGCCGCCCACAGGGCGGACGGCTGCTTTTGGGCTGTTCCATTATACCACCTTTTACCTTGTTGTCCAGATCGTTGTTTCACTGAAATGGACGGGCCTGCCGCCCCGTTTTCTGTATGTCCGCATGGGAAAAAGCCGTCCGGCGGGGGTTGCGGAACCTGCCGCGATGGAATATAATAGCCTTTATCCTGCCGCCGCCTTTTCCGGCGGGAGAAGGGGATCTGTGTGATAGAGGAGAGAGAATACCATGCATTTCTTGAGAAAAACCGCCGCTTCTGTTCTGGCGGCGTTCCTTTTGCTGACGCTGGTCCTGCCCGGGTACGCGGCCTGGGGGCTTGTGGACGGCGCGCCCGCCGGCCAGATTACCTTGAAGGGGGATAACGCGCTGCACGCGAAGTTTATGGACGGCGGCGCCAACGGCCTGTTCCGGCCCGACGCGCCCACTACCAGAGCGGAGCTGGCCCAGATCCTGTTCAACCTGCTGGACTGGTATCCCACTCCGGACGCCATCCCGTATTTCTCCGACGTGCCCCAGGACGCGTGGTTTGCCCCGGCGGTGGAGGTGATGACGGGGCTGGGCGTGATGACGGCCGGGGAGGACGGGCTGTTCCACCCCGATGATCCCATCTCCCGGGGGGAGGTGGCGGCGGTGCTGTACCGCCTGCTGGGCGGCGGGGATTCCCCTGTCAGAGCCCGCTTCCCCGACGTGCCGGAGGATCACCCCGCCCGCGTCCAGATCGGCTGGGCGGCGGACAGGGGGCTGTTCCAAGGGGATGGCATGGGGAACTTTAACCCGGAGGGCGGGCTTACCCGGGCGCAGACCGCCGCGGTGATCAACCGCCTGATGGGCCGTGCCCCCGGCACGCCGGAGCAGCTTGCCGCCTCCTGGCTGCGGGTGTTTCCCGATGTGCCCGTGGGCCACTGGGCCTACAGCCATATCATGGAGGCCACCATGGCCCACACGCAGGAATCCGGCCCGGACGGCACGGAGGCCTGGACCACCACCGCCAGGGAGCGCAATTCCCTGGCCAACGGATTTTATTCCTTCGATGGGAAGCTGTACTATGTGTATGACGGCTGTTTCGCCTACAACGGGGGGTACAGCGGTGTCACCTTTGACCGGAACGGCTGCGTCTCCATGACCCCCGGCTTCCACAATGTGGACGGAACCATCTATTATGCCGATAGATACGGCAAGCTGCTGATGAACACCGGCTTCGGCGCGTACCACGCGGACGCTGCCGGCGCCGTCACCCAGACGTCCGCCGCCTACCACATCCCCAGCGTCCCCTACCTCAGCCAGATTGACGGCATCAACGCCTGGGTGGGGTGCGAGGCCGCCGCCGCCCTCCCCGGCCTGTGGGTGAAGGGGTTCGCCCAGGACGTCACCCTCAGGTACTACCTGGACAACCTGCCCCGCTCCCAGTCCGATCCGGAGCTGGGGTTTGTGGGCTCCCCCTATGTCCCGGACCGCGCCAAGCGCACCACCATCTATCCCGCCAAGCTGGCGGAATACTCCAACAGCTTTTGCGGCGGGGCCGTGGTGTGCACCGACTTCCGGGGGGCCTCCGTGGAGGAGCTGCGCCGGGAGCTGCTGGCGGGAAACTGTGTGGTGGCCTATGAGACGCTGTGGTGGAAGCGGCCCTCCTATGGCGTTTACAACATCGCGGGGACGTCCCAGCGGCTGGTGAACAACAACCACGCGGTGCTGGTGTGCGGCTTCGATCCGGAGAAGGGCTATTTCATCTCCGATCCCTATAACTACTACAACCGGGGGCAGGTACACCAGTATTGGGAGAATGCCCAGACCTTTGACAGCATCTGGAACGAGCGCAAGGTGGGTATGCTGATCCGCTGACGCGCGGGACGAAATCAAATTACACTATGACAAGCGAGGAATCATCATGAATCAAAATGAATTGGGCGAGCTGCGCCGCCGCCTGCGCTCGGGCAAAAACAATATCAGCCATGTGTACGGCTGCTATGTCAGCCCTTTGAAGGAGATCATCGCCGAGGTGGACCAGTCCCTGTCCCTGCTCAACGAGGACGACGTGGAGAGCTGCCTGGCCCTGCTGCGTAAGGCACTGTCCGGTGGCCTGGGCCGCAATCTCATCGACGTGGAGTTCTCCACCCAGGCGGTGGCGGAGGGAGAGGATCACAAGCTGCTGCGCGCCCTGCGGGACACGAAGCTGAAGGACGCAGTCCTGCGCCGCCAATTTTGTGAGAAGGTGATCCAAAACGTGGAGATGGGGGAGGACAGCTACCTGATCCTCCTGGCCCAGGACACCTACGACGTGCCCTTCAAGGGCAAGGACGGCGAGACGTTCAGCGACGCCTCCGACACGGTGTACTCCTACATCCTGTGCGCCCTGTGCCCCATGCGGGAGGGCAAGCCGGGGCTGGGCTACGTGCCCAACGAGAACGCCCTCCATGTGAAAACCGCCGGACGGCTGGCCGCGCCGCCGGAGGTGGGCTTCCTGTTCCCCGCCTTCGACAACCGGGCCGCGAATCTTTACAACACCCTGTATTACGTGCGCAAGCCGGACATACTCCACACCGAGTTCATCGACGGCATCTTCGGCATCGAGCCGCCTCTGTCCGCCCCGGAGCAGCGGGAGGCTTTTGAGACGGCCCTCACCGACGCGCTGGGGGTGGAGTGCAGCATGGAACTGGTGCAGGCCGTCCACGAGCAGCTCCGGGAGCGCATCGACCTGCATAAGGAGAGCAAAAGCCCCGAGCCCCTTACCGTCACCGCCAAGGACGTGGGTGGGATGCTGCGGGAGTGCGGCATTGAGGAGGAGCGGGTGGCTTCCTTCCAGGACTACTGCGGCCAGCGCCTGGGGGAGGACGCCGCCATGGATCCCGCCAACCTGATTGACAGCAAGCGGTTCCAGATCAAGGCCGGGGAGATCACCATCACCGTGAAGCCGGAACTCAGCGGCCAGGTAGAGGCCCGGGTGGTGGACGGCCGCGCATACATCCTGATTCCCGCCGGGGACGGGGTGGAGGTCAACGGCCTGCCGGTGGAGCTGGAAGGGGCCCAGGCCCCGGCGGCGGCAGGGGGAAGGTGATCGCCATGCTGAAACGGATTTCCGCGTTTTTCCTGGCTTTCCTGTGGGCGCTGGCCCTCACCGCTTGCGGTGGGACGGGGGATATGCCATCCCCCAACGAGACGGTATTCCTGCCCGCGGCAACCCAGCCCGCCGCGCCGGAAACTGATGCCCCGTCCCCGGAAACAGAGGCGCCGGAGACGGATATACTGGAAACGGAAGCGCCAGCACCGGAGGCCCCGGCCCCGTCGCCGGAAACCCCGGCGCTGGACGAGGATGGCTTCTACCACACCAAGGACGAGGTAGCGCTGTACCTGCATCTGTACGGACGCCTGCCGGACAACTATGTTACAAAGCGGGAGGCCCAGGATATGGGCTGGACCGGCGGCAGCGTGGAGCCGTACACCGGGGAGGGCACAGCCATTGGCGGCAGCCGCTTCGGCAATTACGAGGGCCTGCTGCCGGAAAAGGCGGGCCGCAGTTATCAGGAGTGCGACATTGACACCGTGGGGGCCTCCTCCCGGGGGGCCAAGCGGATTGTATACTCCAACGATGGGCTGATCTACTACACCGGGGACCACTATGGGAGCTTTGAACTGCTCTACGGGGAGCCATGAGCATGAGGACGATTATATTAGACGGCGCGCGGCTGAACGAGCGGGAGACGGCCATGGATATTCTCACCCTGGCGCTGGATTTGCCCGAGGAGTGGGGGCGGAACCTGGACGCCCTCCACGACTGCCTGACGGAGGTGGGCCAGCCCACCCGGGTGGAGGTTGTGGACTGCGGGGCGCTGGAGGGCACGGTGTTTGGCCAGGGGCTGCTGCGGGTGCTGGAGGACACGGCCTGGGAAAATCCTTGCTTTGAGCTGGAAGAGCTTTGAGAACCTGTATTCACAACCTCAATTCACCGTTTGGCCGGGTCTGTTCCCGCCATGGCGCGTTAAATTTTCTTGAAACAAACACAATGATTCCTGCGAAAATTTGCCTTGCCTGACGGGAAAATCCCTCCCCCATCCGGCGGTTTCGGCTGTGAATACAGGTTCTGAAAATCGCGTCTCTTTAATATTTTGTGTTGTATGCCAGAAATTCTGACAATTTACGTATCACAGGTTGAAACTGAAAATTGACCATGATAATCAATCAAAGCGACAAATCGGGAATTTGAACGTTTGGAGAAGGGAAATGAATATTTTGTTATTCTCAAGTCGATATCTTGTTCGAAAGATGTGTGCCGATGACGCAAGGGAAGTATACACATTATGCTATAAAAACAGTTTATACTATCAATACTGTCCACCGTTTGTATCAGAACAGAGCATTATGAATGATATGAATGCGCTCCCGCCCAACAAGGAAATGTGCGATAAGTATTATCTGGGATTTTATGATGGGAAAAAACTGATTGCCGTGATGGATTTCATCATGGCCTATCCGGATGAATTAACAGCTTTTATTGGATTTTTTATGACGGATGTGTTCATACAGAATACTGGAACAGGAAGCCAGATCATCAATGACCTGTGTACCTATCTGTCCCGTATTGGGATGGCGAAGGTCCGCCTAGGTTGGGTAAAAGGGAATCCTCAAGCAGAACATTTTTGGCACAAAAATGGTTTTAGAGAAACAGGAGTTACATATGATATGGAAAACTACACCGTAATTGTTGCCCAGCGAAGTTTATGAATTCCGGTTTATCGGGCAGTTATTCATAACGGATAACTGCTCACGTCGTTGTTTTGATGAAAATCAAGAACCAAAACGTTCATCAACACGAAAGGTAAAAGGAAAAATAGTGCCCGGGTTTGACTAATTTGTTCCTATGTGATACAATGTCTTGATTTCCCATCAGGGGACAAAGGGGGTGCGCACCGTGTGGACAGCGGGGGCATGGACGGATTATGAGCTGCTGGACTGCGGCAGGGGGGAAAAGCTGGAGCGCTGGGGGGACAAGCTGCTGGTGCGGCCCGACCCCCAGGCTATCTGGGATACCCCCCGCGCCCACAAGGGCTGGAAACGGCCGGACGCCCGGTACGCCCGGTCCAACACCGGCGGCGGGCAGTGGGAGAGCCGGAACGTCCCCCAGCGGTGGCAGGTGCGCTACCGGGATCTCACCCTTAACGTGGGGCTGATGAACTTCAAGCATACCGGCGTATTTCCCGAGCAGGCGGCAAACTGGGACTTTGCCCGGGAGCGGATTCAACAGGCCGGGCGCCCGGTGAACGTGCTCAACCTGTTCGCCTACACTGGCGGGGCCACCATCGCCTGCGCGGCGGCGGGGGCGTCCGTGTGCCATGTGGACGCAGCAAAGGGCATGGTGCAGTGGGCAAGGGACAACGCCCGCTCCTCCGGCCTGGAGGACAGGCCCATCCGCTGGATCGTGGATGACTGCGCCAAATTCGTGGAGCGGGAAATCCGCCGGGGGCGGAGGTACGACGCTATTATCATGGACCCGCCGTCCTACGGGCGGGGGCCCTCCGGCGAGGTGTGGAAGCTGGAGGAAAACCTGTACCCCTTTGTGGAGCTGGTGGCGGGGGTGCTGTCCCGCGAGCCGCTGTTCGTGATTTTAAATTCCTACACCACGGGGCTTTCCCCGTCGGTGCTGACCTATATTTTGCAGACCATCATCGGCGGCAAATTCGGCGGGCACACCGTGTCCGACGAGCTGGGCCTGCCTGTCACAGCCACCGGCTTAGCCCTGCCCTGCGGGGCTACGGGAAGATGGATCATCACATGAGCGCGCTGGATATTCTGCTGTCCCGCTATCCCATCTTCCGCCATACGATGGATATGGTTCCCGGCATCGTGCTGGCGGCGGTGCTGTTTGCCTGCCTGCGGCCCTGGCGCAAGCGCCGCCTTGCGGCGCGGGGGCTGCAAAGCGTCCCCCTGCGGGAGTCCGCCCTGCTGCTGTTCTGGCTGTTCTGCGGCGGCATGGCGGTCATCACCCTCACGCCCCGGTGGCTCAGCTTTTTGGGCACACTGCGTTACGGCCTGCCCCCGGACATCACGGTGTTCGGCGCGGACGGCACGGCCTTATTCCGCCCCGGCGATATCAACCTGATTCCCTTCCAGACCTTCGGGCAGGTGCGCTACGTCCTGCTGGGGAATATCGTTATGTTTGTCCCCTTCGGCCTGTTTCCGGGCCTGCTGTTCCGGGGCTTCGGCTGGAAGCGCGCCCTGCTCACGGGCTTCTGCGTCACCGCTTTCATCGAGTGCTGGCAGCTCTGCGTGGGTCGGGCTTTCGACATCGATGACCTGCTGCTCAACACCCTGGGAGCTTTCTGCGGCTGGCTGTTGGCGCTGGCCTTGCGGCGGATCTTCCCCCGGTTTTCCGCAAAGCTGCTGGCTTCTACACAACTTCCTGTTAATTAAGAGGTATATTCCATGTCCGAACCCATCATCCAAACTGAAAACCTCACCTTCCGCTACACCACCGAGGAGGGCGTGGCCCCCACTGTGCTGGACGGGGTGTCCCTGTCCATCCGCCCCGGCGAGTTTGTGGCGGTGCTGGGCCACAACGGCAGCGGCAAATCCACTCTGGCCAAGCACTTCAACGCCATCCTCCTGCCCTCCGCGGGCAAGGTATACGTGGACGGCATGGACACCTGCGATGAGGACAGATTACTGGACATCCGCCGCCGGGTGGGCATGGTGTTCCAGAACCCGGACAACCAAATTGTGGCCAGCGTGGTGGAGGAGGACGTGGCTTTCGGCCCGGAAAACCTGGGCGTGCCCTCCGCTGAGATCCGGGAGCGGGTGGACAGCGCCCTGGCCGCCGTGGGTATGACGGAATACGCCCGCCACGCGCCCCACCTCCTGTCCGGCGGGCAGAAGCAGCGGGTGGCTATCGCGGGGGTGCTGGCCATGCGGCCCCGGTGCATCGTGCTGGATGAGCCTACCGCCATGCTGGACCCGGTGGGACGCAAAGAGGTGCTGGACACTGTAAAGTGGCTCAACCGGGAACAGGGCATTACGGTGGTGCTCATCACCCACCACATGGACGAAGCCGCCCAGGCGGGCCGTTTGATTGTCATGCACGACGGCCACATCATGGCGGACGACAGGCCCGAGCTGGTGTTCCAAAACGTGGACGGCCTGCGCTCTCTGGGGCTAGAGGTGCCCGAGCCGGTGGCCCTGCTGTACGAGCTGCAGCAGGCGGGGGTGGACGTGCCCCTCACGGCGCTGACGGTGGATGAGTGCGCGGCGGTTCTGAGGGAACTGCTGGCGTAAATGTGGAATCTGAATGGAGACTATTTTTATGAAAAAAGTGATTTTTGGTTCAGTTATGTTCCTCGCAGGATTGCTTTCCACAGCGGTTCTTCTTGCGGGAACTGTGACAAATAATATGACAATAAATGGGTATCATTCTTCTCTTTGGAACCTATCGCAGTACGGCCTTATGTCCGCATTTTACATTTTTATTTGTATTGCGTTCATAGGTCTTGCGATCGCGATATGGGGAATGTTTGAGAAGAATTGATACATTTTCTGGAAACGGCCTCAGCACACTATCTCCATTCAAGGAGTTTGATCCATGGGAGCTATCATCGAAACCAGACAACTCACACACACCTACAGCCAGGGTACGCCCTTTGAGCACACCGCCCTGGACAGCGTGGACTTCTCCGCCCAGGCCGGGGAATACCTAGCCGTCATCGGCCGCACTGGCTCGGGGAAATCCACCCTCATCCAGCACCTCAACGGCCTGTTAAAGCCCACCTCCGGCCAGGTGATCTTTGAGGGGACGGATATCTTCGAGAGCAAGGAGCGTACCCGGCAGGTGCGGTGCCAGGTGGGGCTGGTGTTCCAGTACCCGGAGTACCAGCTCTTTGAGGAGACGGTCTACCAGGACATCGCCTTCGGCCCCAAAAACATGGGGCTGAACGAGGACGAGATCGACCGCCGGGTCAAGCAGTCCGCCCGGTTTGTGGGGCTGGAGCCGGGGGTGCTGGAGAAATCCCCCTTCGACCTGTCGGGCGGGCAGAAGCGCCGGGTGGCTATCGCCGGCGTCATCGCCATGGAGCCGAAGGTGCTGGTGCTGGACGAGCCTACCGCTGGGCTGGATCCTTCCGGCTCCGCCCGGATCCTGGACAATATCCGCACCTATCATGATGAGAAAAACGCCTGTGTGATCCTGGTGTCCCACTCCATGGAGGAGGTGGCCCGGGAGGCGGGGCGGCTGGTGGTCATCCACAAGGGGACCATCCCATTTTCCGGCCCCCCGGCTGAGGTGTTTGCCCACGGGGATGAGCTGGAAACCATGGGCTTAGGGGTGCCCGCCATGACCCGTGTATTTGCCCGGCTGCGCTCTATGGGTGTGGATGTGCCCGCGTCCGTGTACACCGTTCCCCAGGCCCGGGAGGCTGTGCTGGCCGCCCTGCATAGGGGTCCCCGCAAAGACGGCCTTTGGCTTGGCGGGGAGAGGGAGAAGGAGTCTGCGGATATGGAATTTTCAGCACCTATGGCTGAAAATGGAGTGGAGCAGGCTTCTTCTGACGAGAAGGGGGAAAAATAATGGCGCTCAAAGATATCACCCTGGGCCAGTTTTTCCCCGGAAGCTCCCCCATCCACAATTTAGACCCACGGGCCAAGCTGGTGTCCATGATCTGCTATATTGTGGCCCTGTTTTTGGGCCAGTGGTTCGTCACCTACGCCGTGCTGTTCCTGGTGCTGGCCATCGTGGTGGCGGTGTCTAAGGTCAGCGTCAAGTCCCTGCTGCGGGGGATGAAGCCGGTGGTGTTCATCCTGGTGTTCACCGCCGTGCTCAACGTGTTTTACACCCCCGGCGATCCGCTGGTCACCTTCTGGATCTTCACGATTACAAAGGAGGGCATCATCCACGCCTTTTTCATGGTAGTGCGCATTATGATGCTCATCTCCTGCACCTTCCTGCTCACCTATACCACCTCGCCGCTGGCCCTCACCGACGGGCTGGAATCGCTGCTGGGGCCGCTGAAAAAGCTCCATGTCCCCGTCCACGAGCTGTCCATGATGATGTCCATCGCCCTGCGGTTTATCCCCACGCTGATTGAGGAGACGGACAAGATCATGTCCGCCCAGCGGGCAAGGGGCGCGGACTTCGACTCAGGCAATTTGATTCAAAAAGCCAAGGCCCTCATCCCCTTGCTGGTGCCGCTGTTCATCTCCGCCTTCCGGCGGGCGGACGAGCTGGCCACCGCCATGGAGTGCCGCTGCTACCACGGCGGCGAGGGCCGCACCCGGATGAAGCAGCTCCATTACCGCCCCGGCGACGTGGTGTTCATGTTGGGCGCATTGGCGTTAGCGGCCGGTATTGGCGTCTTAGGCTGCTTCGGCCTGTAACCCCCAGCTTAAAGTTCTTTTCTTGCTTCTCCTTCCGTGGGCCGCCTCCGGCGGCTTAGGCTGTAAGAACCTGTATACGCAAGAACAAGCAGAAGGCCCTTGACCTTTGAGACGAAAGGCGGCTCCGCCATGGAACAACGCAACATCGCCCTGCGGCTGAGCTACACTGGCACCGCCTACCACGGTTGGCAGGTGCAGAAAAACGCCGTGTCCGTGGGGGAAACTCTCGAAAAGGCCCTGTCGTCGGTGGTGTGCCACCCGGTAAAGGTTACCGGCGCGGGCCGCACCGACGCGGGGGTCCATGCCCAGGTCTATGTGGCCAACTTCCGTACCACCTCCGGCATCCCGGTGGAGCGGCTGCCCCTGGCGGTAAACACCCGTTTGCCGGACGATATCTCGGTCTTTAAGGCCACGGTGGTGCCGGACGGGTTCAACGCCATCGGATCCTGTCGGAAAAAGGAGTACACCTACCGCATCTACAACTCCCGCATCCGGGATCCGTTTTTCGTGAACCGGGTGTGGTTCTACCCCAGGCTGCTGGACGAAAAGATTATGGCCCAAGCCGCCGGGCAGTTTGTAGGTACCCACGACTTCGCCGCCGTCCGCTCGGTGGGCACCGAAACCCGCACCACCGTGCGCACCGTCCACTACTTTGACATACAGCGCCATGGCGACATCATCGATTGCCGGGTGTGCGCCGACGGCTTCCTGTACAATATGGTGCGGGCCATGGTGGGCACCTGCATCTACGCCGCCGAGGGCAAGCTGAACCCGGCGGAGATCCCCGCCATTCTGGAATCCCGCAACCGCACCCTGGCGGGACCCACCGCGCCGCCCGATGGGCTTTATATGACAAATTTGTGGTATGACGAGGACGTGCTGTGAGAGGAAGTTACCATGAACGATAAGACCTCCCCACAACAGAATACCCCCAAAAAACCGGAGCCAAAGAAAAAAACACGGCTGTCCGGCTTTCTGGTGCGGGTTATCGCTACCCTGGTAGTGCTGGCGGTGGCGATGGTTCTGGTGGCGGTGGTGGCCTTTCGGGACAGGCTGAACATGGACAGCGTCAAGCGCTGGTTCCACTACCGCTCCCTCATCCTCAGCGACAGCGGGCAGGCGGAGGCATTTGCCTATGACGGCGATCTCAACTGTACTTTTGCTGTGCTGGACGGCGATCTGCTGGTGTGTTCCGGCAATGCCATCTCCCTCTACTCCGGCAGCGGAACCCGGTACATCAACGAGCAGGTGAGCATGGAAAATCCGGTGGTCACCACCAACGGGTCATTGGCGGTGGTGTATGACGCGGGGGGCAGCTCCCTCTACGTGCTGGGGCAGCGTTCCCTGGTGTGGTCCGCCAGCGATTTTGAATGTATCCTGTCCGCCCGCCTGAACCGGAACGGGCAGCTCACCGTGGTCACCCAGGCCAGCGGCTACCGGGGAATGGTGACGGTGTACGATGCCTCCTACTCGCCTGTGATGAGCGTCAACCTCACCTCCGGCTTTGTGATGGATGCCGCTTTGTCCGACGATGGGCACACCCTGGCCACCCTCACCGTGGGCCAGAGTGACGGCGCCTTTGCCACCGGCCTGGAGCTGTACGCCATGAATTACGCCAGCGGCGATTATCAGGCCGATGTGGGCAGTTCCCTGGGGGGCGGCGTGGTGCTGGACATGAGGCACACCGCCTCGGCGGTGTGGGCGGTGAGTGACCGGGGCGTGACCGTCACCGACCACGCTGGACAGACCGTCCGGGCAGACTTCATGGACCGCTACCTGCGGCGGTACACCCTCAGCGGGGACGGCTTCGCCGCCGCCCTGGTGAGCCGGTACCGGGCGGGCAGTCAGGCGGAGCTTTGGGTGGTGGACGCCCAGGGCCAGCGCCAGGTGCTGGAGCTGAACGAGCAGGTGATGTCTATTTCCGCGGCTGGGCGGTATTTGGCCGTCCTCACCGGCGACAGGCTGGATATCTATACCGACGGGCTGGAGCTTTACAGCTCGCTGAAGGGCACCCAGGGGGCCCGCACCGTGTTACTGATGCAGGATGGCTCCGCCATTCTGATCTCGGCGGGCAGCGCGGGATTCTATGTGCCCTGAGAGAAGGGGAGGATCGTATGGCATACATATTCGATGTGGCGATTGTGCTGCTGTTGGCATTTTTCGCCTGGCGGGGGGCGTCTAAGGGGCTGATTTTGTCCCTGTGTGGGCTGGCGGCGGTGTTCGTGGCCTTTTTCGCGGCCCAGTTTGTATCCGACACGTTTTGCGAGCCGGTGGGCAATATCCTGCGGCCCATCGTCATCCAGACCGTCCGGGGCGCGGACGCGGAGCCGGAGGTGGATCCGGAAAACCCGGAAGCGGGCTATACTGTGGACGAGCTGCTGGGCTCCATCCAGGAAAAAGGGCTGTTCGAGGGCTTTTCCGAATTCCTGGAGCAGGCCGTCGCCACCGACACCGTGGGCCACGGCCCCCTGTCGCCGTTGGACGCCCTGGCCGGCTACCTGTCCAAGGGGATTGCCAAGGCGCTGCTGTTCGGGCTTGTGTTTATCGCCGTACAGCTTGCCTGGTTCCTGGTGAGCCATGCCCTGGATCTGGCGTTTAAGCTGCCTATCCTGGCCGAGGTGAACCTGGCGGGGGGGGTGATCATCGGGTTTGCCAAGGGGATCCTGCTGGTCATTGTGCTGGTGTGGCTGGGGCAGCTGTCCGGCGTCGTTCCCAACCCGCCGGACACCCCGATCCTCTCGCTGTTTACCGTGGATCGGCTGAGCGGGCTGCTGGAAGGCCTGCCGGGATAACAGGATCTTCCAACATGACTGCCAGCGGTGGGGGAGGGGACAGGTTTTCCCTGTTTCTCGGAAAATTACCACTCTAAAATTCATGACGTGTTCATATTTATCTGATATGGTACTGCAAAACTGCAAGACCAGGCACGAGAATCTGTGTGCCCGAAAGGAGCGATATCATGCGGCCATCCATGTGTACCCGCTGCCACAAAAATGTGGCGGTAGTCTTTATAACGAAAATTGAGGGCGGCGAAACGAGGAACGAGGGGCTGTGCCTCAAGTGTGCCCGGGAGCTGGGCATCAAACCGGTGGACGATATGATAAAAAAGATGGGCATTTCCGACGAGGATCTGGAGTCCATCTCCACTGAGATGATGTCCGCTTTCGGCGGTGCGGAGGAGCCGGACGGCATGGCCCCCGCCTCGGAGGAGGATTCCCAGGATCCGGAGGACGGTGAGGAGGATGAAGGCCGCACCGCCACATTCCCATTCCTGAGCAAGCTGTTTGGATCGTCGTCGGACAGCGCCCCCGACCGCGATCCCACCCAGAGGGGCGGGGCCGCCAAAGAGGAAAAAAGCACGCCTAAAACCGACCGGAACCAGGGCCAGAAGCGCAAATTTCTGGAAAATTATTGTATTTCCCTCACCCGCAAGGCCCATGAGGGCAAGCTGGACCGCATCGTGGGCCGCGCCAATGAGATCGAGCGCACCATCCAGATTCTGAACCGGAGGCAAAAGAACAACCCCTGCCTCATCGGCGACCCCGGTGTGGGCAAGACCGCCATCGCCGAGGGGCTGGCCCAGCGCATCTACGACCGGGACGTACCCTACAAGCTGCTGGACAAGGAGGTCTACCTGCTGGATCTCACCGCCCTGGTGGCGGGCACCCAGTTCCGCGGCCAGTTCGAGAGCCGCATGAAGGGCCTCATCGACGAGGTGAAAAAGCTGGGCAACATCATTCTGGTCATTGACGAGGTACACTCCATCGTGGGGGCGGGGGATGCCGAAGGCTCCATGAACGCCGCCAACATCCTCAAGCCCGCCCTGAGCCGGGGGGAGATCCAGGTCATCGGCGCCACCACCCTCACCGAGTACCGCAAATATATCGAAAAGGATTCCGCCCTGGAGCGCCGGTTCCAGCCCGTAATTGTGGAGGAACCATCCATCGACGATTCGGTGGAGATTCTGAAGGGCATCGCGCCCTATTACGAGTCCTTCCACCATGTGGCCATCAGTCCGGATATCTGCCGTCAGGCCGTCATCATGAGCGAGCGGTACATCACCGACCGCTACCTGCCTGACAAGGCCATTGACCTGATTGATGAGGCCTCCTCCGATGTGAACCTCCACAACAAGGATCTGGCCCGGATGGCTGAGATCGACAAGGAGCTTGCCGACTACGCCAAGGAGATGGAGGTGGTGCTGGCCTCCACCGGCGGGCAGAACGATCCCAAGCTCCAGGAGCTGCAAAAGCAGGAGCAGAAGCTGAAGCGCCAACGGGAGACGCTGGAGACGGCGGTGAGCCGGGACGATGCCGAGGCCCCCAACCGGGAGGATCCCGCCTTTCAGGAGCGCCAGGAGGGCCGCCGCAAGCAGATTGCCGAGCTCCAGGAGAAGCTGGCCGCCGTCACCGGGGAAAAGGAGACGGTGCAAGCCACCGCCAACGAAAAGGCCTATCAGCGTCTGGCGGAGCTGAAAAGCCGTCAGGCCCAGCTTACTGCGGAGCGGGATGAACTGGCCGCTAAGGGCGATCCCCCGCTGACAGCGGCGCACCTGGCCCGAGTCATTGAGCTGTGGACGAAGATCCCCGCCAGCTCTATCCAGGAGCAGGAGTTCGAGCGGCTGGCCAAGCTGGACGAGCGCTTGAAAGGCCACATTGTGGGCCAGGACGATGCGGTGGAGGCTGTGTCCAACGCCATCCGCCGGGGCCGGGTGGGCATTTCCGCCAAGCACAAGCCGGTATCCTTCATCTTCGTAGGTTCCACCGGCGTTGGCAAGACGGAGCTGGTGAAGCGCCTTGCCGCCGACCTGTTTTCCTCGCCGGAGTCCCTGATCCGGCTGGATATGAGCGAATTTATGGAAAAGCACTCCGTGTCCCGGATCATAGGATCCCCCCCGGGGTATGTGGGCTATGACGACGCGGGCCAGCTCACCGAAAAGATCCGCCGCAAGCCCTACACCGTGGTGCTGTTCGACGAGATTGAGAAGGCCCACCCGGATGTGCTCAATGTGCTGCTGCAAATCCTGGACGATGGGCACATTTCCGACGCTCACGGCAAGGTGGTCAACTTCGAGAACACGGTAATCGTCATGACCTCCAACGCGGGCAGCGACATCAAGGGCGGCTCCCTGGGCTTCGACCGCTCCGCCAACCAGTTGGGTAAGGAGAAGGCCATGAAGGGGCTGGAAGCCTTCCTGCGGCCTGAGTTTATCAACAGGGTGGACGAGATCGTCTACTTCAACCAGCTCACCGAGGATAATTTCAAGGCCATTGCCCGTATTATGCTGTCCGAGCTGGACTCCGTCATGAAGGATAAGAGCATTGCGTTCTTCTATGATGATTCCGTGCTGGACTATCTGGTGAAGAAGTCCTATTCCGCCGCCTATGGGGCCCGGAACCTGCGCCGCCAGATTCAGAAGGATTTGGAGGATCCCATTGCCGCCAAGCTGATCCAGCGGTATGCCGATCCAGTGCGCTCCATCACCCTATCCGCCGATGGGGAGACGTTGAATATCGCTGTGGATTAAACGCCCTTCGCAAAATTGATGTAATTAACGACAGGAGGATCTGCCCCATGATACACAAACAATTTCGAGATATCCGGCTCTCTGGCCTGGGTTTGGGCATGATGCGGCTGCCTGTGCTGGACGGAGACGACGGGGCGGTGGACGAAGCTGCGGCGGCGGAAATGGTAGACTTTGCCTATCAGAATGGGATCAACTATTTTGATACGGCGTGGGGATACCACAACGGGAATTCGGAGCTGACCGCCGGAAAATGCCTCAGCAAATACCCCCGGGAAAGCTTTTACCTGGCTGACAAATTTCCGGGATATGATCTCTCCAACATGGACAAGGTGGAGGAGATCTTCGAAAAGCAGCTGAAAAAGTGCCAGACCCCCTATTTTGACTTCTATCTGTTCCACAACGTCTATGAGGGGAACATTGATGCCTACCTGGATCCTAAGTATGGCATTCTGGACTATCTGCTCCAGCAGAAGGAAAACGGGCGCATCCGCCACCTGGGCTTCTCCGCCCACGGCAGCGTGGACGTGATCCGGCGCTTTCTGGACGCCTACGGGGAACATCTGGAGTTCTGCCAGCTCCAGGTCAACTACATGGACTGGCACTTCCAGGACGCCCAGGCGAAGGTGGCGCTGATCCGCGAGGCGGGCCTCCCCGTATGGGTGATGGAGCCGCTGCGGGGCGGCAAGCTGGCCAAGGCATCCGAGGGCCTGACCTCCGCTATGAAGGCTATGCGCCCGGAGGAGACGGTCACGGGCTGGGCGTTCCGCTTTTTGCAAAGCATTCCCGGCGTGACCATGGTGCTGTCCGGAATGTCCAGTATGGAGCAGCTCAAGGCCAACATCGACACCTACGGCACGGACGCCCCTCTCGGCCAGCAGGAGTTTGACGCGCTGGTGAAGCAGGTTGACGAGGAAGTCAAGTCGGCGGGCCTGCCCTGCACCGCCTGCCACTACTGCACCAGCCACTGCCCGAAAGGGTTGCCCATTCCGGAGCTGATTGCCCTGTATAACGAGCATAAGGCTACGGGCGGCGGCTTCATCGCCCCCATGGCGGTGGGCAGTATGTCCGAGGAAAAGCGGCCCGCGAACTGCATTGGCTGCGGCAGTTGTGAGCAGGTCTGCCCCCAGCAGATCAAAATTTCCCAGATGATGTCGGAATTTTCCGCCATGATCGGGATGTGACGCCGAGGCACCTGATATACCGGCCCCAAGACAGAAAACTACATAAAAACCGGAAGCCCACACCCAGGGGCTTCCGGTTTTCTTATTCGGTGATTCCGGCCGCGATGAACATGGCGTCCCCTATAATCACGGGATATAGGATGACGACATCGTAATTTTCGGATTCCAAAATCGTAATGTGTCTGCATTATACACGAGAGAGGGACGAATGGCAAGGGCGGTCCATAGAAAGCCGTGTGAGCTTCGAGCTTTGGCCGCCATTTGATCGATGCTCCCTGAAACTCATTTTTGGAATAGAAAAGGGTAAGGTTTGGTTGGATAAACGATTTTAACGTGCCTGTAGCCGCGCCAACCCAGCCGTTGGCCGCAGCGGTCGCAGAAATTCATAAACTCCCGTTCCATGGTGAGCCCGCACCGGGGACAGGTATAGTAGGCGGGCCGGCCCATGCACTCCGGGAACACCTTCAGTTCCGAGACCGGCATGGGAAGCCGGTAACTCGCGAGGGCAAGGAGCATCGGCACCAGCAGCGATGGCGCGTGTTGAAGCCGTATACGCTTTCCCCTCATGCCTGATCCCTGCCTTTCCAGACGATCAAAAAGCCCAACCGCCTGCCCGATCAAACGGGCGGCGGTTGGGAAAAAGGAACGACATTCAATCTGTTTTGCTGGGCGAAGTTCCTGCCCGGCCGATCACGGTATTTCTTTCGGTTCGCTTTGCCTTTGAAGATCCTGGAATCACAAAAGACAGGACAGAAATAATTGCCCGCTCATGTTTGTGAATACAGGTTCTAAGGTTTTTTCACGTAGATGGGGTTTTCCGCAAATTCT
>CAJTVM010000046.1 GCA_910579595.1 uncultured Oscillospiraceae bacterium
AAGGACCGGGTGTTGAAGTTGGAGCTTTTCAGCTCCGGCAGCCAGCGCCGCCGCCCGTACAGGGTGGACACATAGCCGTCCTCCCGGCCCTGCTCCACCACCCGGTCCATATAGCAGCGCACGCCGGAATAGTGCTCAAAATACTTCTCCATATACTCCCTGGCCTGGGC
This sequence comes from uncultured Oscillospiraceae bacterium, assembly GCA_910579595.1. Taxonomy (GTDB): domain Bacteria; phylum Bacillota; class Clostridia; order Oscillospirales; family Oscillospiraceae; genus Enterenecus. Next base: position 171 of record CAJTVM010000046.1, read on the forward strand.
CACGGTGACGTGGATGTCCTCCGACAGGGAGTAGGCGGAGATGCCATATACGATGCCGAAGTTGACGGCCTTTGCCGCGCGGCGCAGCTCCGGAGGCACCGCGTCCTGGGGAAGCCCGAACACCTGGGAGGCGGTGACGGTGTGGATGTCCACGCCGCTGTTGAAGCCGTCAATCATGGCGCTGTCCCCGGACATATGGGCCAGCAGGCGCAGCTCGATCTGGGAGTAGTCCGCGTCCACCAGCACCTTCCCCGCCGGGGCCGTGAACATCTTCCGCATTTCCGCCCCCAAGGGGGTGCGCACGGGGATATTCTGCAAATTGGGTTCGGTGGAGCTGAGCCGCCCGGTGGCGGTGACGGTGTTCTGGAAGCTGGTGTGGATGCGCCTGTCATCGGCGATCACCTTGCCCAGCCCCTCCACGTAGGTGGAATTGAGCTTAGTGAGCTGGCGGTAGTCCAGCACCCGGCCCACGATCTCGTGCTGGGGCCGCAGCTTTTCCAGCACCTCGGCGTTGGTGGAGTAGCCGGTTTTCGTCTTTTTCACCGGGGGCAGGCCCAGCTTGTCAAAGAGGATGTGCCCCAGCTGCTTGGGGGAGAGGATGTTGAACTCCTCCCCGGCCAGGGCGTAAATTTCCTCCATGAGCACGTCAATACCAATTTGAAGCTGTTTTCCGAAATTGCTGAGCGCCTGCCCGTCCACCAGCACCCCGGCGCGCTCCATCCGGGCCAGCACCGGGCACAGGGGCAGCTCGATATCGGTGAGAACAGACAGGAGGCCGAATTCCTCCAGCTTGGGCTTGAACAAATCGTAAAAGGCCTCAATCCAGGCGGTGTCCTCGTACCAGGCGGTCTGTGCTTTCAGCCCGTCATCCAGCAGGGAGAAAGCCGTCTCGTCTTTGTAGGCGGCGTTCAGCTCCAATTCCTTTTTGAAGTAGGACATGGCCAGCTTGCGCAGCTCGTAGCTGCCCGCGGTGGGGTCCAGCAGATAGGCGGCAAGCTCCGTGTCGAAGATGAAGCCCGCCGGCTCGATGCCTTCGTCCAGCAGGGCGCGGCACAGCTCCTTGATGCCGTGGGCTGCTTTTTTCACCGTGGGGCCGAACAGAGTGCACAGCAGGACATGGTAATCCCCCTCGTACCGCTCTGCCCGGATATCATAGAGATATGCCTGTTTCCCGTCGCCCTCGGACAGGCCCACCGCCACCCCAGCCAGCTCGGGAAGGGGCAGGACAGCCACGCGGTCCGCCGCCTCCCACTTGGTCAGGGCCTGCTCAAAGTCCTGCGTTGTAGTGACATCGATGACGTCCACCCGAACCTCCACCGGCTCCTGGCCCCCGGGCGGGGCAGCGGCAGGGCCGGGGGTGAGCTTCAGCTTGTCGATGAGCTTGTTGAACTCCAACTGGAGCAGCTTTTCATACAAAACAGGCCCGTTGAAGGGCTGGCGGGCCGCGTCCGACGGGTTGAAGCCCATGGGCGCATCGCAGCGGATGACGGCCAGATCGTAGCTCATCCGGGCGTCCGCCTCCCCCTCGGCAAGCTTCTTGATGGCGGCGGGCTTGGCCTCGATCTCCGGCAGCTTTTCGTAGATGGCGTCCACCGACTGGTATTTCTGAATCAGGGCCATGGCGGTTTTCTCCCCCACCCCCTTCACGCCGGGGTAGTTGTCGGAGGAATCCCCCATCAGCGCCTTCAGGTCGATGAGATGGACGGGATCAAAGCCGTATTCCTCCCGGAACCCGTCCGGGGTGACGTTCCGGGTGGTGGTCTGGCCCATGCGGGTGGTGACCAGCTTCACCGTGGTGTGATCGTCAATCAGTTGCAGGGAGTCCTTGTCTCCAGTGACAATCACGGTGTCCCCGCCCTGGGCGGCGTTCACCCGGGACATGGTGCCAAGCAGATCGTCCGCCTCCCAGCCCTCCAGCTCGTACAGGCGGATGTTCATGGCGCCCAGCACTTCCTTCAGCACTGGCATCTGCACCGCCAATTCCTCCGGCATCCCCTTGCGCTGGGCCTTGTACCCGGCATACGCCTTGTGGCGGAAGGTGGGGGCGCGCATATCGAAGGCCACCGCCAGGGCCTCGGGCTGCTCCTCGTCCAGCAGCTTGAGCAGGATGTTCAGAAACCCGAAAATAGCGTTGGTGGGCAGGCCTTCCCGGGTGGTCAGGTTCTGGCTGACGCCGTAAAAGGCCCGGTTGACGATGGAATTGCCGTCGATGACCATAAGTTTCATAGGGGACACCTCGCATTTTTAGTCGTGAGTATTTTAGTATACCATGATTTCACAGGATTAGCAAGCAAGGCCGGAGGGGGTGGCCCCGGCAAAAATTTTGCGCTGACCCCTTGACAAATATTACGGTTACTGATACAATCACTACAGTAACCGTAGCAAGGAGGGATGTTATGCGGGACAACAGAAAGGGCGGCGCGCTGACGGAGGTGACCTTTTATATCCTGCTGGCGCTGCACACGCCCCGCCACGGCTATGCCGTGATGCAGTTTATTGAGGAGAAAACCGGCGGGCGGCTGTCTCTGGGAGCGGGGACGCTGTACGGAGCGCTGAACTCTCTCCAGGAAAAGGGCTGGATCGCGCCTGCCGAAGGCGGCGGCGGAGGGCGAAAAAAGGAGTACGCGGTGACTCCCCTGGGGCGGGAAATCGCGGAACGTGAGCTGGCGCGGCTGAACGAACTGGCGGCCGTGGCGGTGGAGATCATAGGAGGTGCGCGGGATGAGCAAAAAGTGTTACCGGTTCTTCTGGAGCCTGACGGGAGCCCAGGCAAAGTGGCTGAACAAGATGTCGGACAGGGGCTGGCGGCTGGCGCGTACTGAGAAGCTGCTGTACGAGTTTGAGCCGTGCGGGCCTGGACAGTACCGTTACTGTGTGGAGTTCGTGGGCCACAAGTCCAGGGAGGACGCGGACCGGTACGTCCGCTTCCTGGAGGACTGCGGGTGCCGGGTGTTTTTTAAGAATGTCAACCTCAACTGGAACGTGGGCAAGGTGGAGGTGCGCCCCTGGGCGGAAAAGGGTGGGAGACTTGCCTCCAACGCCACCACCTATAACCGGGAGCTGCTCATCGTGGAAAAAGAGAACGACGGCAGACCCTTTGAGCTGCACACCACCTGCGAGGACAGGGCACGGTATCTAAAGGATTGCAGGCGTCCGGTCCTGTTCCTGTTTGTGATGATGGCGGCGGCAGGAATCTGGAAGCGATCCTGGCTGGCGGGGATATTTGCCGTGCTGGCATTGGCGGCGCTGGTTTGGTATCAGATTGCGCTGGCCAAGTTAAAAAGGAGAAGTGAGCTGGAGGAATTGTGACCGCAACGCGGCAAAAGGGGCGGCTTCCCGAACGGGAAACCGCCCCTTTGGGGTTTTATGCGGCGGAAACGGCAGGCGCTTACCCGATCCGCCGGTCATCGTCCAACGAGATCCGGTCGGCGATCATGGCGATGAATTCGCTGTTGGTGGGCTTGCCCTTGGCGTTGGACACGGTGTAGCCGAAATACTTTTGCAGCGTCTCCAGATCGCCCCGGTCCCAGGCCACCTCGATGGCGTGGCGGATGGCCCGCTCCACCCGGCTGGCAGTGGTGCCGAACTTTTTGGCTACGGCGGGATAGAGCACCTTGGTCACCGCGTTGATCACCTCCATGTCAGCCACCGCCAGGGTGATGGCCTCCCGGAGGTACTGGTAGCCCTTGATGTGGGCGGGTACGCCGATGTCATGGATGATGGCGGTGACCTGCCGCTCCAGATCCCGGGCCTTGGCCTCCTCCCGCACGTCCTCCATGCTGGGCGCGGTGGTAAGGCGGCGGGTGCGCTCAATCACCGTCTGGGCCCGACAGGGCTTGAGCATACAGTAGTCGCCGCCGCACTGGGAGATCTGCTCGGCCAGGTTGGGGCCGCTGAAGGCGGACAGCACCAGCACCCGGGGCCGGTTGGATCCCAGCCGCTCCAGCACCTCCAGCCCGTCCATGCCGGCCAGCATCAGATCCATCACCACCACGTCGGGCCGGTGGCGGCTGATCAGATCCAGCAGCTCCTCCCCGCTGCCGGTCTGCCCGACGATGTCCAAATCAGGCTCTTTCTCCATCACTTCCGCCAGCATCCGGCGGAATTCCTCCGCGGCGTCTGCCAACACAATCCGTTTCTGTTCTTCCATAAGCGTACCCTTTCCTTTCCATGGACTGGAATTAATTACCATATTTTGCTAATCACTAAAATACCACACATTCCTCCACATGGCAAGGATTTTTTTCCATTTCCTGCAAAGTTTTCTTCGACATGGTTTTCCATATAATTCAATTTCCCTCTCAAACCGCCTGCCTCCCAAGGGGTTTTGAACGCCCCGCAGGCGCCGGAACCATTTGCGTTTTTGTCCATAGTGTGGTACCATATGTTCGCACTGGAAAAGCGCGGAACTCGGCCCCTCTCCCGCTTCCAAATTCTGACAAGCAAGGGTGACGTCCGTGGAAACGACAGGGAGGACAAGATACGGCAAACGGTTTGACTGGAAATACGGCTACAACGGCAGCGATCTGGGGGCCATCTGCACCGGTGCGCGCACCGTGTTCAAGGTGTGGAGCCCGGAGGCGGACCGGGTAGAGCTGTCCCTTTACCGGGACGACGCCTCCCCCGCTTGGCGGATTCTCCCCATGCGCCGCCGGGACAGGGGCGTGTGGTCGGTCATTGTGGAGGGGGATCTCCACGGCATCTACTACGACTATACGGTGGAGCGGGACGGCAAAGCCGTCCACACCGCCGACCCCTACGCCCATGCCTGCGGCCGCAACGGGGTGCGCAGCATGGCGGTGGATCTCCCCCGCACCAACCCGGAGGGCTGGTGGCGGGACGCGGCCCCACCCGCCCAGGCTGAGCACATCATCTATGAGCTGCACGTAAAGGACTTTTCCCACCATCCCGCCAGCGGCGTCCCGGCGGAGTACCGGGGCAAGTTCAAGGCGTTCTCCTACCGGGACGGGGACGGGCGGCTCCCCCTGTGTATGTCCCATCTGAAAAATCTGGGGGTCACCCACGTCCAGCTCCTGCCCATCGCCGACTTCGCTACCGTGGACGAGGACGGCGGCGGCAGCCAGTACAACTGGGGCTACGACCCCATGAACCTCAATGTCCCCGAGGGCAGCTACGCCACCGATCCGGCGGACGGGGCCGTCCGCATCCGGGAGTGCAAGGAGATGATCCAGGCCCTCCACCAGAACGGCCTGCGGGTCATTATGGACGTGGTGTATAACCACACCTTCTACGCCGATTCCTGGCTGGAGCGCACCGCGCCGGGATACTACTACCGCCGCCGCCCCAACGGGGCGCTGTCCAACGGCTCAGGCTGCGGCAACGATGTGGCGGCGGGCCGGATCATGGTGGACAACTATATCGCCAACTCCGTGCTGTACTGGGCGCGGGAATACCATGTGGACGGCTTCCGCTTCGATCTCATGGGCCTGATGACGGTGGAGCTGATGAACCGCATCCGCCGGGAACTGGATTTGGTATTTGGCCCCGGGGAAAAGCTGCTGTACGGCGAGCCGTGGCGGGCGGGGGACTCCCCCATGGAGGCGGACACCCACCCCGCGGTGAAAGCCTGCCTGCCCCTGTTCCACCCCGGCATCGCCGTGTTCTGCGACAACACCCGGGACGCCGTCAAGGGCAGCTGCTTTGACGCCCGCGCCCCTGGCTTTGTCAGCGGCGGGGAGGGGCTGGAGCACGACATTTTGCAGGCCGCCGCCGGATGGCCCGATGGAGCCTGGGAATTTTCCCCCAGGGATCCCTCCCAGCTCATTGTTTACCTGTCCTGCCACGACAATTTCACACTGTGGGACAAGCTGGCCCTGTGCGCCTCAGCAGGGGAGGGCATCCCCGGCCCCGATGCTTTCCGCCCCTGCCGGGACAATTTGCTCGCGCAGAACCGGTTAGCGGCGTTTATCTGCTTCACCTGCCCCGGCATCCCCTTCCTCCAGGCCGGGGAGGAGTTCGGCCGCACCAAGCTGGGGGACTGCAACAGCTACCGCTCCCCGCCGGAGGTGAACCGGCTGGACTGGGACCGGGCGTGGCGGTTCGGGTGGCTCACGGACTACTACCGGGGGCTGATCCGGCTGCGCAAGGCCCTGCCGGGGCTGCGGGACAAGTCACGGGACGTGTCCCGGCGGATCACAGATCACGCCGTGCCCGCCCCCCATGTGGTATCATTCCAGGTGGACCAGGGCGGCCCGGAAGGGGAACCCCTGCTCATTGTCTACAACGCCTCGGCACTGGACTACTCCCTGCCCCTGCCCCCCGGACGGTGGATTGTCCGGGCGGACGGCCAGTGGGCGGATCAGCACCGCCCCGCCGGACAGGACGGGGAGCATATCACCGTCCCCCCGTGCAGCGGGATGCTGCTGTTGCGCCTGCGGGACGGACATCTCGAATAAAGCGCGCAGGGGCGCCGTGCGGTGCACGGCGCCCCTGCTTTTTACCCGGTGAGCAGCTCGTCCACCGGCACGCCGTACAGCTTGGCCAGCGCCATCAGGTTGGCGGTGCTTGGTTCCGATGTGCCGTTTTCCCACTTGCTGACAGCCTGACGGCTGACGCCCAGGGCCTCGGCCACGTACTCCTGGGTGTAGCCTGCGGCGGTGCGGCGGGCCTTGAGGGCCTCGCCCAGGCTTTTGGCCTGTTCAGGCGATCCACCCCGGTCTTTGTCGGAGCGCAGGTACTTCAGCAGGGCGCGGATAAGGAGCACAAACAGAAAAATGGACGGAATACAAAGTATGATGATCATGATCAGCGAGGGAAAGATTGCATAGAAATTGTTATACATAAGATAACCTCCTTTAGATGGGTCCAGTTTATCGAAAAGCCCCGGTTGCGTCCACCAAATATGGCGCAACTATCAGTTGCGGGGATTTTTTTCCGACAAACCGCCCCAGCTTCAGCCCACAAACAGGAGGTACGGACGGGCCTCAGCCAGCACACGCTGCAAAGGCCCCAGCTTAAAGTTTCTTTTTCGCTTCCTTTTTCTTCTCAAAGAAAAAGGAAGGCCCTTGACCTTCAGCGCCCCCTTCTGGCGTCGTACTCCCGCAAAAACGCCTGGGCGTAGTCCACGTCCGACGGGGTGTCGATATACTCCAGCCCCCGCTTCTGCCTCGTCTCCGCTCCCTTGCCGGTGATGAGGATCACAGAGGGCTTATCGCAGCTCAGCACCGCCCGCCGGATGGCCTCCCCCCGGTTGGGCTGGATCTCGCAGGGACAGTCCACATGGGCGGCGATCTCCTTGCAGATGGATACGGTGTCCTCCTCGCCGGAATCCTCCTCGGTGAGCACCACCAGGTCGGAATATTCCCCAGACACCTCGCCCAGGTCCCGCCGGCGGTCCAGGGCCTTCTTGCCGGGACAGCCGAACACGGCGGCAATCCGCCGTCCGGGATATTCCTCCCGCACGGAGCGGAACAGGGTTTCAAAGCTCATGCGGTTGTGGGCGTAGTCCACAATGGCGGTCACGTCCCCGTTTTCGCTGGAGTAAACCTCCATCCGTCCCGGCACGCGGGCCTTCTCCAGCCCCGCCCGGACGGCCTCCCGGGGAATTCCCAGCCCCTGGCACACGGCGATGGCTGCCAGGGCGTTATCCACGTTGAACAGCCCCGGCATCGTGAGCCGGTACTCTCCGCCCAGCCTCGCCGCGTCCACCTGGAACAGGATGTCCATCCCCACCTTGCGCACATCGTGACCGAACACGTCGGCGGCGGGATTGCGCCTGGAGAAGGTGTCCACCGTGCCGCAGCCCGCCCGGGCGGCGGACAGGGCCTCCTCCCCGTGATCGCAGTCCAGATTGACGCAGGACAGCCCCGCCTGGGCGAAAATTTTCAGCTTGGACTGGAAATAGTCCTCAAAATCCGGGTGCTCGATGGGGGAGATATGGTCGGTTCCGATGTTCAGGAACGCGGCGGCGGCAAATTGCGTGCCCAGGGTGCGGTGGTATTTCAAGGCTTGACTTGATACCTCCATCACCACGTACTCCAGGCCGGAGGATACCGCGTGGGCAAAGTGCTTTTGCAGCTCCAGCGGCTCCGGTGTGGTGAGATGGGATTCAAAGTTTTCCACCCCGTCGTAGGTGTCAATGGACGAGATCACCCCGCATCCCTTGGGATTCAGCCCGTCCAGGATGTGCTTGAGGTAGTAGGCGGTGGACGATTTGCCCTTGGTGCCGGTAACGCCGATGACCTTCAGCTTCCGGGCGGGGTCGTTGTAATACTTCACCGCCAGCGGGGCCAGGGTTCGGCGCATATCGCCCACCTGGATGCAGGGCAGCGCAATCTCGGGATAGGGGGTTTCGCTCACGTAGGCGAAGGCCCCCCGACGGGCGGCGTCCGCCAAAAACGCGGGCTTAAAGTGGGCCCCCTTGCAGATAAACAGGGTACCGGGGACAACCTCCCGGGAGTTGTAGGACACCAGCTCCACCGTCCGGCCCCGATCCAGCCCCTCCGGCAGGGGCGCGGCCAGCACGCCCAGCTTGTCCAGCAAATCGCAGTACTCCCCCAGGGGATACAGCGTCAAATCCATATCATCAACCTCCCAATTAAATGGTGCGCAGGGGATAGCCGCACCGCTCCACCGCCCGCTCCGCCAGCACCATCATGGCGTCGATGTAGAAGGAGGGCAGCGGGTGGTAGGTGGAGAACACGGACAGCTCGGTGCAGGCCAGAATGGCGCAGTCACAGCCCGAGCGCCGGATGGCCTTATCGATGTGGGCAAACTTCTCCCGGCTTCCCGTCTCCCCCTGCTTGATCTCATCGTAGATGATGGACATTACCAGCTTTTGGGTGTCTGGGTCGGGGACTACCGCCTCCAACCCTACGGCGGTGCACTCCTTCTGGTACAGCCCTGTCCGGATGGTGCCGTCGGTGCCCAGGATGCCGGGGCGCTTTTTGCCCTGGGCCGCCAGGGCGGCGGCGGTCTCCCGGAGCATATGGATGATGGGCACGCCGATCTCCCGTTGGAGCTTGTCCGCAAAGAAATGGGAGGTATTGCAAGGGATGGCCAGCGCCGTACAGCCGCAGACCTCCAGCAGCTTCGCGTCCCCCAGCAGCCGCCGGTACAGCCCCTCCGTGTCCCCGGAGAGGATGGCGGCGGTGCGGTCGGGGATGCCGGTGTCGGACAAAATCACGGCGGGGAGGTGGTCCTGGTCTTTGGCCGCGTCGGTGCGGTCCAGCACAAATTGGTAGAACACCTGGGTGGCCTGGGGGCCCATGCCGCCAAGCACGCCCAAACGTTGTTCAGACATAGATTTGCCTCCTGTCAGAGCAAACCGGCATGGGCCCCATTTTTGGCCAAAGGCCAAAAATCCGCTGCCGGGGCAATTCATTTGCCCCGAGCGGCTTGAAATCACCGGGGTCCCCGCGCGGCGGAAGCCGCGTGGGGCGGCCCATGCCGCTAAGCACGCCTAATTTCGCTTCTTGTTTCATGTTGATATCCTTTACTCCGGTTTCTTGCAGTATTTGCAAAAACGCACCCAGCACCCAATATGGTTTTTCCAAACCCGCCAGATCCGTTTGGGCGTGTAGTCCGGGTGGTACTCCATGGAATGGTGGTCGGCCCCGGCCTTGAACAGGGCCTTCATCTCCCCATGGTAGCGCCTTGGGATGAATTTGAACGCCAGCCGCCGGGGAATCATCCGCCAGATGGAGCGGTTTTTCACCACCGTCAGCGGAAGCTCCTTCCCCTCCACCAGGTCGCCCACCAGATACCGGGCGATGTTGTGCCCCGATCCGGTGACATAGTAGTTGCTCCGGCCCTGGCGTGTGTTGATCTCAAAAGCCTTGTACTTCCCGTCCCGCTGGTCAAACTTGATATCGAAGTTGGAGAAGCCCACATAGCCCAGATCCTCCAGCATCCCCCGGACCTTATCGCACAGTCCCTGATCGTGCTCGGTGATGATGACGGCGTGGTTGCCGATGCCGTGGGGGGAGTGCTCCTCCAGCAGCACATGGCCCAGGCACATCAGCTTCACCTTCCCATGGGTGTCGGAGTAGTTGGTGAGCACACGCATATAGGCGTCGTCCCCGGGGATAAACTCCTGCAAAATCATCTTGCCCGGATAACCCGCGGCGTACACCTCGTCCAAGGCGGAAAGCAGCTCGTCCCAGGTCTGGCAGATATACACCTTTTTCAGCTCGTTGTGGCCTGTTGCCCAGTAGGCCACGCCGTCGGCGGGCTTGGCGATATAGGGCGCCCCCCAGGGCAGCTCAAAATCATGGCCCATGTCCCCCGAATACACAAAGGTGGCCGGGTGGTCGATGCCGTACCTGTCGCACAGGGCGTAAAACTGCTCCTTGTCGGTGAGCTTATCCAGCATTTCCCCACTGATATAATTGCACTTCACGTTGGCGGGGAACTGGTCCTTCAAATGGGCGGCCAGCTTCACGTAGCTGTCCCCGCAGCCGATGACCAGCACCGTCTTGTCCCCGCACTCCGCCGCCACGTTTTTCACGTTTTGCAGGAACACCGCCTCGTCCTCGTTTTCCAGGCAGGGCCGGTAGTCGATGATGGAGCTGTAAGCGCAGGGGAAGGAGATAAACTTGCCGAAGGCGATGCTTTTCACGCCATAAGCCTCATGGAAGGCCCGGGCCACGCTGTATACATTGATGTCGCCGCCGAACAGCAGCGGCTGGAAAGAACAATCGGGCATAGCAATCAAGCTCCTTTGTAAATGGGTTTACCCTATTCACGCTTCGCCTGTTCGCGACGCGCGGCTTTCATCGAAGCAAAGTCCGCTCGCCTTCGTTTCCGCTTTCAGCGAAAACTGCACTCGCTCCCTTGCTTCTCCTCTCCCCACAAAACCCGCTTCGCCGGGCTTTTGTGGGGCCCGGTTGGAGGATTAACCTCCGGCCCGCCGGACCAGGAATACCCCCGGCACCTGGGAGAGCTTGTTGACCACGGCGGTCAGCTCCGACTTGTCCTTTACGGACAGCTCCAGGTTCACCATGGCGTACCCGTCGGGCTGGCTTCGGGCAGAGATGTTGTTCAGCCGCACCTTCTGGGCGGACAAGGCCATGGCCACGTCCAGGGCCAGGCCGTCCCGGTCCTTGGCGGAGATCTCCAGGGACGTGCGGAAATGGGCGTCCTCGGTGACCGCCCAGGCCACCTTCACCCAGCGCCCCGCCTCCTCCGGCTTGCGCCGGGTGGGTTCCGCGTTGGGGCAGTCCTGCCGGTGGATGGACACGCCGTAGCCCTTGGTGATGAAGCCCACCACCGGATCCCCCGGCACGGGGGTGCAGCACTTGGAGAACTTCACCATACAGTTGTCGATGCCCTCCACGATGATGCCGTTTTCCGAGTGGCGGGGCTTGGACTGGCTGGCCTTCCCGGAGGGATAGATGGTTTCTCCGGTGGAGGCGGCGGCCCGCAGGGCCTCGGCTTCCGCCCGCTGGCGCTCCAGCCGGCCCAGGCGGGTCAGCTCCTCCTTCATCCGGCCCACCGCCTTTACCGCGGACATACCGCCGTAGCCGATGGCGGCGTACAGCTCGTCCAGCGAGCCGAAACGCACCCGGCGCAGCAGGGTGTCGGTCAGCTCGGAGGTGGCGGTGATGGCGGCGATGGACAGCCCCGCGTGCTTCAGCTCCGTCTCGAACATGGCCCGGCCGGTGGCGATGTTCTCCTCCCGGCGCTCCTTCTTGAACCACTGGCGGATTTTGTTGCGGGCCTCGTTGGACATACAGATCTTCATCCAGTCCCGGCTGGGCCCGTGGGCGTTTTTGGAGGTGATGATCTCCACGATGTCGCCGTTTTTCAGCGGCGTCTCAAAGGTAACGATCCGCCCGTTCACCCTCGCCCCCGTCATGGTGTTGCCCACGGCGGAGTGGATGGAGTAGGCAAAGTCGATGGGGGTGGCCCCGGCGGGCAGGCTTTTCACGTCCCCGTTGGGGGTGAACACAAATACCTCGTCGGAGAACATATCCACCCGCAGGGTGCGCACAAACTCGTCCGGGTCGGCGTCCTGCTGGCTCTCCAGCAGCTTGCGTACCCACTCAAATTCCCGCTCGGTGCCCAGGTTCTGGTTGGCCATGCCCTCCTTGTACTTCCAGTGGGCGGCGACGCCGTACTCTGCCGTCTGGTGCATCTGCCATGTCCGGATCTGAACCTCGAAGGGGATGGCCTCCCTGCCGATGACGGTGGTGTGCAGGGACTGGTAGCCGTTGGGCTTGGGGGTGCCGATATAGTCCTTGAACCGGCCCAGCACCGGCTTGAACATATCGTGGATGCAGCCCAGTACATTGTAGCAGGTGGGGATGTCGTCCACCATCACCCGGAATGCGTAAATGTCGAAAATTTCCTTGATGGTCTTGTTCTGGGCGTACATCTTTCGGTAAATGGAGTACAGGTGCTTCAGCCGCCCGTACACCGTGCAGTCCAGGCCGTCCGCCCGGAGGCGCTCCTCAATCTGCTTCTGCATCCGCTCCAGGAATTCGGAGTTCTCCGTGGTCAGATCCCGCAGGGCGGACTCCACGTCGTGGAAGCCTACCGGATCCAGATATTCCAGCGCCAGATCCTCCAGCTCCCACTTTAACTTCTGCATTCCCAAGCGGTGGGCGATGGGGGCGTAAACCTCCATGGTCTCCAGGGCCTTTTCCTTCTGCTTGGTGCTGGACTGGTATTGCAGGGTGCGCATATTGTGCAGCCGGTCGCACAGCTTGATGAGGATCACCCGCACGTCCTTGGCCATGGCCATGAACATCTTGCGCAGGTTTTCCATCTGCTCGTCCTCCCGGGAGGTGTACTGCATCCGGGTGAGCTTGGTGACGCCCTCCACCAGGTCGGCCACCTGGGGGGAGAACAGCCGGGCGATGTCGTCATGGGTAGAATCGGTGTCCTCGATGCAGTCATGGAGCAGGGCGGAGATAATGGAGTCCTGATCCAGCTCCAGTTCGTTGACAATCTCGGCCACCGCGATGGGGTGGATGATATAAGGCTCCCCGCTTTTGCGCAGCTGGCTCCCGTGGTGCTGGTTGGCATACTCAAAGGCCGCCCGGATCCGTTCCAAGTCGGCGGAGGGGTTGGTCTGCCGGATGTGCCGTTCTAATTTTTCATATCGTTCATGGGCCAAATCCATCATTTTAATGGCGCCTCCTCACGGGTCATATCTCTAAATGATACCCGGTTAATCCTCAGCTAAGAACACCCGGAGCTGCCGCATCATCTCCGCCTGTTCCAAATCCACCTTATGCTCCGGGTGGTGCAGGCGAAGCTCGGACGCCTCCATGCGCAGCAGCCCCCTGTCCCCCATCACGTGGAGGCAGACCAGGGTGCGCCCGTAGGCATAGCGCCCATCGGGGCGTTTCGCGGCCTGCTTGAGCAAGGCCGGGCCTGCGTCCACGCTGCCCCCGGCGCAGGAGTGCTCCAAAAACCGCCACAGCCGGGCGAAATCCTGCCGGGAGGGCAGCAGCAGCCCCGCCTCCCACCGGGACAGGGCCTCCCCCTCCCGCAGGCGGTGGAACAACTCCCGCTCCAGCTGGGCCCGGGTGGGCGCGGGGCGCAGATCGCAGATCTGGAGCTGCACCGTGCGGTTCCCCCGGAACTCGTTGATCTGGGGGTGGAACAGGATGTCCAGCCGATCCCCCGTGGACACGCCGCAGGCGGCGGCGTTAGCGGAGAAGAAGATGGCGTCCAGCACCACCCCGTTCCGGCGCACCCGCATTTTCAGGTGCCGCCCGCCCCCCACGTCGCAGCAGGCCAGCACCGCCGCCGAGCGCAGCAGCAGCACCGGCTTGGGGTTGCCGGCGCCGAAGGGCTCCAGCACGCCCAGCGCCTCCACCTCCTGGGTGGTGATCAGGGCGCAGTCAACCACCTCCCCGTCCACGTCGATGGCGGACTCCATGGGCTGTCCCCCGGCGTGGGCGGATACCCGCTCCCGCAGGCGCTGGGCCAGCAGGGGGATATTTTCCTCCGCCACGGTAAAGCCCGCCGCCATCTCGTGGCCGCCGTAGCCCTCTAACAGTCCGGCGCAGCTCTCCAGGGCGGCGAACAGGTTGAACCCGCCGAAGGAGCGGCAGGATCCCTTCCCGTGGCCGTTTTCCAGACAGATCATAAAGGCGGGGCAGGAATATCTCTCCGCCAGCCGGGAGGCCACGATGCCCACCACCCCCTGGTGCCAGCCCTCCCCGGCCAGCACGATGGCAGGGCGGGCCAGTGTGGGATCCTCCTCCAGCTTTTGGGCGCACTGCTCAAAAATATCCAGCTCAATGGCCTGCCGTTCCCGGTTGAGACTGCACAGCTCCTGGGCCAGTGCCTCCCCCCGGTCCGGATCCTGGGTGAGCAGCAGCTCCAGCGCCACCATGGCCCGCTCCATCCGTCCGGCGGCGTTGATCCGGGGGGCCAGACCATAGCCGATGGTGACGGCGGTGGGCATGGCCCCCGGCTCCAGCCCCGCCTCCCGCAGCAGGGCGCGCAGGCCGGGACGGCGGGTTCTTGCCAGCAGCTCCAGCCCCTGGCGCACCAGGGCCCGGTTTTCGTCGGTGAGGCGCATCACATCGGCCACAGTGCCAATGGCAACCAGCTCTCCGAAGCGGCGAAACACCGCCTCCCGTTTCTCTGGAGGGTATAGCGCCTGGGCCAGCTTCAGCGCCACCCCCACCCCCGCCAGTTCCGGGAAGGGGTAGGCGCAGCCGGGCCGCCGGGGATTCACCACCGCGGCGGCGGCGGGGAGCTTGTCCTTGCAATGGTGGTGGTCGGTGACGACCACGTCCACCCCCAGGGAGCGGGCGTACTCCACCTCGCCCACGGCGGTGATGCCGCAGTCTACGGTGACGATCAGCCCCACCCCGTCCCCGGCCAGCCGGTCCACCGCATGGGGATTCAGGCCGTAGCCCTCCTCGGTGCGGTCGGGGATGTAGCTGGCCACCGTCCCGCCCAGCAGGGTAAGCGCCTCGGTGAGCAGGCAGGTGGCGGTGATGCCGTCCACATCGTAGTCGCCGTACACGGCGATGGTTTCGCCGCTTTCAATGGCGCGGCGCACCCGCCCCACCGCCTTGTCCATGTCCGTGAGCAGGAAGGGGTCGTGGAAGCGCTCCGGACCGCTAGCGAGGAAGCGGGCGGCTTCCTCCGGGGTATTGATCCCCCGGGCGGACAGCAGGCTGGCGCACAGCGGGGCCAGCCCCGCCGCCTCCAGCGTCCGCCGCACCCCGGGGCTTCCCGGCCTGCGCACATTCCAATTATGATATTTCATCCTGTAATCCTCAAATTTCCCGCACTGCCTGGGGGACGGACTGCCCCATCCAAACTGGGCGGCTATTTTTTCACAATATCTTATTATAACAAATATCCGCCCCCATTTCAACTGGCAAAGCCCACGGGACCAGGGCGGCAGCATTTAAAATTTTACAAAAGGGATAGAACGGAAACGGTTCGGGTCAGGAGCGGCGGCCTCCACTGCCCTGCCCCTGATCCGCCTATGCGCGGTGGTCATCGTCCGGACGTACCGTTTTCTGGATGCCGGTACCCGATTGGGGGATAAAATTTGTGAAAATCGACCTTTGAAGCGGATCTGATTTGTGAATACATCAATCATTTGTGATGTGATTGCGTTTTGCGCAGCGGAGGTCGCAGAAAACTCCGCTGCCTCCGTTGTGCGAAAAATGACCCGTCTGGCTCGAAGCCAGACGGGCCGCAGCTTATTATGGTTCATGTGTTTCCCTGCCATCATCCCGACATTCCAGCCGCCGGACCCAGTCGTCGCTCAGCTTGTCCAGAAGTGTCTCCAGGGCAGTTTGCTCCTCGGGCGAGAGAGCGGAAAACAACTCAGCCCGACGGTACAGAATATGTTCCTCGTCGCTTTGGGCAACCCAAGCCCGGCCCTGCTCTGTGACGGACAGGGTCACCTTTCGCCGATCATCCTCACTGCGCACCCGGGTAATGAGACCTTTACCCTCCAATTTGGCGACGATTTCGCTCGCCGTAGAAATGGAAAGGATCAAACAGAGAAGGTGAATTACTCATGCGATTGCTGTTCCGCGCTATGGGCCGCTACAGGGCGGCCGTGGCTGTGTGTATCGTCATCAAGCGGTTCGGAACGTTCAGCTTAAGTGCGGCTCGGACTGCCAATAGCTGCCCTGTTCCTTAAAAAATCGCAATATTGACGGGATGGCAAAATGCGGATAAACTATAGGGAAACAAGAAAGGAGGCCCCGCCATGCTCAAGCGCCTGCGGTGGAAATTTACACTGATTCTCATGCTGCTGCTGTGCGGCGTACTGGCTGCGGTGCTGGTCGCGCAAACCGCCTCCAGCCTCCGGCAGTACCGCGCCGGGACGGATCAAGTGCTCCAAAACGTCCTGCGGCGCACCCAGGCTACCGTGGACCCCTGGGCCGCGCCCTGGGACGGCTCGTTGGAGCGGGACGAGGGGCTGTACACCGCCATCCCCGCCTTCTGCGCCGTGGTGGATGGGGACGGGCAGATCGCGCTGGCCCTGGCCTACAACGCCGCCGTGGATCAGGGCGATGTCACCCGGGCGGTAAAAGCGGCGCTGGCCGACGGCGGGCGGACAGGCACCCTGTCCTGGCTGGGCCTGCGCTACCAGCTTCAATCCTCCGGTCCCTATTTCACCATTGCCTTCGCCGATCTGAGTTGGGAACGAACGGGCACGCGGGAGCAGATGCTCTCCGCCGTGACGCTGTTCGCCGTGGCCGCTCTGGGCTTCTTCGCGGTGAGCTGGTTCCTCTCCCGCTGGCTGGTCCGTCCAGTAGAGGAGGGCTGGAAACGGCAGCAGCAGTTTGTGGCGGACGCCTCCCACGAACTGAAAACGCCCCTCACCGTGCTGCTGGCGGACGCGGACATCCTGCTGGCCCACAGCGGGGAGACCATCGACAGCCAGCGCCAATGGGTGGAATACATCCAACAGGAGGGCCTGCGGATGAAGGGGTTGGTGCAGGACCTGCTGTTTCTGGCCAAAGGGGATGCCGGAGGCCGGGAGCGCCCCCAGGAAACGGTCTCCCTGTCCGAGCTGTGCGAGAGCTGTGCGCTGTCCTTCGATCCCGTGGCCTTTGAGCGGGGCCTGACGCTGGAAAGCCGCATCGGCCCCGGCGTGTCCGTCACGGGCAGGGGGGAGGATCTGCGGCGGCTGTGCGCCATTCTGCTGGACAACGCCTGCAAATACTGCGGGGAGGGCGGGGCGGTGACCGTCACCCTCTCCAGTCCGGGCCAGGCGGTGCTCACCGTCCATAACACCGGTGCGCCCATCCCGGCGGAGGCCCAGCCACACCTGTTCGAGCGGTTCTACCGGGCGGACGCGGCCCGGAGCCGGGAACAGGGCGGGTACGGCCTTGGCCTGTCCATCGCCGCCGCCATTGTGGAGGAGCACCGGGGGAAAATCGCCGTCCACAGCACAGCGGAGGAGGGAACGGCGTTCACCGTCACCCTGCCGCTGATAAAAGCGTAAGGGAGGGGCAAGCCCCTCCCCTACAGCTTGCGTATATTGGCTTTTCATGTGTTCGGTCAGAACGGTCCGGGCCGTCGCCAGGTGGCCGTCAAACAGTTCCGCGCCCTGACCGTCAGCGAGCTTAAAGCTCTTTTTCGGTTCCTTTTTCTCTCGAGAAAAAGGAACTTAGAACGCGGGAACGACGGCGCTGCCGTAGTTGTCCTGCATGAACTGCTTGACCTCGTCGGACTGGAGGGCTTTCACCAGGGCCTGGATGGCCTCGTCGTTCTCCCGGCCCTCCTTCACCACCAGCACGTTGACATAGGGGGCGGCAGCGGCGGCGGCATCCTCAAACACCAGGGCGTCATCCTCGGTAAGTCCGGCGCCCAGGGCGTAGTTGCCGTTGATGATGGCGATATCCACATCCTGGAGGGTGGTGGTGAGCAGGTTGGCGGTCAGCTCCTGAATTTCATAGTTGTGGGGGTTCTCGGCGATGTCGTCCTTGGTGGCGGCAAGGCCGGCGCCCTCCCGCAGCTTGAGCAGGCCCTGAGCCTCCAGAAGCATCAGCGCCCGGGCTTCGTTGGTGCCGTCGTTGGGAACCGCAATGGTGGCGCCGTCGGCCAGCTCATCCAGGCTGGCGGTCTTGCCTGCATAGATGGCGAAGGGCTCATAGTGCACCTCGGCCACGTTCACCAGATGGGTGCCGTTCTCCTCGTTGAAGTTGTTCATATAGGTGATGTGCTGGAAGTAGTTGGCGTCCAGGGAGCCATCCTCCACGGCGGTGTTGGGCAGGATGTAATCATCAAACTCCTGGATCTGCAGGTCAATGTTCTGCTCCTTGAGCAGCTCCTTCACCACCTCAAGGACAGCGGCGTGGGGGGCGGGGGTGGCGCCAACCCTGACCACCACGGGATCGCTGCCTTCATTGGGGGCGACGCTCTCGCCGGCGGGCTGGCTCTCGGGGGGGGTGGTGTCCTTCGCGCCGCTATCGCCGCCGCAGGCCGCCAGGCTCAGGGCCAGGGCAAGGGTCAGCGCCAACGCAAGAAATTTGCTGATCTTTTTCATCATAATCTCTCCTTTTGATTTGCGATTGTTCTATGTGAACCGCTTTCGCGGGATTCACCGGGGTTTGGGTACAAAAAAACGCCCCTGACATTGTGTCAAGGACGAGAGCGGCCTGACCGCTTCGTGGTACCACCTTGCTTCACCCGCCCCTCACGGGGCCGGGCCTTATCGGGTACTGGCATACCCTATCGCTGTGACGGGCGAACCCGGCGTGGCCTAAGGACCGCCATCCCTCGGCCATGCGGCTCCGGGGCCATGTTCGGCGCGGCCTTCCGTACCCGTTTCCAGCTCCCCGGGCTCTCTGTGCCGCAGCACCGCGCTTACTCTCCCCATCATTGCCTTTGTGATGATGATTCAATTTTCATACTCAGCTGATGTTATTTAGTTTAGTCCGTCAAAGTGTTTTTGTCAATGGTGTATTTCTACCATAGTGGGGAAGGGATAAAGGCAACCCTTTGTCCCTTCCCCACAAAATTTAAGACATATCACATGGCGCCGGGGCTGCGCCAGTCCTTTTCCACCTGCTTGTTCCTGTCACGGGCGGAGGCTTTCCGGGTCTTGGTATTCGTGATCCGCTTGTCCAGCCGGGTGGCGAAATGGGTGCCGATGGACTGGAAAATCTGCACCAGCACCACCAGCGCAATCACCGACACATACAGCACAATGCGCATATTCCGGGTGTGGCCCCGGTTCAGCGCCATATTGCCCAGCCCGCCGCCGCCGATGGCGCCGGACATGGCCCCGTAGCCCAAAATGGTGATAAAGGCCGTGGTAAAGCCGGTGAGCAGGGAGGGCAGGCACTCCGGCAGGATCACCTTCCAGATGATCTGGAACGGGGTACAGCCCATGGCCTGGGCGGCCTCCACGGTGCCCCGGTCCATCTCCCGCAAAGAGCCCTCCACCAGACGGGCCACAAAGGGAAAGGCGGCGATGGTCAGCGGCACAATGGCGGCGTTGGTGCCGATGGAAGTGCCGATGATCACCCGGGCCAGGGGGAACACCACCACCATCAGGATCAGGAAGGGCACCGAGCGCAGCAGGTTGATAACAACGTTGAGCGCCTTCATCAGCGGCCCGGGCAGGGGGCGCACGCCGTCCCGCGCCCCGGCCACCAGCAGCACCCCCAGGGGCAGGCCAATGACGTAGGCGAAGAAGGTAGCCAAAATGGTGGAATAGATCGTCTCCCAGGCGGCAAAACCCAGGTTATTCACCAAATATGTAATCTGTTCCGCCGCTTTGCTGTCGGTGATGGAAAGGACGGAAATGATCCACTCAGCCATGGTAATCCCGCACCTCCTCCATGGTCACGTTGGGCTGATTTCTGATGTACGCAATGGCCTTATCGGCCTCCGCCCGGTTTTCCGGCAGCCCCAGCAGCATGGTACCGAATGCCTGGCCGTTGACGTTGCGGGTGTCCGCCCCCAGTATGTTTACTTTCACGCCGCAGTCGATGGCCAGGGACGCGATGAGCGGCTCATAACTCGACCCGCCGTTGAAGGCAATGCGGATGACGTTGGCGGCGGGCAGCTCCGCGATGCGCACCCCGTCTGGATAGACCAGGCGCCGGCCCGCCTCGGTCTGGGGGTTGGAAAACACCTGCTCCACCGTGCCCGTCTCCATGACGCGGCCGTGGTCCAAAATGGCGACATGGGTGCAGATCTCCTCCACCACCGCCATCTCGTGGGTGATGACCACCACCGTGATGCCCAGCCGCCGGTTGATGTCCTTCACCAGCCGCAGGATGTCCCTTGTGGTCTTGGGATCCAGGGCGGAGGTGGCCTCGTCGCACAGCAGGATTTTCGGGTCGCTGGCCAGGGCGCGGGCGATGGCGACGCGCTGCTTCTGCCCGCCGGACAACTGGGCGGGATATGCGTCCGCCTTGTCGGGCAGGCCCACGATCTCCAACAGCTCATGGGCGCGCTTTTCGGCGTCCGCCCGTTTTGTTTTGGCGATCTCCATGGGGAAACAGATGTTTTTCAGGCAGGTACGCTGCATGAGCAGGTTAAACTGCTGGAAAATCATGCTGATGGACCGCCGCTGGGCGATAAGCTCCCTCTGCTTCATGGCGCACAGATCCGTCCCATCGATGACCACCTGCCCGGAGGTGGGCCGCTCCAGCAGGTTGATGCACCGCACAAGGGTGGATTTGCCCGCGCCGCTCATGCCCACGATGCCGTAGACGTCGCCGTCGCCGATGGTGAGGGTCACATCGGTGAGGGCCTGGAAACTGCCCTCGGCGGTGGGGAATACTTTGGTAATGTTTTTCAGTTCGATCACGTTTTTCTCTCCCCTCTCTCCTGGGGCCAAAGGATGCACTTATTTTATGCCGAAACGGGGATAATGTCAAGGGAACGAAAAAAGGATCCCCCCTCGAAGGGGGAAATCTGCTCAATCCGCGGCATACCACCGCAGCACTTCCGTGGTTCCCGTCCGGCGCAGGGCCGCACAGGACACCAGCGCGTCCGCCCCCAACAGGCACAGGGCTGGCGGGGCCAGCCAGACGGGGATCATAGCCGCAGCCCCGGCAATGAGCGGGTGTATCCAGTACACCAGCACCAGGGCCAGCGCCGTCCAGCACAGGGAAAACGCCGGACAGACCAGACCGCCCAGGCTCCCCGGCATCCCGGTGTAGTCCCAGAACCTCACCCCCAGGGCGAAGCGGTAAAACGCGCCCATGGCAAGCTCCGCCCCGGTGGCGGCAAGTCCCCCCGCCGCCATTACCCACAGGGGGCTTCTTATCATGGGGGCCAGCCATAAAATCAGGCACGCCCCCAGCCCGTACACCGGGCACAGGGGCAGGAGCAGGAAGCATTTCCGATCCCGCTTGGGGTGGCGGATGGCCCGGGCAAAGGCCACCTCTAACAGGAAGCCCAGGAAGCTGTAGATGATGAAATACCAGAGCCAGCGCATAAAAAATCCCCCACCCTATTTTCTGCCCGCGCCCCGCCCCTTGGAGGGTGGGAATGCGCATCCTAAAAATAGGGTGGGGAGGCGGGGACGGTTTGATGCAAGGAATTTTTTACGCTTTGGCACGGGCGCGGCGGCGCAGGAGCAGCAAGACCGCTGTCACAGCCGCGCAGAGCAGTACGTAAAGCAGGGCGCAAAAGAAAAACAGGTTTCGAGGCCGGTATGACCAGCCGCTCAACGATAAAACCGCACGTACAAGGAGGGGCAGAGGGATGAACAGCACCAGCCAGCAGGCGATAGCGTAGAACCTGATCCGGGCCATGGCTTTATGTCCGCCCATGCGCGGGACCGCCAGTTCAAAGACCAGTATGCCTCCCAGTTGGATCATGAGCGCAATGACCGTCGGCCCGGGAGACGTGCTGTACAGCCCGCCGCCAATTGCCATGAGCAGCCCTATCGCGCAAATTGTCAGGGACAGGATGGTGGCGTTGTGGATCCAGCCCTTATCGTCCAGATGTGTCTCGCCGGGGGCGGCGGGCCGGACGGTTTCGCCCTGCTCGTCTACCTCATCCCGGAGCAGGTAGTCGCAGGACACGCCGAACAGCCGGGCCAGCTGGACCACATTATCCGTGTCCGGCATGGTTTCGTCTAATTCCCATTTGCTCACCGCCTGCCGGGACACGGTGAGCTGGGACGCAAGCTGCTCCTGGGACAGTCCGCTCTGCCTGCGCAGCTGCTGCAATTTTTCTCCTAATTTCATGAATGTATTCCTCCTGGGTGCGGCGTGTGCCGGATTCGCTAGCGTGCCTTTATGATAGCCGTTTTCCCCTTTGCGGTCAACCAAATCGGGCTGGAAATTCCGCAACTACAGGTTGCGGAGGCCGCTCCATACAGGAATCGGCGCGGGATACCGAAAAATCTGTCAGCTTTTTCAGTTGTGCCCCAGAATCGAATATGGTAGAATAGAAAAAATTTGACGGAGGGGATTGACGTGCGCCATCTGATTGATTTTGGAGACCTGTCCCGGGAGGAGTGGGACAAGCTGTATGCCCGCGCCGGGCGCATCATCGATGCGCCGGAGCAGTACCTGGACGCCTGCCGGGGCAAGGTGATGGGATCCCTGTTTTACGAGCCGTCCACCCGCACCAACTTCTCCTTCCAGACCGCCATGCTCCGCCTGGGCGGGACGGTGTTCGGCTTTGCCGACCCCAACTCCTCCTCCGCCGCCAAGGGGGAGAGTTTGAAGGATACAGTGAAAATGGTGGCGGGCTACGCCGACGTCATCGTCATGCGCACCCCCTGGGAGGGGGCAGCCAAGGCCGCGTCGCTGTACTCCGAGGTACCGGTGGTCAACGCCGGGGACGGCGGGCATATGCACCCCACCCAGACCACCACCGACCTGACCACCATCACCCGCCTGCGAGGCAGCGTGGACGGGCTGAGCATCGGCCTGTGCGGCGATCTGAAAAACGGCCGGACGGTACACTCCCTCATCAAAGCGCTGGCCAAGTTCAAGAATATCCGCTTCTTCCTCATCGCCCCGCCGGAGCTGGCCATCCCCGACTACCTGCGCCGGTTCATGAAGGAGAACAATATGCCCTTCTTGGAGGTCACCGGCCTGGATCCCGTCATCCCCCAGCTGGACGTGCTGTACATGACCCGCATCCAGCGGGAGCGGTTCATCG
>CAJTVM010000047.1 GCA_910579595.1 uncultured Oscillospiraceae bacterium
AAAACGACAAAATTTCTTCGGCGTTTTCTTACAATTTCATATCGGCGTTGACAAGTCAGCTGTTCTGTGTCATGAGGGCGGTATGAGCGGCGGTGCCCTGTTTAGCTGGCCTATGCCGTGCGCTGCAGCAGATGACGAGGAGGTAGCCCGCGGCTGACTGTGATGTCCGGTATGGGCTCCGCAGACGGTTGCACAACGGAAAGTACAAAAATTAAAAGGTACCTTAGCAAATGGCGCGCATTGTGCTATATTGCAAGGTACCTTATAAATTTGGAAGGAGCACACTATGGATCATCATAAGGAACATCAAATGGAGCATATGGCACAATATTCTTCGGAGGATATCGACGGGAAGCTGGTCATCGGCCTGCGGGATATCAGCCACACGATGCGCTCCCTGTATGAGGGCCGGGGCAGCCAGAAGCGCATCCTCATCGTGCTCAGCGAGACCGGAACCATCACCCAGCGGGAGCTGACCCAGCGGCTGGGCATCCAGCCCGGCTCCGCCAGCGAGGTCATTGCCAAGCTGGAAAACATGGGGCTGGTGGAGCGCACGCTCAGTGAAACGGACCGCAGGACCGCGGATATCTCCCTGACGGAAGAGGGGAGGGGGCAGGCGCAGGAGGCCCTGCGGCAGCGCCGGCAGCGGCATGAGGAGATGTTCTCCGCCCTGACGGATGGAGAAAAAGAGCAGCTGCTTTCCCTTCTGGAAAAGCTCAACGGCGATTGGGCGGAGCGCTACTGCGACAGCCGCCATCAGGACGGATACTTCCACCGCCATGAGGGCCATGTCCACCACGAGCATCACCGGGAAGGCCATTTTGGCCCGCATGGCCACGGCGGGAACCGGGCATCCGGCGGCGGCCGGGGCTGTGATCACGACTGTGCGCATTGTGAGCACCCCTGTGGCCGGGGCCGGAACAGGTAGGCGCGGTATGTGGAACTATATCAAACGCTACCTGCCCTATGCGATCCTCGCCGCGCTGTTTATGGTGGGTGAGGTGTCGATGGATTTGGTTCAGCCGGGGATCATGCGGCGCATCGTGGATGACGGCGTGCTGGGACTGGAAACCGGAGGCACGGGCAATCTGGAGCTGATTTTGACGCTGGGGCTGCAAATGATCGGACTGGTGCTGTTCGGCGGGCTGTGCGGATCGCTGAACAATGCATTCACCCACATGTCCAGCCAGAACATCGGGAATAAGATGCGCAAGGACGCCTTCTGCCGGATCATGTCGTTCTCCTTCCCCCAGCTGGACCGCTTCGGCACCGGCTCACTGGTGACTCGGGTGACCAATGATATCACCCAGGTGCAAAACTTTATGTCCCTGTTCGTCCGAGGACTGATCCGCACCAGCATGCTGACCTTTGGCAGCATGTACTGTATGTTCCGCCTGAACCGGGAGTTTGGCCTGATCGTACTGTGCGCGTTTCCCCTTGTGACGGGGTGCATCGTCTTGTGCCTGTGGAAGGCCAACCCGCTGTTTCCCCAATTGCAGCGGCAGCTGGATGACATCAACGCCATCATGCAGGAGGACGTGTCCGGCATCCGGATCATCAAGGCCTGCGTGCGGGAGGGCTATGAAAAGGCACGGTTCGGGAAGTCCAACGACGCGCTGGTGGGGACCCAGCTGCGGATGCTGGTGATTTTCGCGTTTATGAATCCCGCCGCGAACACGCTGATGTATGCGGTGGTGGCGGTCCTTCTGTATGCCGGCTCTTTCCAGGTCGCTGCCGGCGGCACCACTCCGGGCGACGTTATGGCAGCCGTCACCTATACCACGCAGCTTTTGAACGGGGTGCTCATGCTGGTGATGATATTCCAGAATATCGCCAGGGGCATGGCCTCCTGGAAGCGGGTCAAAGAGCTGCTGGACAGCGAACCGGAATTGAAGGACGGACCGTCCGGCGGCAGCGCCGGGCAGTGGGGCGAGGTGGAGTTCCGGGATGTATCCTTCACCTACCCCGGCGGGTCGCATCCGGTGCTGGAGCACATTGACCTGAGCGTTCACCGGGGAGAGACGGTTGCCATCATGGGCGCCACCGGCTGCGGCAAAACCACCCTGGTGAACCTGATTCTCCGCTTTTACGATGTGACGGCGGGGGCAGTGCTGGTGAACGGGGTGGATGTGCGGGACTACCGTCAGCGGGACCTCCGGGAGAAGGTGGCGGTCACCCTGCAAAAGGCGGAGCTGTTCACCGTCCCGATTGGGGAAAACATTGCCTGGGGCAAGCCGGGCGCGTCGGCGGAGGAAATCACGGCCGCGGCCCAAACCGCTCAGGCGGACAGCTTTATCATCTCCACGCCTGACGGCTATGATACCGTGGTGGCGGAGCGCGGTATGAGCCTGTCCGGCGGACAGCGTCAGCGGCTGTCCATCGCCCGGGCGGTGGTGAAGCCCGCCGGAATCCTGATTTTTGATGATTCCACCAGCGCCTTGGATTTGAAGACCGAGGCCGAGCTCTATGCCGCCCTGCGGGAAGCGCGGCCGGAGGCGACGAAATTCATCGTGGCCCAACGTATTGCCTCCGTCCGTCAGGCGGACCGCATCGTGGTGTTGGAGCATGGGCGGATCGCTGCGGTGGGCACGCACCAGGAGCTTCTGGCGGGGTGCGGGGCTTACCAGGATATATACCGCTCACAGATGGGGGAGGAGGGCGAAGAAATTGCCTGAACAGAAGGAGCAAAACCTTGCCGCCCGCAACATTCCCGGCATGATGAACCGGAACCAGCGCTTTGCCCAAGTGGAGCACGCGGAAAACGCTGGAGCGGCGCTCCGGCGTATTGCGGCCTATTTCGTCCGGGAGAAGGCCATGGTGCTGGTCATGCTGGCGGTGGTGATTTTCGGCACACTGTGCGCGGTCTATGCCCCCAGCCTGCAAAGCGACGCGGTGGACATCATTGCGGGCACCCACGAGGGCAGTCTTGTGAGCACCATCCTGTGGATGCTGGCCGCCTATCTGCTGTACAGCGCCTGCCAGCTGTTGCAGGGGCTGTTCAGTGCCCGCCTGAGCCAGCGCATCGTCGCGCGGATGCGCGGGGAGCTGTTCGGTAAGCTGGTGGATCTGCCCATCCGCTACATGGACACCCACTCTCACGGCGACGTGATGAGCCGGATGACCAACGATGTGGAGAACGTCTCCACTACGATCTCCCAATCTCTCCCCTCCCTGTTCTCCGGGGTCCTGACGATCTTGGGAACGGTGGCGGTGATGCTGTGGAAGTGCTGGCAGCTGGCGCTGCTCAGCTGTGCGGCGGTTCTGCTGACCGTCCTGGCCACCAAGGCGCTCTCTGGAAAGGTGCGGAAGTTTTCCCGGCAGCGGCAGATGCTGCTGGGTCAGCTGAACGGTACCGTGGAGGAAATGGTGTCCAGCTACCGCACTGTGGTGGCCTATAACCATCAGGACGCCACCGCGGGCAGCTTTTGCGCCACCTCCGATTCACTGACCAAGGCCGGTATCAAACCGACATTTTCAGCGGGGTGATGGGGCCTGTGATGAACTGCATCGGCAACATTGGCTTTGTCATCATTGCCGCCTTTGGCGGATACTTTTCCGTCAAGGGCCTGATCTCGGTGGGTGTCATCTCTGCGTTCATTGTCTATGCCAAGCAGTTCAGCCGTCCCATCAACGAGCTGGCGCAGATTTACGGACAGCTTCAGACCGCCATCGCCGGGGCGGAGCGAGTGTTTGCCGTTCTGGACGAGCAGGACGAGGACAAGACCGGGACGGAGTTGAAGGACGGCCCCGCTGCCGTGACCTTCCGGGACGTGCAGTTTTCCTATGTCCCAGACCACCCCGTCATCCGGGACTTCAGCCTGTCGGTGCCCTCCGGGAAAAAGGTGGCGCTGGTGGGCGCCACGGGCAGCGGAAAGACGACCCTGGTCAACCTGCTCATGCGCTTTTATGAGATCGACGGCGGTGAGATCCGCATCAATGGACAGGATATCCGGGGGATCTCCCGGGATGATCTGCGGAGGAACGTGGCCATCGTGTTGCAGGATACGGTCCTGTTCAGCGACACCGTTTTGAACAACCTGAAGTATGGCAGGGAAACGGCGTCAGAGGAGGATGTGAAGCAGGCGGTCCGCATGAGCCGGTGCGGGGAACTGCTCCAAAACCTGCCGCAAGGGTGGGACACCGTCCTGACCGGTGCGGGAGAGAGCATCAGCCAAGGGCAGCGCCAGCTGCTGGCCATTGCCCGTGCCTTTGTGGCGGACCCCAAAATCCTGATTTTGGATGAGGCCACCTCCAACGTGGACACCCGGACGGAGCGGGCCATTCAGGAAGCCATGCAGAAGATCATGGAGAACCGCACCAGCATCGTCATCGCCCACCGGCTGTCCACCGTTCGGGACGCGGACATCATCGTGGTGATGAACCATGGCGAAATCGTGGAGCAGGGCAGCCATGAGGAGCTGATTGCTCGGAAAGGGAAATACTACGATTTGTATATGACGCAGTATGCGGGGTTTGCGACGTAGCGCCCCGGGCAGAGCTTGGGGAGGAGCGCCTTAATCCGCGTTCCTCCCCAAAAGTTCTTCCAGATGAAAATCCTGCTCCAGCTGGTCATAGACCAAAAACTGGGATAAAAAGGTGATGTACCACAGGCCGGTGATGGGCAGCAGGAGCAAGTCCCACGGTGTGAAGAGTACCAGGACACAGAGGTAGGCCAGCCGGAGCAGTGCCGTCCCCATCACCCGCCCAAAATGTTTGGTGCAGAACAGCAGGCAGTTTCGCAGCCGCACGGTGGGGGACTGCCCAAACAGCACCAGCTGGGTCCAGTACAGGCCGCTCAGTACCAGCAGGAGCAGCATGGAGAACAGGTACAGCACCACAGTGCCCAGGCTGGGCGCCGTCTCCGCCCACCAGAACAGCATGACCATAGGTGTACAATCCGGCCATCAGGCCCGTCACCGCCCCGGGGAGCAGGTTCTCTCGCCAATTCTGCCTCCAGGAGCGGACCCAGGCGTCCTTCCAGGGCAGCGGGTCGTCCCGCAGCCCCTGGAGAACAGCGTCATACAGTCCCGCCAGGAAGGGCCCCGCGATCACACCGCCCAGGATGGAGCAGGGGATCAGTACCAGCATGCTGGACACGCAGATGGAATAGACGATCCCGGCGGCCAGAGGGACAAGGCCGGCCAGCGTCATCATTCCGGTCTTCCACCACTGGCCGGAGCGGATGGACAGGAGCTGCTTGTAGCGGTTCAAGCCGGTCTGACGGACATCTTCCTGATAGCCGGGGTCCTCCCGGATGAAAAGTCCCCTGGTTCGGCCTCCTTATGATATGGCGTAGTGGTAGCTGTCTAAAAAACAGCCAGAAGCTGTGCGGCATCGCCGTCAAAGTCCTCCTGGCAGGTGAATTCCGCACTGATGGCACAGTTCTGATACACGCCGAAGGCGGAGACGCCCTGGGCGTAGGGATTGGTGTTGGAGTCGAACGTGTAGGTGATGACGGCAAAATCCACCCCGCGGCGGCTTTTTGTATGAAGCCGACCCTTCCGTCCGTCTGCTCCACAGCGCCTCGCACCCCTCCGGGTGCGGGGCATTTTTTCTGTCCGAAGCCCACGGGTTGACGCTCCATTTGTTTCCGGTGTTCAATGG
Source organism: uncultured Oscillospiraceae bacterium (assembly GCA_910579595.1). Lineage (GTDB taxonomy): Bacteria > Bacillota > Clostridia > Oscillospirales > Oscillospiraceae > Enterenecus. The sequence continues at coordinate 5,605 of CAJTVM010000047.1, forward strand.
TCACGGCCGCGCCTCCTTATTCCCGGGTGGTGCCGCCCGGGCGTAGCTCACCGGGAGGCACACCAGGCTGGGCAGGTTGCTCCGGTCCTCCCGGAGCAGAAGGCCCACGCTGGTCTCCGCCAGGCGCCGGACGGGCTGAATGATGGTGGAGCAGTAATAACCGTCCTCACAAGGACGAGTGTGCGGAAGGTGTTCCTGCTCAGGGCGGTTGCTGAAATGCTGGTAGAGCGCAAGAAAACGGTTGACAAGCTGAAAGAACTGCTGGGGGATGAATACAGGGATTATGACCTCGTATTCGCCAGCACCCAGGGAACCACAGACCCCGGCATCCGACCTGCTTCAAAGCCTTGACGCAACGGCCAAACAGCAGTTGCGTCTCAAACTTCTTGCGGAATCCCCCGATATGGCGGCGCTGTTGACAGCCCTCGCCGGGAGAAGCGCATAAATACGAACGGGCAGGAATGACATCCATTCCTGCCCGTTTTGTCGTATATAGAAAACATCAAGCGGCACTGCTTGCGTGATACTGATTTCTAATAGTAGAATAAAGCCAAAAAGGCGTTGCTGAAGGGCTGGCAAAAGGTCTCGCAGAGAGGGCTTTGTCCGATCTCCGCAACCTTATGGAGACATTGGGCCTGACGATTGAGCAGGCTATGGCGGCGCTGAAAGTCCCGGAGGGCGAACGTCAGAAATATATGGATTTGCTGGAACGGCAGTAATGTCCAAAACGTTGTTGCAATATTGCAAAGGTGAGAAGTTTTGAACGCCGAACCATCAAGCGGTTTTTCGCCCCCTTGCTGATCGCTTGCTAATTGCGGCCCTGAAAAATGGCCGTGATTAGCAAGAAACCGTGGCAAATTGTGGGGAATGAAATTTGAAAAAAGTGAGTGTTTGCAAGGGTTTGCAGGGGTTTGTGAGTAACCGCCGCAACCGCACGGCGGCTTCTCCTAAGCGGAAGGCCGCTGGTTCGAATCCAGTTCTTGGCTCCAAAACGCCGATTTCACTATGATTTCGGCGTTTTTCTTTTATTTTGTTCCGAAATGGATTTGAGGCATTACCCCGTTATAGGAAGGTTTATGATGCTCCTCTCCCGGGAGGAATCGAACGGTTTTGCCCCTGTTTGCTAATGAAACCGGGTATTTTGCTAATTTGTGTTTTCGTGCCATCCCATGCAGTCTTATGCCCTCCCGTTACTTTGCGTACAAAATGGCTTTCAACTGACTTGCCAGTTCGGGGTTCTCCTGGAGCTGCGTCACCAGCTTTTGCAGATCTGTCCCCTGCTCTGGTTTCGGCGGGTTCAGATCCCGTTCCACCTGACGCATATCCGGGTTGGCATAAAACGAGATCTCAAATTTCTGAGCGTTGATTTTTCGTTCCTCATCCCACGTCAAGCCCGTAATCTCGCCCAATCTGAGTGAACAGGCAAACGCAAGGTTGATGGCAATAAACAGCTTCCCTTCGGAACAGTTGGCCAGCGCCTGCCGGATTACATCTACTGTCCAAATGTCTCGGATCTTCTTCTCCTTTTTGGGAAGCAGCACGTCATCAAAGGGGTCTTTGGGCACCATATCCCAGCGAACAGCCTGCCGGAAGGCTCCGCCGGTGGAAAAATTCCGCTCCACAGATCCGTCCTCGTACTGCTGGAGGCCGTGGGCCACAAAACTCCAGCCATCGCTCATGCGGACCTTGGACGCCTGGTGTTCCCCGAGGCCCACGGCCACACACATACTGCTCTGGCTGGGATTGCCGGCGTTGGACAAGCAGTAATATTCCCGGCCATTCTGATTTTTGTAGATCTGCCATGAACCTCAAAAAACTGGCCAAATGGAAAGCAAGACGGCCAACCGCTCCATCTTCGCTACTGTTTTTGTCCGTACTTTTCATTGCGGCCTGCCTGGAGCAAGTCCAGGCAGGCCGCTTTTCGACAAGCTGAGCGGCATGGGGCGGATCCCCATGCCGCTGCCGGTTTCATCAATAGTTTTCCGCCGTGATCTCGAAGTAGGATTGGGGGTGGCTGCAGGTGGGGCATACCTCCGGGGCGGCGGTGCCCACTACGATGTGGCCGCAGTTGCGGCACTCCCACACCTTGACCTCGCTCTTTTGGAACACCTCCTGGGCCTCCACGTTCTTCAGCAGGGCGCGGTAGCGCTCCTCGTGGCGCTTCTCAATGGCGGCCACCAGGCGGAATTTCTGGGCCAGTTCCGGGAAGCCCTCCTCCTCGGCGGTCTTGGCGAAGCCCTCGTACATATCGGTCCACTCATAGTTCTCGCCTCCGGCGGCAGCGGCCAGGTTCTCCGCCGTGCTGCCGATGCCCTCCAGCTCTTTGAACCACATTTTGGCGTGCTCCTTCTCGTTGTCCGCCGTCTTGAGGAAAAGGGCGGCAATCTGTTCAAAACCCTCCTTTTTGGCCTTGGACGCAAAATAGGTATATTTGTTCCGGGCCTGGGATTCCCCGGCAAAGGCGGCCTCTAAATTCTTTTCGGTCTGGGTGCCTGTGTACTTGGACATGGTATGTTCCTCCTTCAATTTCTGACGCTGTTTGAACCTTGACAGAAAGCAGTATATCCTGTCCACCGGGAAAAAGCAATGATAATGTGAAAAAAAGATCTGCCTCCGGCGCGGCGCACGTTAAAATTGCTTTTTGTCCGGCGGAATGTTATACTGGAACCGGGGTGGGAATATGAGCATACATCGAATCAAGTATTTCATTCAGGTGGCGGAAGTTTTGAATTTCAGCCAGGCGGCGGAACAGATGCACATTTCCCGCCAGGCCCTGTCCAAGCAGGTCCGGCTGCTGGAGCGTGAACTGGGGGTGGAGCTGCTGGAACGGTCCACCACGCAGCTAACGCTGACCGAGGTGGGGACAAAGGTTTACCACACCTTCCGCCCGCTCATGCGGGAGATGGAACGCGGTTATGACGAGGTGCGGGACTTCATCCGGAACAAAAAGGAAACTCTGCGCGTCGGCTGTTTCAGCGGCCTGTCCTATCAGCGGGTTCTGGCGCCGCTGCTGCAATGGTTTACCGGGAAAGCGCCCCAGCTGCGGGTGGAGCTGATGTCTTTGGAGAGCATCGAGTCGGTGCAGCAGATGCTGGAGGAGGACAGGATTGATTTGGCGGTCTATCCCAGGCTTGGACCTTATGAGTGGGAAAATAAAACCTGCCTGTGCCTGAAACGCGTCCCGGCGCAGATTGTCGTGTCGGAAAATCACCCCTGGTACGGCCTGGAGCAAATCACCGCGAAGGACGTGACACAGGGAAGCCTGTTGTGGGTGCGGGAGAGCCGTCCCCGTGCCGACGATCATGTGTTCCTCCCCCAGCTGCGGACGGCGGAGCGCATCCCGGTGCGCAGCTTTGACACCTACATGGCCCTTTTATGGCAGGGCCGCGCGTTTGGGATCGTGGACAACACATACAGCCGGCGGGAGGGGAATTACAAGCTCTTCCCCCTGCCGGAGGAGCTTACCGTTGACGCCCTCATCGTCGCCGCCTACAAACGGCTGCACCCGCTGCGGCGGCTGCTGGAGACAATGACGAAGATGGACCTTGACCCATAAAACGAACCGGCCCGCCCGTCGATAGGGTGAGCCGGTTCTTCTTATTCTCAATACCTGCCGTACTCGAATACGGTGTCCTTCCATGCCTCCAGGTTTTCCGTTTTCACTTGGTCGATGGCGGTGGAGTTGGTCATGATATAGCCTCCGCCCGGGGCCAGCAGGTCGATCATTTTCTTGGTGTGGTCGATGACCCTCTGCTTGTCGCCCATCATCAGGTATTCGGTGGGCATACCGCAGGCGATGCAGGCCACATCGCCCAGGATTTTCTTTGCCTCGACGAAATCGGTGTCCTCGAAGCAGTAGATCACCTTTCCTCTGGGGGTCTCCGCCAGCACCTCCAGCCGGGTGTGGTACTTGCCCTCGCACATGATAATGGGAGTCATTTCAGCCGCAGCGGCGGCGTTGATGACTTTGAGCAGGCCGGGCCAGTAGAATTTGCGGTAGTTCTCCAAAGACATAAAGTCGTCCGTGCCGCAGTGCAGGGGGACAAACAGGTACTGGGCGTGCTGCATTTTGGCGTTGGCGATGGCGGCGGGTATGTGCTGCTCGCCCCACATCTCCACGGCCTGGGCCAGCCGCTCCGGTTCCTCGATGCAGTCCATGCAGGCTTCCATGATGCCCCGGACGTGGTCAGCGAACTCGTCAAAGGGAGTCATGCACACCGCCCCGCCAAAGGGGATAAAGCCCCGCTCCACGGTGGCCATGCTCAGTTTGGCGCATTTGTCCAGGTTCTCCATGACGTGGGCCCCGGTGTCCAGCATGGCCTGCATTGCCTGCCGGACGGGGGGAAGCCCAAAGGCGGCCTGGCTGTAGATGGCCTGGTTGCACAGGGAGACGGGGTTGATCAGGGCAAGTCCGGCGTAGTTGGAGTATTTCTGGGGCAGGATCTTCTGGATGATGTACCGGGAGGGATCCTTCAGGAATTCATCATAGTCCTCGTCGGGGAGGTACTGCTTGTCGATGTACTGGTAGGGGGTATTGGGGGGCAGCTTCAGGTATTCCCCCGGCCAGCGGGCGGCGGTGGCCCCGGCGGACTCCATCGCCTGGCAGGGGAAGGTGGTGGGCATATAGACCAGATCCGGTTCGTAGCGGTCCAGCACCTTGTTCAGGGCGTCCGTCACGGTGAGGGGATCGCGCATGGAGTCCTCGATGGTGACGCCATACTCGAGCTGGTAGAAGTTGTTCCAGGTGGGCACAAAGGGAACACGATCCGGGGTTTGCAGGGCGACGGCGGTCTGCACGCGCATCCCGCGCTGGGCAATGGGGGGCAGCTGGTTCATGATCCACACTCCTTGTCTCATATGGTTGCATCAATTTTGCTTGAAAAAAGTATAGCATATATTTGACAGGAGGGAAGCAGAGAAAAACTGCTCCTCCGCAACTTTAGGTTGCGGAGGAGCCAAGAGCAGGGGACTACGACCAGAATGGAGCAAACCCCCATCCGGCGGCAAAGACGCTGGGTGGGGGTTGCGCAGTTGGCGGGCTTAGGCCCCGTCGCGGAGGCTTCGCAGCACGACTACAGGTTGCGGGGAAATTACACCATCCCCCCCCAGCCCCCGCTCCGCCAGGAACAGGTGAAAAACAGAGCCAGACAGGCGGCTGGGCGTCCGCAAGGCAGTCCCCAGCGCGGACACGAGCCTTGACAAGTGCATAATCGTCTGAACACGATATGCTCCGGGGATAATGTTCAATCTGTACAGATTGCTCCGAAGCGCTCCGCGCCGCCGGGAGGCCGTGGTGCCGGCGGGCGCGCTGAGAGATGATATGATCTGGCAACGCAAAAAGGAGGTGTGATGATTATTTCAGCCACATACGGTTATATTCGCGTCAGTACGCGGGAACAGAACGAGGACCGGCAGCTCATCGCCCTGCGGGAGATGGCCGTGCCGGAAGCCAACCTTTTTATGGACAAGCAGTCCGGTAAGGATTTTCAGCGGCCGCAGTATAAACGGCTGCTGCGGAAGCTGAAAAAAGACGACCTGCTCTATGTCAAGAGCATTGATCGCCTGGGGCGCAACTATGGAGAGATTTTGGAGCAGTGGAGGGTGCTCACCAAAGAAAAGGGAATTGATATCGTGGTGCTGGATATGCCCCTGCTGGACACCCGGCGAGGAAAAGACCTGATGGGCACATTCCTCAGCGATATCGTTTTGCAGGTGCTGTCTTTCGTGGCGGAGAACGAACATGCCAGCATCCGCCAGCGCCAGGCGGAGGGCATCGCGGCGGCAAAAGCCCGTGGTGTAAAATTCGGCAGGCCGCCCAGACCAATACCTGATAACTTCTATCAGGTGCGCAAAGACTGGAGAAACAAAAAAATAACGCTGCAGCAGGCTGCGGCCGCTTGCGCCATGCCTGTTACAACATTTTACGAAAAGGCGGTGCGATTCGAAAAGTCGAACTAAATAAATCCCCTGTTTTTTACGGAAAAGTGTACCCTTCCGAAATCGAATACATATCCTTCCCACACCATTATAATCGGCACCATACCGCAAAAGTTAAGAGCCCTTCGGAATTTTTTCGCCTAATTTTTTTGCTTCGAAAAAGTACACTTTTCCGAAATTACAGGGGAAGGGTGTCACATTATGGCGAACAGGCGGTCTCGCAGTCAGCCTGCAAGAAATGGGACGATAATCCAGTACAGTACCATCAAGGCCCGTCTCAACCCTACTCCGGCCCAAGCCGGGTTGTTTGAAAACACCTTCGGCTGCTGCCGGTACATTTGGAACCGGATGCTGGCGGATCAGCAGCGGTTTTATATTGAGACCGGCACCCACTTTATCCCCACTCCCGCAAAGTACAAAAAGGAAGCGCCTTTTTTAAAAGAGGTCGATAACCAGGCGCTGACCCAGGAGCACAACAAGCTGTCCCAGGCGTTTCGCGTGTTTTTCAAAAACCCGGAGCATTTTGGTTATCCCAGATTCAAGCGCAAGAAAGATGACAGGGATTCCTTCACCGCCTGCAACCACGAGTTTGAATCCGGCCCCACCATCTACATCACCAAAGACGGCATCCGCATGACCAAGGCCGGGATTGTCCGGGCGAAGTTTCCCCGCCGCCCTCGAAATGGCTGGAAGCTCAAACGGATTACGGTAGAAAAGACAAGGTCCGGGAAGTATTACGCCTATATCCTCTATGAGTACGCCGTGAAGAAACCGGAGCCTGTAATTCCAACAGAAACGACAACGGCAGGGCTGAAATACTCCATGTCCCACTTCTATGTGGCGGACAACGGTGAAATGGCCGACGCTCCCCATTGGCTGAAGGAATCCCAGGAAAAACTGGCCAGGATGCAAAAGCGGCTCAGCCGGATGGAGCCCGGTTCTAAGAACTACCAGGAGGCGGTTCAAAAATACCGTGAACTCCACGAACACATCGCCAACCAGCGGCGCGACTTCATCCACAAGGAATCCAGCCGGATAGCCAACGGCTGGAACGCCGTGTGCATGAGGGGCGATTCCATGCAGGAAGTGTCCAAAAAGAAGGTGCTGCCTGGGAACGCGCTGGACGCCGGGTTTGGGATGTTCCGGGAGTGCCTGCGCTATAAGCTGGCGCGGCAGGGGAAACCGCTGATCCTGGTGGATCGCTACGCCCTCACCAGCCGGACTTGCTCCGTTTGCGGACAGGTACGGAGCTGCGACTTGCACAGGAGGGCCGTCTGGGTCTGCGCCAAATGCGGCACGAAGCACCACCGCGAAGCCAACGCCGCGAAAAACATCAAAAACCAGGGCCTTGCCCAATATTTCAACTGTCAGGAATGGTGCGAGAGTGCCTGACGCATAAACAGGCGGCCGCAGGCCGCCCCAACCGCGAGCCCAGCGAAGCGGGTCGCGGTTGGAAAGGAGGGGCAAAGGAACGAAGCGCAGTTTTCGGTGGAGCCGGAAACGGAGCGGAGTGGATTTCGCCCCGACGCGCCGGTCGGGACGCCGGTGTATGCCCATGGTTCCGGCTGGACGCGTTGAGTGAAGCGAAATTGCTCCGCAATCCCGTTTCGCTCAGCGTTTCCAGGCCGTTAAGTGGGAAACGAGATACCGTCTTTCAATTTTGAATCGCGGTTGAAGCTGGCCGGCGCCCTGCGCTGGCAGGCGTCCACAACATTATGACTATAAAATGGCCCAATGGATTGGGCGGACGGAGAAAGGAGTCTGTCATGTTGTCATTACAGCTTAAGGACGGGGAGTACCTGACCATCGGCAGGGATATCGTTATCCAGGTATTCACCGGCGCCACCACCCAGGTGCTGGTGCAGGCCCCCAGGGATTTGACCATCCTCCGGGGCGAGGTGCTGGAGCGGAACGGCGAAGATCGTCCGGCCTGCCTGCTCGATCAGCCGCCCGAAAAAATGAAAAAGGCAGCAAAGCGAACTCAGGTTTCAAACGGCTGACGAGCCGGTTGGAATATAGTCCCGTACCGATAGGCCGGCCGCCGTGCGCACAGCGGCCTGTTGATTGGTACTACACCCAGCGTTGGGACACGGATGTCCTTCCGCGCCGGAACCGCAAAACCCCAAAATCATTTTATTTGAGAGGAAGATTTATAAAATGAGGATCCAACATAATATTATGGCGATGTCCGCGTATCGCAACTACACCAACAATGTCTCCGCGATGAAGAAGAACCTGGAGAAGCTCTCCTCCGGCTACAAGATCAACCGCGCCGGTGACGACGCCGCCGGTCTGGCCATTTCCGAGAAGATGCGCGCCCAGATCACCGGCCTGGAGACCGCCCAGAAGAACGCCAAGGACGGCATCAGCCTGGTGCAGACCGCCGAGGGCGCTCTGACCGAGGTTCACGATATGCTCAACCGTATGGTGGAGCTGGCCACCCAGTCCGCCAACGGCACCTACAGTGATCTGACTGACCGTGAGCAGCTTCAGAAGGAGATCGTTCAGCTGCGGGACGAGATCGACCGCATTTCCAAGGCGTCCAACTTCAATGGTATCCAGCTGCTGGACGGTTCCATGAGCGAGGGCGGACAGGGCACCTCCGTGGCCGGTATCGACCGCATCATTGACGCGGTGCTGGGCGCGGGCGAGGACCCCGTGGTCAACACCGGTGTCAAGACCATCCTGGACGGCGGCGAAAATGCCAGCAAGGCCACCAAGTTCGATGTGGACTTCACCGGCCTGACCGCCGCCAAGGGCGAGGGCACTCCCGCTGGCGCTGCCACCTATACGCCGGCTGCTACTGGCGTGCCTGCTGGCGTGACCGCCACGGTGGACGCCGATACGGCTACCGCTGGTGATGTCAAGGTAGAAGTTAAGACGGCTACCGCTGCTGCCGCCACTGTTGCTGGCGCTGACGCGCTTCAGGGCGCAACCTTCGGCTACGCGGACAACGGCGCGGCTGGCAACTTTACTATCAAATTTATTGCCAGTGATACGGCCACTAGCGGCACTTGGGATGATACTACCAAAACATTGACCGTCGCACTTGATAAGACCGGTGGTGCTGGCGGCACGTACGACGCAGCTGCTTTAAAGACCGCCATTAACGGCCTTACCGTTGCTGGCGCACCCGATCTCACTAAAGTGAATATCACCGGAGCGCTTAATACTGATCTTGATGCCTCTGGCGGCGGTAATGCCGCCCTCGGTTCTGTCACCATGACTGGCGGCAAGGATGCAGGCTTTGACGTTGTTTTGACCTCTGGCGCCGGGACGTATACTGAAAATGTTGCGACCGCTGACTGGACTGGCACCGTCAATATCACTGGCGACAAGGGTGTATCTGTCGCTATCGACACCGCACAGTCTGCCGGCGCTTTCGCTGCGGCTACGGTCGGCACTGTTGCCGCCGGCGCCGCCGCCGTTCCCGGTGCGGACAGCTCCATTACCTTCAAGATCGGCAACACTGAGCTGGTCACAGACGTGACCGTTACTGCCGCTGCTGCTGACGGCAAGGCTACCGCCACCGAGATTGCCACTGCGGTTTTTGGTGCTTTGGCCGATGCCAATGCTACCAAGATCGGCAACAACACCTACAAGGTAACCGACAACGGCAACGGCAAGCTGACCTTTGAACTGACCGATGATCCCACCGCCACCAACATCCAGGGCAACTATGACTGGGACGTGTCCATGAAGGACGCCACCGGCGCGTTCGCGGGCAACCACACCGCCGGTACCGTGGTCACTCAGCAGGGCCAGGTGGGCGCGGCTGGCTCCAAGGCCAACACCGTGTTCAACATGACCACCGGCGACCTGAAGGACGGCACCAAGATCACCATCGACGGCAAGACCGTCACCCTTGCTGTTGGCGCCGACAGCAAGATCGCCACCAAGAAGGAAGACGGCACCGCCGCTGACGGCGTCATCGATCTGACCAGCCTGGATCCCAGCAAGGCGGGCGGCTTGGTCGCCGCTGACCTGAACTACGCCCTGGGCAAGATCTCCGAGGGCTTCAAGGACGGCACCACCAACTTCATCGTAGGCGTCAACGACAAGTCCAATGGCGATACCAACATCGGTCTCACCGTCCACAAGAAGGATGCCTCCACTCAGACCTATGACACCAAGGAGAAGCTGGCCGAGGTATTCAGCATTGAGACCCCGGGCACCGGCAAGGCCCTGACCCTCCAGATTGGCGACACCGCTGATGATTACAACCAGCTGAAGGTGGACATCAAGGCCTGCGATTCCAAGTCCCTGGGCCTGGATAAGATTGATATCTCCAAGCAGGAGAATGCGCAGGACGCCATTACTGCTATCAAGAACGCCATCAACCAGGTGTCCGATGTGCGCGGCGGTCTGGGCGCGACCCAGAACCGTCTGGATCACACCATCAACAACCTGTCCGTCATGACCGAGAACATCCAGGACGCCGAGAGCACCATCCGCGACGTGGACGTGGCCGAGGAAATGATGGCCTACACCAAGAACAACATCCTGATCCAGTCCGCCCAGGCCATGCTGGCCCAGGCCAACCAGGTTCCTCAGGGCGTTCTCCAGCTGCTGGGCTAAGCGCGACGATAGCCGCATAGCGGCACGGGTTTTGCCAGCGGTCCGGCCACACGGCCAATCGGAGCGTGATAATGCCGTGCGTCGCGAACAGGCGAGGCGTGAGTGCGCCGCCTGAGTTCATTCTTGGCAAAATCGCATAACCTAACGGGGACGGGCGCAAGCCCGTCCCCGTTTTCCTCTGCAACGGACGAAAGTGCACATAATGTATACAATCACATATTCCCTTTCCGCCCCGGCCCGCTTAAAATAATGGCAGATGAAGAGATATCCATCAACAAAGATTGAGGGAGGCCGCAACATGGCAGAGATACAAAAAGCCCTGCACGAGGCGCTGGAAGCCTTCGACTTCGGCGCGCCTGTGGTCGGCGCAATCCGCTTTGGCCAGGGACACATCAACGACACCTTTGTGGTGCACACCCAGCCGGAAAACCTGTGCTGCCGCCGGTTCATACTCCAACGCATGAGCCCTGCCGCCTTCAAGCGGCCCGACCAGCTCATGGAGAACATCATCGGCGTCACCGACTACCTGGGCCGGGAGATTGAAAAGGCCGGCGGGGATCGGGGCCGGGAGGCGCTGGAGGTCATCCGCCCCCGCAATGGCAAGCCCTACTTCGTGGATTCCGAGGGGGGCGCGTGGCGGCTGTACCCCTTTGTGGAGCACACCATCTGCTACCAGTCGGCGGAAACGCCGGAGCTGTTCGCGGCCTCGGGGCGGGCCTTTGGCCGGTTCCAGCGGCTGCTGCGGGACTACCCGGCGGACACCCTGTACGAGACGATTCCCAACTTCCACAATACCGAGGACCGCCTTGCCAAGCTGAAAGCCGCCGTGGCGGCGGATAAACTGGGCCGCGCAGCCCTGTGCCAGCCTGAGATCAAATTCATGCTGGACCGGGAAGCGGACTGCTCGGTGGCGCTGGACGCCATGCGCTCGGGGAAGCTGCCCCTGCGGGTGACCCACAACGACACCAAGCTGAACAACGTCCTTATGGACGACAAGACCGGCGAGGGCGTATGCATCATTGATCTGGACACCGTCATGCCCGGCCTGTCCATCAACGATTTTGGCGACTCCATCCGGTTTGGGGCCAACCACAGCGCCGAGGACGAGACGGATCTAAGCAAGGTAAACCTGGACGTGGGCCTGTTCGAGGTCTACGCCAAGGCGTTCCTGGACGGCGCGGGAGGCGCTCTCACCGATGAGGAAATCACCTATCTCCCCTGGGGGGCCAAGCTGATGACGCTGGAATGCGGCATCCGTTTCTTGACGGACTACCTGGTAGGGGACGAATATTTCCATATCGCCCGGGAGCACCACAATCTGGACCGCTGCCGCACCCAGTGCAAGCTGGTATCGGACATGGAGGCCCACTGGGACGAGCTGGAGGCCATTGTGGCCAAATACCGCAAGGGCTGACGCTGGTTTCTGCTTGAATATGTATTACGCACACAGGGTGTACACCCTGTGTGCGCTTCGCCGCAGGCAAAGCGCACCATCATTATTAAGGGGGTGACGCCGGAATGAATCCGCTGTTCGATGAAAAGCGCCTGCGCAGTCTCATCGCCAACCTGTACGTCCTCACCGGCGTCCCCGCCAACATCCTGGACGCCCAGGGCCGGGACAACTACCTGTTTGGCGGCCATCCTCCCTTTTGCAGGCTGATTAACGACAACCCCGAGGGCCACAGGCGCTGCGTGGAGTGCGATATGTGGAAGGTGCGGACTTACAGCGCCAGCGGGGGCTTCCAGTTCTACCGCTGCCATCTGGGGATCTGCGAGGCGCTGATGCCCCTTTACAACAGGGAAAAACCCCTTGCCTGGCTGGTTTTCGGCTGTTTTCTGGATGATTCCACCCTTGGGGACCAGTGGGAAAACACCCGCGCCATGCTGGACTGGTGGTCCGGCGATCTGGAGGAGCTGCACCTCGCCTTTCTCCAATTCCGACAATACTCCAGTCAGGAGCTGCAAGCCTATTCCGAAACACTGGAAGCCCTGTCCGCCTATATCCGGCTGGAAAACCTGATCCTGGACGCGGAGCAGAGCGATCTGCAAAAGCTGTCGCTGTACCTGGATCAGCACTACATGGAAAAGCTGTCCCTGGCGGGAATCTCCAAGGCGCTGCACATCGGCCGCACCAAGCTGTGCGCTCTGGCCAAAGAGCTGTCCGGCGGGCAGACCCTGTCCCAGCTCATCGCCCAGCGCCGCATCATCGCCGCCAAACGCCTGCTGCTCCAGAGCAGCCTTCCCATCTCCGCCATCGCGGAGGAGGTGGGAATCAGCGACTACAACTATTTTACCAAGGTATTCCGCTCCGTCACCGGCATGACGCCCAGCCGTTTCCGCAAAACCGCACGGACCGTCTCTGAGAACCAAACCCCGTTTCCTGACGGGGGACAATGAAATTTTCATTAAAATCGTACGAATTTTCATCTTCGTACGATTTTTCTATAAAGCGGACGCTGCCACCTATTTATTATCAGAACGTCCAAGTATAATTCTAATTAACAAGGCGTGTTTGTTTATTTTGCATACGCGCCTGTTCCCGTCCCCGTCTACAGACGGCAGGATGGGATACTTTGAAAAAGGAGAATGAAAATGAAGAAAATTCTTGCAATGCTGCTGGCGCTGGCTATGGCGTTCAGTCTGATGGCCTGTGGCGGTGGCGGCGGCGCCGCCTCCAACCCCCCCGCCGAAGGCACCCCCGGCACTGAGGAGACTCAGAAGCCCGACGACAGCCAGGGCGAGCAGCCCAGCGGCGACAAGATCGACATCAACGTCATCGCCGCCGAGTACGGCCAGAACACCAAGCAGTGGTGGGCCGACTTCCAGAAGGAATTCAACGATGCCAACGGGAACATCAACCTGACCGTTGAGGTTGTCTCCTGGAACGACATCTATACCGTGGTCAACACCCGTCTGGGCGGCAACAACGCCCCCGACATCCTGAACATCGATGTGTTTGCCGACTATCAGGCTGATGACCTGCTCCTCCCCGCCCAGGACTACGTATCCGAGGAGACCTACGCCAAGTTCTATGACGCGTTCCTGGAGCAGTCCGTGGTGGACGGCACCGTGTGGGCCATTCCCGATCTGGCCTCCGCCCGCGCCATGTACTACAACGAGGACATCCTGGAGGCCGCCGGTGTGGAAGTCCCCACCACCTGGGACGAGCTGAAGGCCGCCTGCGAGGCCATCAAGGCCTATGACTCCAGCATCTACCCCTGGGGCATCGACATGACCACCGACGAAGGCCAGGCCGCTTTCGCCTACTACATCTGGAACAACGGCAGCGACTTCACTGATGCCGATGGCAACTGGATTCTGAACGATCCGAAGAATGTGGAAGCCATTGAGTACGCCATCAGCCTGGTCAACGATGGCTACACCAACTCCGACCCCGCCAACGAGACCCGCTACGACCTGCAGGACCTGTTTGGCGCCGGCAAGCTGGCCATGGTCATCGGCCCCAACTCCATCCCCACCTACATCGCCGACAACTACGCCAAGGCCAACACCCCCGAGGAGGAGCAGATCAACTATAACTTCGCCGCTATCCCCACCAACGGCGGCAACCCCTCCGTATCCGCGGGCGTTATGGATCGCTTCATGTGCTTCGACAACGACCACTCCGATGAGAAGATCGAGGCCATCAAGACCTTCTTCGACTTCTTCTATGAGGACGAGCGCTACTCCGACTGGGTGCTGATGGAAGGCTTCCTGCCCGCCACCAAGGCCGGCGGCGAGATCGTTGCCTCCTCCGATCCCAGCATGGCTCCCTGGGTTGACATCGTGGGTTCCTGCAAGTTCTATCCCACCGCCAAGGCCGAGTGGGCCGATGTGAAGCAGGGCGTCATCAATGCCGAGCAGCAGGCCCTTCTGGGCGGCAGCGTCCAGGAGCTGCTGGACAATCTCCAGGCTGAGATCGCCGGCTAAGCCGTACGCGCGCAAAAACAGAAAAGCAGCTGCCACGGGCCAGGCCAAGGCGGCCTGGCCCGCGGCTTCTTTCAGCCGTTTTCCAAACGCGGAAGGGTTCCGCCCTTGGAAAGCGGCCGGAGGAAGCCTAAGCGGGAGAAAATAGGGAGGTGTCCCCGTGAGTAAAACAACCGCACCCAAGACCGTCCCAGTCAAGACGGACGCTGGTTCCGGCAAAAGGGTGTTCCGTAAAGTCGAGCCGTACATCTGGATCGCCCCCAGCGTCATTTTGATGGCTGTCTTTATCCTGATCCCCATCATCTCTGTGTTCCGGATGGCCTTGAACAAGGTAACCAAAACCAACCAGCTCAAAGGTTTCAACAACTTCGAAAACTTCATCAAGGTGGTCAAAACCCCCACCTTCGCCTTGGTATTGAAAAATACCCTGGTGTGGACCATCGCGGTGGTGGTGCTGTCCACCCTGCTGGGGTTCATGCTGGCCCTGGTGCTGAACAACAAGTTTCGCGGCCGGAAAATCGCCCGGGCCATCGTGGTGTTCCCTTGGGCCACCACACTGGTCATCCAGGCCAGCGCATGGGGCTTCATTATCAACAAGGACTATGGCACCCTGAACACCCTGCTGATGAAGCTGCACATCATCAGCCAGCCGATGAACTGGACGCCCTCGCCAGAAGCCTACTTCGCCTGGGAAATTGCCTGCGGCATTTTCGTCACCATCCCCTTTGTCACATTCTGCGTCCTGTCCGGCCTTCAGAGCATCGACAGCTCCTATTACGAGGCCGCCACGGTGGACGGGGCCACCTACTGGCAAAAGCTGTTTAAAATCACCCTGCCGCTGGTCAAATCCTCTTTGACCGTGTCCACCGTGCTGAATATCATCTATGTGTTCAACTCCTTCCCCATCATCTGGACCATGACTAAGGGTGACCCGGCCAACCGTACGGATACCCTGGTTACCTACCTGTACAAGCTGGCCTTTTATAATGGGCGGAGCGGTGAGGCGGCGGCAGTGTCTGTCATCGGCTTCCTGATCCTGTTGATCTGCGCCAGCGTCTACATGATCTATACCCTGCGGAAAGGAGATGGCGATCTATGAGCAATTCCCCCGGAACCACCGTCAAAAAGCCGGTTTCCGCAAAAAAGGTCATCCTGCGGGTGCTGCTGTACTTCGTGGTGCTGGACGTGTGCGTTATCACTTTGTACCCCTATTTCGCCATGCTGTGCACCGCGCTGAAAAACCGGGTGGAGATCTTCTCCGGCAGCACGATCCTGCCCGTCACCGCCCTATGGTCCAACTTCATTGAAATCTGGAGCCGGGCGCCCATGGCGCGCTATCTGCTCAACTCCATCCTGATTGCCAGCGGCTCCACCCTCATCGCCATGGTGTGCGGCATTCCCGCCGCCTACGCCCTGGCCCGCATGAAATTCAAGGGCCAGACCGCTTTTCTGGGCTTCGTCATCGTCTCCCAGATGTTTGCCCCCGTGGTGTTGCTCATCGGCATTTACCAGGTCATGCAGGCCCTGGGCCTGACGGACAGCATCTGGGGCCTAATCTTCATCAACGCCGCCTTCAACCAGGCGTTCACCATCTGGCTGCTGCGGGGTACCTTTATCGGCATATCCGCCGAAATGGAGCAGGCCGCCACCATTGACGGCTGCAACCGGGTGCAGGCCATGATGCGGGTGCTGCTGCCCGTGGCCGCCCCGGGCATCGTTACCACCCTGATCTTCATCTTCATCAACGCATGGAACGAGTACACCGTAGCCCTGTGCCTGATCGCCACCGACACCCTCAAGCCGCTGACGGTAGGCATCAACACCTTCAATGGCTACAACATGATCGAGTGGCAGTACCTGTTTGCCGCCTCCATCTTCGCCATTATCCCAGTGGTCATCCTGTTCATGTGTATTGAAAAGAACTTGGTCAGCGGCTTGGCCTCCGGCGGCGTAAAGGGCTGATTTCCAAACCCGCCGCACATCTACATCAAAAACACCCCGCCCGCCGGACTATATCTGAAGTGCCCCCAAAAAGTTAGACAAAAATTGAAGGGAAAAATTGTTTAAGCGGC
>CAJTVM010000048.1 GCA_910579595.1 uncultured Oscillospiraceae bacterium
CTCCTCTTTTCTTGACGACAGCTTGTCTGCGTTTACACAAAATTTTCTGTCGGGCCCCTCATCCCGCAAGGGCGCACCTCTATACATGGTCTGCGACCATGTATAGAGGTGCGCCCTTGCTTTGCGGCGGGATTCTCAACTCCCCAATAAACTGGAGCGAGAACTACTTATCTCTTGCCACTGTCAAAATCAAATTAGGTAATATGTTGTTTCTGCCTTCATCATATCTCTTTTGTTGTTCTTCTGTTCTTCCTACAAGTGCAGCACCAGTTGCCGAATTATCTGATACGACAAGCAATGCAATACCTGGAATTTCCAGAAAATCTGCCATAAGATAAAACGAACTGGTTTCCATCTCTATTAAATCAGTATCAAACTTCTTAATTTCATCCAAATGATAGTATTCCAGAGCAATGGATGCCGTGCAAAAAACAGAGGCTTTTCTGACCACATAGCCATGTTCCTTTCCAATGGAAATGACATGGTCAACATATTTCATATCAGGAGTCACTTTTTCAAATGGTACATAGTCTTTGATTGATTCTTTCAAGTATGTATTTGCATACCCTCCAGAGATAGAATACTCAGGGGTACATATATCGCCAAGATTAAAACTATCTTTCAATGCGCCTACCGCTCCAATAAAAACCATTTTCTTAAAGTTCAGTTCTGCACAAACGGCAATATAGTCAATACAATTGGAATCGGATGAGCCAATTTTTATCCACGCTATCTTCATACCATCTTTTTCAACAAGATAGCCAGCAATATATGCACCTTCCTGGAGTGTTGTTACCTTACAGTATTGATCCATTTTCAGCTTATAGGGTGTATAACTCGGAGCGACTACCAAAGCATCATATTCTGTCTCCTTACTAAGCCCAAAAGTAAAGAATGCCATATCCGAAGAATTATAGTGGTGGATTTAATCCAGTATTCTTTTCATTTTCTCTTTCATGATGACTTCTCCTCTCTATGCCTGTGGATTGACAAAGTATAGCATAATTGACATAGACAAGTCAATATTGGAAACTCTATTGTGTCAACTGACTTTGCCAACGCCAAACAGCAAAAAACAGTGGACGCTCCGGCAAAGCTGTGGTAGAATGAAGTGAAAGACGGTGAGGACGGTGGACGGGGAAATGACAATCGCTCAGGGATTGCACATCACGGACGACAGTGCGGGCTATGATGCCGCCTGCAAGCGTGTCCTGTCTGAAAAGGCAATCCTGGCGCGGATTATGAAGTCCTGCCTGGAAGAATACAAAGAGTGCGATGTCAACGACATTGCCGAAAAGTACATAGAGGGCCAACCCCAGGTGTCCGCCGTCCCGGTGCTGCCGGATAAGGACAGCACAGTTATCAGCGGCATGGACACCGAGGACAAATCGGTGCGTGAGGGAACAGTCACCTATGACATTCGTTTCCGCGCTATCGTCCCCGGCTCCGAGGAACGGATTGCCCTCATTATCAACGTGGAAGCCCAGAATGATTTTTACCCCGGCTGTCCGCTGGTGAAGCGGGGCATATACTATTGCTGTCGGATGATTTCTTCCCAGTATGGCCGGGAGTTCACCGGCCCCCACTATGAGAAAATCAAGAAGGTCTACTCCATCTGGATTTGCATGAAACCGCCGCAGTATCGGGAGAATACCATCACCCGGTATCGGCTGGTGGAGGAACACCTGGTAGGCGAGGGCAAAGAACCCGTCAGGAATTATGATTTGCTGTCCATCATCATGCTGTGCCTTGGCGGGCCGGATGGGGCAAACTATGACGGCGTACTTCGGATGCTGGATGTGCTTCTCTCCAACGAAACCAGCGAAGCGGAGAAGCGGAAAATCTTACACGATGATTACGACATACAAATGACACAGACAATGGAAAGGGAGGTGTCGGTCATGTGCAATCTGAGCAAGGGCGTTATGGAATAAGGAATGGAAAAGGGAATAGCCAAAGGTATGACAGACGCTATTTTGGCCTCTATCAAAAATCTTATGGAAACAATGAGCCTCACTATTGAGCAAGCTATGGCGGCGTTGAAAGTCCCGGAGGGCGAACGTCAGAAATATATAGATTTGCTGGAACGGCAGTAATGTTCAAAACACTGTTACAGTATTGCAAAGGCAAGAAGTTTTGAACGCTGAACCGCCAAGCGGTTTTTCGCCCCCTTGCTAATTGCGGCCCTGAAAAATGGCCGTGATTAGCCAGAAACCGTGGCAAATCGTGGGCAATGAAATTAAAAAAGTGAGTGTTTGCAAGGGTTTGCGGGGGGGTGAGTAACCGCCGCCACCACACGGGGGCTTCTCCTAAGCGGTAGGCCAGAGGTTCGAATCCTCCCGCGGGTGCCATTAGTAGCACAAAATCTTCGGAAAACCCGAAGATTTTGTGCTTTTTCTATAACCTTTTGAAAGGCGAGGGAAAGCGCTATATCTCTTACCTAAAAAGTGGGCGGTTTATCCTTTATTTTTTGCTAATCACTGTTATCTCCAAACTCAAATCGAACTATATACCGTTTCCCCCCTGAAAGGTTGTTAAATCCGCCATGGACATATTATTTGTTGATATAATATATTTGCTATTAAGTCAAGCGATTTTGAGAACAGGACCGTAACCATCAAACCCTTGATTTGCTCCTGCTTTTTGACGATCGCTTGTCCCCTTTTACATAACTTTTTCTGGATTCCCAATTCTTTTATACCCTTGCCCTGAGCAGCTTCCAATCCCGATTCAAAAAAGTACATTATCCAGCCTGTCCCACAGCGCGGAAAATGGATTCAGTGCGTCGATTCCCATAAGCGGCAAAAAGCAAGGTACAGCAAGAGGAGAACGGCGGCTGCAATATGCGGCCACCGTTCAATGTTTACCCAGAATTTGAGCAAAAGCGTGATGTCAGATTTCTCGGGAAACGGCTTCGGCCCGCAAGTTTTTCAGGACCGGCGCCGCAAGGGCAAGGACGTCGGTTACAAAGGAGGCCGCCGCTCTGCCTCCTGGCGGAAACGCTCGATACATACGTCCACACAGCGGATAAAGGGCTGAAGCGCCGGGTTGGTGCTGTCCTTTTTCCAAATCAGGGCAGCGCCGTCTTCGTTTTCTTCCTGGCTGCCGTCCTCCAAATCCAGCGGCACGAAGCGCAGATCATGCTTGCATGCATCCTTGTGGAGCTGAAAGTGGATGCTGATGCCCATATTGGCAGAGATCAGCATAAACAGGGTGGACAGGCAGTTGGTTTCCTTGACGATGCGGGGATAGAAATTTCCCTTGGCGCAGATCTGCTGGATGCGGTTAATGGCACGGCTGGAATTGCGGTAGATGGACAGGAAGTTTTCATCCTTCAGCTCGCTGATCTTCACCGTCTCCCGGTTGGCCAGCCTATGCCCTGGGGGCACCACCAACATCAGCGGGGAGGGGTAATAGACCTTGTACTGAAAGCCCTTCTCCGGGATAGTATAGGAGGTGGCTACGCCGAAATCCACACCGCCGCTGCTGATAGCACCCAAAAGCTCCTCCGGATTATACCTGCGCACCGACAGATCACACAGCGGATGACACGCTGAGAATTCGTTGATGATCTGCGGCAGGTAGCGGTTTTCCTCCAGATCGCCAATACCGATGGTCAGGCTGCCGGACAGGGTAAGGCTGTCCTGGGGACTAAACGCAGTCAGCGTATCGCACTGGGCGGATAAAGTCCCGGCAGGTGGACAGAAACCGTTCCCCGGCCCGGGTGAGGTTGACGCTCCGCGTGCTCCGGATAAATAGGCGCACATTCAGCTCGTGCTCCAACTTGGAGATGATCCGGCTCAGTCCGGGCTGAGACATATAGAGTCGATTGGCCGCGGTGGTAAAATTCAAACACTCCGCCACAGCAATAAAACAGCGGATCTCCTGCATGAACATATATACGGCCCTCCTTTCGGGCTGTATCGTAATAAAAACATTGTAAACGGTATGTCTGTTTTTGTCAAACCAAACAATTTCCCAGTGCAAATGCCGAATAATTGCATCAAAGGCCCAAACGACGCACTGCTTAGTGAGCGGATTTGTGGATTAATTACACATAGTCATAAATTCGGATCCATCATTTCAGATTGATATTTCTCAAACAAGGGTCAAACTGCTATAATGAAAGCCAAGGATATCGTTGTAAATTGTGCAAATCAACTGTGCGGGGTGATGGTTATGTATTTGGGCTGGCGGGGAAAGATCGGGCTGATCATGCCTGGCAACGGGACAAACCCTGAGTGCGATTTCCACCGGTACGCGCCGGAAGGCGTGGCAGTCATGACGCAGCGGGTGCTGTTCGAGCGGGTGGACCCAGCAGGGCTGAGCGAGATGGGCAGCCGGGTGGATGTGGCAGCCAGACTGCTGGCCACCGGATCGCCTGATGTGATCATGTTTGGCTGTACCAGCGGAAGCCTGATCAAGGGCTTCGGCTACGATCAGGAGCTGATCCGGCGCATTGAGGACGCCACCGGCATCCGGGCGATGACCACGTCCTCCGCTGTGATTCAGGCGCTGAAAGCGCTGGGGGCCCGCCGGGTAGTGGTGTCCACACCGTACATCGACGAGGTCAACCGCATTGAGCAGAAATTCCTGGAGGATAACGGCTTCGAGGTGCTGAAGATCAAAGGGTTGCAAAACCTGGATCCGAACCAGATGCCCCACACCCCATTATCTCAGATGTACCACCTGACCCGAGAGGTGCTCTCTCCTGGCGCGGACACGGTCTTTATCAGCTGCACCGGTTTGGGCGTGGCCCACGGGATCCGGATGATGGAACGGGATTTCGGCCTGCCCGTAGTCACAAGCAATCAGGCTTCGCTGTGGGGCGCGCTGCGCGCGGTTTCTGTCCGGGACGATGTGGGGCTGGGAAAGCTGTTTACACTTTGAGCCGCCGGGGCGGCAGAAAATCAACCAAAGGAAGTGGTGAAGAATGACGCAGGTAGCTGTTCTGGGCGGAGGCGGCACAGGCTGTTATATTGCGGCGGAGCTGAAGCTGCGGGGATTCTCCGTCAGCCTTTATGAGGAGCAGGGATTCTGGAAGGAAAATATTCAGGGCATTATAGACAATGGCGGGGTGGAGATGACCGGTCTTGGCCTCAACGGCTTTGCAAAGCCGGACCTGATCACCGACGATCTGGCCCAGGCGCTGGAGGGAGCAGAGCTGCTCGTGGTGTCCATGGTAGCCTGGCGGCATGAAAAGCTGGCCCGCGATTTGAAGCCGCTGGTGACGGATGATACGGCGATCCTGCTCTCCGCGGGCAATTTTGGCTCTATCCGGCTCAAGCGGGCGTTTGGCCCTGACTGCCGGGCGGTGGTGGGTGAGACCAGCGGGAATATGTTCTCCTGCCGTATGCTGGAGCACGGGATGGCCATCGCCGCAGGACAATATAAGGCAAAGGCGGTGGCGGCCTTCCCGGCCATGGACAACGAACGACTGATCGAACGCGTGTCCAGGTTTTATCCCTGCACCCCAGCCAGGAATGTTTTTGAATGTGCCCTCAACGCCCCCAATGTGGTCATCCATCTGGCGGGTTCCCTGCTCAACACCTGCGGGGTAGAGCGTAATCCGAAATTCGCGCTGTACCGGGACGGCCTGTCCGCCGGGGTGATCAGCTGCCAAAAGTCTGTGGAGCAGGAGAAGAAGCAGGTTATGGACGCCATGGGCTACCGCATGGTCATCCACACCGATCATATGGAGCGGCTGGTCCAGTACGACAAATTTCCGGAGCTGGACTGCTTCCGCAGTCTGGCCGGTCCCAGCAGCATGAAGCACCGCTATATCGTGGAGGACGCCACCATTGGGGACTCCATCCTGATGCAGTTGGCCCAGCGCCTGGGCATTGCCACCCCTACTGTCCACGCCTTGGTGCAGATCGCCGGGGCAGTCAACGGAGAAGACTACTTTGACCAAGGATTGAAGCTGGAGGATTTGGGCATTACCGGATCTACTCCGCATGAGATCAACAGCTATCTGCAAAACGGCGATAGTCAAAACCAGACTGTACATTATTAAGGAGGAAGTAAGATGAAAAATCACACAAAGCTCACCGCACTGCTCCTGTCCGCCGCTATGCTGCTGGCTCTGCTGGCCAGCTGCGGCGGAGATCGGGGCAGCACGCCCAGCGACCCCACCTCCGGTGCGCCCGGACACACGGATTCCGGCGCGGACATCGACCCCGTCAAGCTCCAGTGGGGCTACGCGCCTCCCGCAAACAGTGAGGATGAGAAGTGGCATATGCAGGTTGGCGATCTGGTGAAGGAGTACACCGGCGGCGCCGTGTCCTATGAGTACTATCCCGGCGGCACCCTGGGCAATGAGAAGGTAACGCTGGAAGGTGTAGCCGCCGGCACGATCCACCAGGGTTCCATCTCCGCCAACGTGGTGGCCACCGTTCTGCCCGAATTCAATGCCCTGTGCCTGCCCTTCCTGTTTGACGATGTGGAGCACTTTTACCGTGTCATCTCCTCGGATGAGTATTACGACAAGATGAATGAGATCGCCAACACCATCGGGATGCAGTACCTGGGCGAGGATTTCTATGCGCCCCGGACTCTGGGCACCAAGGCATCCGTCACCACCCCGGCCGATGCCAAGGGTCAGGTCCTGCGCGTCATGGACGGCACTATCTACACCGACATGATGGACCTGTGGGGCTTCGGCAGCTCCGTCATTGCCTATGGCGAGACCTACACCGCCATCCAGCAGGGCGTTGTGGACGGTCTGGAAAACTCCAATGACGGAAACCTGTCCATGAAGTTCTACGAGGTCATCGACTACAGCACCCAAACCTATCATGTGTTCCACGGTCAACCCACCTTCATGAACCTGGAACTGTGGAACTCCCTGAACAGCGACACCCAGAACGCCATCCACCAGGCATGGAAGGAAGCCTGCGCAGTTGCCATTCAGGAACTGCCCGAGCTGTATGAGAAGCAGTTCGAGGAGATGAAGGAACACAACGTGGAAATGATCGAGCTTACTGACGCCCAGCGTCAGGAGTGGATCGATGCAAGCCAGCCCCTGTATGAGAAGTACCGCAGCGTCATCGGCGAGGAGTACTATGACTGGTTTGTCGAGCTGGTAGATGCAAAGCGTTAACACGCTGCGATCCAGGATCCCAAAACAGGGCGGGCGCCGCCAGAAGGCGGCATCCGCCCTGCAAATTCCAACCGCCTGGGACGCTTCAGCAGCATCCCGAAAGGAGTGACGGCCTGAATGAAAACGCTGAAAAAGATATATGACATTTTTTCGGAAGTTGAAAAATACTTCATCTTCGCCATTTTCTTCTTTGCCACCGTATTTGTAGTGATCAACGTATTTGGACGCAAGCTCTTTGGATTCAGTTTCAACTGGCTGGAGGAGCTGAACCGGTATATCCTGGTAGTCTGTACTTTTATCGGCGCCTCCATCGGCGTGACGCTTGGCAATCATCCCAGAATGGACAGCGTGCTGTCCCTGCTGAAGGGGCGTGTCCGTATGATCGTAGAGGTGGTTTCCACCCTGATCTTTACCGTTTTTTCTGCGTATATGACCTTTTATGCCTTCCGGCAGCTGCAAAGTATGCTCAAACTCAGCGCCATGACTGCCACGCTGAAGGTCCCCGTCTATGTGTTCTTTATGTTCATCCCCATCGGCTTTCTGGGCATGACCGTCCGCAGCATTGTCAAACTGATCATGCAGGCCCGGGACATTGCTTACTGCCAGAAGCCCGGCGACGAGCCGGATCAGGGAGGTGAGTCTGCATGATCATGCTGGTCATCCTGTTCTTTGTCCTGCTGATCCTTGGGCTGCCCATTTTCAGCACCGTTTTGATGACGGCCACTGCCGGCGTAACTCTGTTCAGCTCTACCAGCCTGCAGGTCATCTCCCAACAGATGTTTACCGGCCTTGACTCCACCACCCTGCTGGCAGTGCCGTTCTTCATCGTGGCCGGCTCCATCGCCTCCAAAGGTAAGACCTCGGAGAGCCTGGTGGACTGCATGAACGTGATTTTTGGCCGGTTGCCCGGCGGTCCTGTCATTGCCTCTATCGCCACCTGCGCCTTCTTTGCCGCCATCAGCGGCTCATCCATGGCCACCGTGGTGGCCGTAGGCAGCCTGATGATCCCCGCGCTGAAGGAGCTGGGCTACCCGGAGGAGATGAATGTGGGCGCTATCTGCTGCGGCGGGTCTCTGGGCATCCTCATCCCGCCCAGCGCACCGATGGTCATGTTCTGCGTAGCCATGGGCACCTCCGTGGGCAAGCAGTTCATGGCAGGCTTTATTCCCGGCATCCTTCTGGCGCTGGCCTGGTGCCTCTATGTGTTCATCCGCTGCAAGCGGGGAAATCTGGGAACCCGGGTGAAGTACAGCCGCAAGGAGGCCCTGCACATCTTCGTCAAGGGGATCCCCGCGATCCTGTTTCCTATCATCGTGCTGGGCTCGATCTACACCGGCTGGGCCACCCCCACCGAGGCGGCGGCCATCTCCACGGTATATGTGCTGCTCATCGAAAAGTTCATCTACCGGACCCTGAAGTTCAAGGAGATGGTGAAATACTTCTACGACGGCGTGGTACAGGCGGCTTCTTTGCTGCTGATTATCGGCGCCGCCACCGCGCTGAGCTATTTTATCACCACCAAGCAGATCCCCGCCATGGTGGTGGACGTCATCTCCGGCATGGTTGACTCCAAGTTCATGCTGCTGATTGTACTGATGATTTTCCTGTTCATCGCAGGCTGCTTTGTGGATACCATCCCGCTGATCGTCATTCTGGCGCCCATTTTGGTGCCGCTGCTCAATATGTACGACGTGGAGCTCATTCACTTTGGCATCATGGCGGTGCTGGCCTCTCAGATGGGCTATATCTCGCCTCCCTTCGGCACAAACCTGTTCGTTACGGTGCAGGTCTCGAAAAAGAGCTTCGGCTTTGTGGCGAAATCGGTGGTGCCCTTTATCATTGTGCTGTTTGTGGTGGCTTGGGTCATCTGCTTTGTCCCGCAGATCTCGATGTTTCTGCCAAACATGATGAAATAACTTTTTGAAGGAGGAAAATCTCATGGGCTTTCGTGTCAATCAAGACGAGATCAAAACCAGTTATACCCATACCCTTTCCGAATTTACCGCCGATCTGACCTATGACAGCATCCCGCCCGAGGTGCGGGAGCGGGCCAAGTTCATTGCCATGCAGACCGTAGGCGTGGGTCTGGCCGCCAAGGGGACGCCCATCGGCGAGCGCAGCGTGGCCTTGGGCCGCTTCACCGGCGGCGTGGTCAGCGAGGGCGGCGCCACCCTGTGGACCACTGGAGAGAAAAGCTCCGTGGCTGGCGCGGCCTTCTGCAACAGCACCCTGGCCGATGCGCTGGACTGGGAAGACTGCTCCTGGACAGGCCATCCCTCCGCCAGCATTGTCCCCGTGGCCTTTGCTGTGGCGGAGGCGGAGCATAAGAGCGGCAAGGATTACATCACCGCCATCGTGGCCGCCTATGAGGTCTACCAGCGCATCGCCATGGCGGTGCAGCCCCCGGAAAACTGGCCCAACTACAAGGGCTGGGGCCTGACCTCCTGGCAGAGCTTCGCCGGCGTGCTGCCTGCGGCCAAGCTGTACGGGCTCAACGCGGAGCAGGTCAACCAGGCCCTGGGCTTCGGCGCCACCAACTGTACCGTCCCCGGCCAGCTCCACCATGTGACCATGAGCGACGCCTACCACTATGAGCATGGCTATCGTTCCATGGACGGCGTGGTGGCTGCCATGAATGTCAAGCTGGGTGTTTCCAACTATACCGACGCCCTGGACGATCCCTGGAGCTTTGAAAACCATATGTGCGTGTCCCCCTCCCCCGACTGGTACACCAAGGATCTGGGCAAGCGCTGGCTGACCATGGAGACCCTGCTGAAGCACTGGCCGGCCAATATATGGATCCAGACGCCGCTGGAGCTGACAGAAGAACTGCTCAGTTCCCACGACATCCGCAAAGAGGATATTGCAGAGATCGTTGTGGACCCGCCCACGTTCCTGCGGATGTACTACTCCCCCGAAGGCTACTCCTCCATGATGCAGGGCCAGTTTTCCATTCCGTTTATGCTGGCCGCCCTCATCCTGGACCGCACCCCCGGCTCCAACTGGTGCGACGAGGCAAAGCTCCACGATCCGGAGTTACTGGCCCTGGCGGGCAAGATCCATGGCGGCGGCAGTGAAATGCTGTATATGCCCAAGTGCTTCAAGAATTTCCAGCAGGGGCACCACCCTGTCATCACCGTCACCATCAAGACCAACGGCGGCAAGGAATACTCCAAGACGATGGAGGGGCACCTGGGCCATCCCCGCATGATGATGACACCCCAGCAGTTCAAAGAGCGCTTTCTCATCCAGGCCGCACCCTCCCTGTCCCCCGACGCGCTGGAGAAGGCGGCAGACGCGCTGGCCAGCGTTGAACAGTGCGATGACATGGCCCAAATCGGCGCCATGCTGCGAAATAATTAAATATTTTGGAGGTAAACGATCATGGCAAGTGAAATCAAAAAGTATCCCTGCTACGTGAAGGGCGTGGAGCAGAAGTATCCCAATGTGGCCCCTGGCACCCCCATCTATGCCAACGCCGTGGTGGTGGACAACATCGCCTATGTGTCCGGCATGACCGCCCAGCGCTTTGACGATGGAAGCTGCACCACCAATACCATGGAGGATCAGATGTGGGTGGCCCTGACCAAGATGAAGGAGGTGCTGGAAAGCACTGGTTCCTGCCTGGAGAATGTGTTCAAGACCTTCATCATGCTCAAGGACATCAAGGACTATCCCGTAATGCGGGCCACTGAGCTGAAGTTCTATCAGCAGTACGCTCCCGAACTGGTGGACTGTCCCCCCGCCAGCACTATCCTCCAGGCCGGATGCCTGGCCCGTCCCGAGTTCCTGGTAGAAATCGAGTGTATGGCCGTTGTAGAGCGCAAACGGGACTGATCTGGTCCGCCGCACAGCGATAGCCAAACAGGTTTTGCACGCTGGAATTTCCCGGCGTGCAAAACCTGCTTTCACAGGAGGCGCATATGAAAAAATACGCAATTGTCGGCTTTGGCTGCGCGGGGTACCACGGGGCCAGGGCCATTCGGCAGACGGATCCGGCTGGACAGATCGTCGTCTACAGCGACCACGGGCAGCCCCCCTTCAACCCCATGCTGACCACCTATTACGCCGGAGATGTCCTGCGCCTTTCCGCGGCCTTTCCCTTCGGCACCTTACCGGAGATCAAGCGGTCCCTGGCGCTCACCCTGCACACGCACAGCAGGGTGAGGCAGGTACTGGCAGAGGAAAAGACCATCGTTTTAGAGGATGGGACGGCGGAGGGCGGGTTTGACGCGATCCTGATCGCCACCGGCGCCAATGCGCTGGTGCCAGGGCCGCTGCGCCAGGGCGGCGGCCGTTTCTTTGTGATACGCACCCTGGAGGACACCCAGCTCCTGCGCCAAAGGCTGGAGGAGGAGCCGGTCCGCCGGGCGGTGGTGGTGGGCGGTTCCATGGTGGGCATCAAGGTGGTGGAGCTGCTCCACCGCCGGGGGATCGAGGTGACGCTTGCGGACGGCGCGCCCTACCTGTTCCCGCTGGCGGCCTATGAGAGCACCGCCCATGAGATCCAGGGGCGGCTGGATCGTCTGGGCATCCGTCAGATCTATGGCGCCCAGGTGTCCAGCATCCAGCCGGAGGGTGTGCTTCTGGCCGATGGGCGGCAGCTAAAGGCGGATCTGGTCTGTCTGTGTATCGGGACCCGGGCCAATCTTGAGTTGGTGTCCAATACCCAGGCACTGGAGGGCCAGCCCATCCAGATTGGCCGGGGCATCATCGTGGACCAGCACATGGCCTCCAGCTGCCCCGGCTTGTACGCCGCAGGGGATTGCTGCGAAGGCATCAACCTTCAGACAGGAAAAACGGCCATCATCGGCCTCTGGGCCAACGCCGGCGCTCAGGGTGACTGTGCCGGCAGGAATATGGCCGGGTGCCGGACCAGCTATTACGGCAACATCCTGCATAATATCACCCATTTCTTTGATATGGACTTTATCGGCCTGGGAGACCCCGCCCTGCCTGGACAGCGGCACCTGTTCCAGGGAAGGGATTTTACGGTGGAGATCGCCCTGGACGGGACGCAGCTGAACAGCGTCAATATTTTGGGAAATTACCAGATCAGCGGAATTTTGAAGAATCACCTGACGAAAAGGCTGCTGGGCGGCCAGCCGCAGCTGACCCCGGCACAGCTGGGTCTGATGGCCAGGCAGGGGATCAGCAGGGAGTTCCTCAATCTCATAGGAGGCGGAAAATCATGACGAGTGAATTGGAACGGCTGTGCCGCGCAAAGATCCCCGGACCGGAAACCGGGATCGAAATCCGGCACACCATGTGCGATATCTGCACCCCCGGCCCCCAGTGCGGTGTAGACGCCTACGTCAAGGACGGCGTGGTCATCAAGGTGGAGGGCACTCCAGGCTTCCCCACCAACGGCGGCGCGCTTTGCACCAAGGGGGCCGCCAACCGCCAGTACATCTACCGCCCCGACCGCATCCAAACCCCCATGCGCCGCGTGGGAAAGCGGGGGGAGGATAAGTTTGAGCCGATCTCCTGGGACGAGGCCATGGCTGAGATCGGCGCGAGGCTCAACGGAGTAAAAGCGCAATACGGCCCGGAGGCGGTGGCCTTTATGACAGGCTATCCCAAATGGTACCGCCCCTGGCTGCACCGCCTGGCCTATTCCTTCGGCAGTCCGAACTACTTCACCGAGTCCAGCACCTGCCACCGGGCGGAGGTGATGAGCTGGCAGCTGACCTATGGCAGTGAGATGCGCCCGGATGTGCTGGGAATGCCCGATGTACTGGTGGGCTGGGGCTGTAACCCGCTGGTCAGCGCCTATCCCATGGGACGAAACTACCTGAAGTACAGGGAGCAGGGAGGGACGACCGTCATCATCGATCCCCGCCGCACCCCGACGGCGGTTCAGTGCGCCGATTTTTACATCCGTCCCCGGACCGGGAGCGACGGCTATCTGGCCAACACAGTGGCCAACCTGATCATTCAGAACGGCTGGGCGGATGAGGCGTTTATCAGGGACTATGTCCACGGCTATGATGCCTACCGGGAAATGGTGTCCGCCTATACGGTGGACGAAGCTGTCCGGATCACCGGCGTACCTGCGGAAGATATCCTCCATCTGGCCCGGCTTATCGGCACGGCAAAAACCGCCCTGGTCCAGCCAAGCAACGGCCTGACCCATCACATCAACGGCATCCCCACTCACCGGGCAGTGATCTGTCTCAACGCGCTCACCGGGAACGTGGGCAAACCGGGTACGATTCTGCCCACCTTTGAGACTGCGGTGGACATGGCCGCCGGCTTCCACACCCGTGAGGAGGAATTCATTCAGGAGCGGGAGCCTGCGAACGCAAAGCCCAGGGTAGGGGCCCAGCGCTTTCCTGTGTGGGCGGAGTTGGTCCCCGAGGCCCAGTCCATGGATCTGATCCGGCAGAGCCTCAGCGGCGATCCCTACCCCATCCGGGCCATGTACGCCCACGGCGTCAATCATCGGATGTACCTGGAGTCGGGCCGGCTGCTGGACGCGGCGGACGCCATGGATTTTGTGGCGGCGGCGGATATCTTCTGGACCGACTTCTGCCGACACGCGGACATCGTGCTCCCCGCCTGCACCTCCTTTGAGCGCAGTGAGGTCAAATGCTATGCCGGGGGTCTTGTGAATTACACCAGCCCTGCCATCTCCCCGCTGTATGAAAGCAGGGACGATGTGGCCATCATCGCCGCCACGGCTGAGGCGCTGGGGCTGGACGACAGACTGCTCCGCGCCGGCTACGACGCCTGCGTTAAGGCGATGTTCCGGGATGTTCCGGTAGATCTGGATCAGGTCAAGGCCGCCGGGTCCCCCCAGAAGCTCTCGCTCCCAAAGGCCCCGGGCTATTTTGACACACCCATCCACACACCCAGCGGCAAAATCGAGCTTTATAGTGAGACTATCGCCAAATATAAGGACAGCCACGGACTCGACCCCCTGCCAGCTTACGAGGCAGGCTATGATCCCTCGGATGGTACGGTGTACCCCATGTGTCTGCTGACCGGCGGGCGTATTCCCAATGCGGTGCATTCCCGCCTCCACGACGTGCCGTGGCTGCGGAGCCTGCGCCCCGACCCGGCGGCAGACATCAACCCGGAGGACGCCCAGCGGCTGGGTATCCGGCAGGGGGACGATATCGATCTGGTGACCGAAACCGGGCGCATCCGGGTAAAGGCCAACCTGACGGCGGTTTCCGCCCCTGGTGAAATCAATATGTACCACGGTTACCGTCAGGCGAACGCCAACGATCTGATCCCCCTGACCCATCTCGATCCATACTCCGGCTTTCCCGGCTTCAAGCAGCTCCGGTGCCGGATCGAAAAAGCGGAGGTGCAGCCATGAAATATCTGTTTGTACTGGACACGGAAACGTGCATTGGGTGCGGCGCCTGCGCCGTAGCCTGCATGGATCAGAATGATATCGATCTGGGAAACGGCGACAAGCCCTATCGCCAGTGCTTTGCCGTGGAGCAGAACGCCAGCCCCTCCACCCGGATCACCTACCTGTCCATGGCCTGTATGCACTGCGCCCAGGCGCCCTGCATCGAGGGCTGTCCGGTGGGCTGCCTGTGGAAGGACGAGGAGACCGGCTTTACCCTGTATGACAATACCAACTGCATCGGCTGCCACAGCTGCGCCATGGCCTGCCCCTTCTCCGCGCCCTGCTTCAATGACAACGGCAAGATGACGAAGTGTACCGGCTGCGTGGAGCGGGTGGAGCGGGGGATGCTGCCCGCCTGTGTGAAGGTATGTCCTTATGGTGCGCTTCAGCTGGTCCCCGAGGAGGAATACAGCGGGGCCTCCCGGGCGAAAAAAGCGCGGCTGCTGACCTTTGCGGCGCTGAATAAGTGAGGTGAGGGCGCAATGGTAAAGGTTTGTGTCATCGGCTGCGGGCGGCTGGGCAGTATTGCGGCCAGAGCCCTGAGGGATGGGACCGTCCAGGGCGCGGAGCTGGTGGGCGTTATGGGCCGATCGCCGGAAGAGGGCCTCCAGCAGGCAGACACTCTGGCCTGCCCCGCGGCTGCAGACATTTCGGCGCTGATGGCGCTGGAACCGGATTTTGTGATCGAGGCCGCGGCGGGGAAATGTATCGAGCTGTATGGCGAAACCATTTTGTCCGGTGGGGCGGATCTGATCTCCGTCTCTACTGGCGCCTTTGGTGATGCAACGCTGTACCAACGCCTGGAAAACGTGGCCAGGGCCTGCGGCCGCCATATTTATCTGGCCTCCGGCGTGGTGGGCGGTTTCGATATCATGGAGACGGCCCGGCTGATGGGCGGGCTTACGGTTTCCTTTACCAAGACCAAGCCGGCCAGCGGCAGCGGTGTGGGCGATCCCGCTCTGCGCAGTCTGGTGGATCGCTTCCAGGGTACCGCAGCTCAGGCATACAACAGCTTTCCCGACCATTTGAATGTGGCGGTATCGGTGGCGCTGGGCACCAACGGCACGGAGCGCACCCCTGTTGCGGTGGAGACGGGGTCCTGTGTCAGCTTCACTACCCGCCTGACCGGAGCGTTCGGCCGGGCGGAAATCTATACGGAGCTTGGCACTGTCGGCCCGGATATGGCTGCCTATAGCGCGCTGGCTGTGCTGAAACGGGTCATCAGCCCCATCAGTTTCTAAAGAGGTCTATTATCTTAGTACCTGTATTCACAGCCGAAACCGGCGGATGGGCGAGGGATTTTCCCGTCAGGCAAGGCAAATTTTCGCAGGAATCATTGTGTTTATTGCAAGAAAATTTAACGCGGCATGGCGGAAAGAGACCCGGCCAAACGGTGAATTGAGGTTGTGAATACAGGTTCTTACACTCCCGATAGATTGGAATTGGCTGTTCCTCACTCCACGGTTTTCAAACTCTCCACCATGTCCACCTTTTTCAGCTTAAAGTGGGCCGCGATGTTGACGATCACGGAGAATACCACCGTCAGCGCCGCCGCCAGCACGTAGGCGTAGGGCGGCGCGGTGCGCCCAAACATGACGATGTCCACCTCCACCGTCAGCACCATCCAGGCGTGGAGGAACCGGCCCAGCACCAGGCCCAGGACAATGCCGAACAGGGTGAGGAACACGTTTTCCCGGTAGACGTAGGCGGTGGTTTCCTTGTCATAGAAGCCCAGCACCTTCAGCGTGGCCAGCTCCCGGGTGCGTTCGGTGATATTGATATTGGTGAGGTTGTACAGCACCACGAAGGCCAGCGCCGCCGCCGAAAGGATGATGATGACCACCGCGTAGTCAATGGCCTCCATGCTGCTGGTGAAGTTATCCCGCAAGGTGGCGAAATAGGAGTAGGACAGGACCGTATCCATGGCCATCAGATCCGTGGATACCAGGTTGGACTGCTCGGCGGTGGCCTCCTCGGTGTAGGTCAGCAGCATCACGTTGTCCCCCGCAGTTTCGCCGAACAAAGTCTCATAATAAACGTCAGACAGGTAAACATAATGGTAGACGTAGTTTTCCACGATGTCCCGGATGGGGGCCTCCACCCGTTTGTCCCCGTCCAGGGTGATGGCGTCCCCCACCGACAGGTCCAGCAGCTCGGACAGCTTTTCGGTGATAATCACCCCGTCCTCTGGCAGGACGATGGCCTGGGCGTCCTTCCGGTGGCGCAAATCGATGTATTGGGTAAACTCGTCCAGATCGGTGATGGTCATAAGGTAGGCGTCGTAGGCCCGCCCACCGCCGGAGGCTTCCACCAGGGATTGGTGGGCGGAGGTAGCCTGGGCCACGTAGGGGCTTTCCCGGAGGTAGTCAGCCACCTGTTCCACCTCCCCGGGGGAGGCGTTTTCATCAATGCCGATGCTGGCGTCATAGAGTGAGATCTCGTCAAACTGCTTGTCCAGGACGTCGAAAATGGATTCGTGGAGCCCAAACCCGGTGACAATCAGGGCGGTACAGCCGCCGATGCCGATCACCGTCATCCAAAACCGCCGCTGGTAGCGGAACAGGTTGCGCATGGTGACCTTCCAGGTGAAGGTGAGGCGCTTCCAGATGAAGCCCACCCGCTCCAGCAGCACCCGGCGGCCCGCCTTGGGGGCCCGGGGGCGCATGAGGTTGGCTGGGGTGGCCATCAGCGTGGACAGGCAGGCCCACAGCGCCGCCCCCGTGGTGCACGCCACCGCCGCCAGCACCGCCAGCACGCACAGCACCGTCTGCTCCCGGAATTCCAGGGGAGGCATGGCGTACATGATGTTGAAGGCGTTGGCGATCACCGCCGGGATCAGGGTGCAGCCCAGGGCCAGTCCCAAAATGCCGCCCACCAGGCTGGCGAAAAAGGCATATCCGATATACTTTTTTGAAATGGACAGCCGGGAGAAGCCCATGGCTTTCAGGGCGCCGATCTGGGTGCGCTGCTCCTCCACCATTCGGGTCATGGTGGTAAGGCAGGCCAGCGCCGCCACCAGGAAGAAAATCACCGGGAAAATGGTGGCCAGGTTGCTCACCCGCTCCGTGTCCTGGCCGAAGCTCACAAAGCCCGCGTTGGTATTCCGGCTCAGGACATACCACTCGCAGTCCTCCACCTTGTCCAGCTCTGCCTGTGCGTCATCCAACTCCGCCTGTGCGTCGGCGATTTTTTCGTCCGCCTCCGCTTTGCCGTCCTCGTACTCCTTGAGGCCGTCGGCATATTCCGCCTCGCCGTCCTCCAGCGTTTGCAGGGCGTCGGCCAGCTCCTGTTCGCCGTCCCGCTGGGCCTGGGCCAGCGACTCCTGGCCGCTGCGGTAATCCCGCCAGCCGTTGGCGATCTCCCGCTCCGCGTCATTGAGCTGCCGCAGGGTGGCGTCCAGCGCGGCCTTGGCGGCGTCCAGCTCCGCTTTGGAGGCGTCCAGCACGGCGCGGGTCTGGGCCAGCCGCTCCGCCGCCGGGGCAAGCTGGGCATAGCCCGCGTCCAACTGGGCCTGGGCCGCGTCCAGCTGTGCCTTCTGCTCCGCCAGCTGTCCGGCCATCTGCTCATAGAGGGGGGTGCCCTCCAGCCGGGCCACGGCCTCCTCATATTGGGCCAGCTCCAGAGCGAGCTGGGCCTGCTGGCCGTCCAGCAGGTCCTTGTTCTGGTTGTACTCCGCCAGTCCGGCGTTATACTGGTCCACCCCGTCCTGGTACTGGGCCAGCCCGCTGTTGTATTGGGCCAGTCCGTCCTCGTACTGGGGACGGCCCCGATCCAGCCCGGCCTGGGCATCGTTTAGCTGCCGCTGGGCGTCTGCCAGCTCGGCCCGGGCGTTGGCCAGCTCCCGCTCCAGGGCGCCCTGTCCCTCCCGGTAGTCCGCCCAGCCGTTGTCCAGCTCCTGCCGGGCGTCCTGCAGCTTCTGCCAGGCATCGGACAGTTCCTGATCCGCCTCCGCCTTGGCGTCCTCCAATTCGGCGCGGGCGTCGTCCAGCTCCTGCTGGGCGTCCCCGATGAGGGAATCAAACCGCAGCTGGGACCGTTCCGACCCCAAAGCGTCCAGGCTGTCCACCAGTGCCTCCGATTTGTCCTCGTATTCGCTGCCGTAGCTGTCCAGCGCTTCCAGCCCGTCCCCGGTGAAGTAGGCGGTGGTGAAATAGTCGTAGGTGAAATTTTCCCCCGGCACGAAGACGAAAGCGTCTACCGAGCCGCTGCCCAGGGAGGACGTGCCCCGATCGGTGCCCACGAACAGCGGGCAGTTCACCACGCCCACAATGGTGTAGGCGGTGCAAATGAGGCCGCCCTCGTTGTCCTCGTCCATCACCAGCTCCAACTTGTCGCCCACATCCAGGCCCAGTTCCACCAGCAGGCGGCTCTCGGTGACGCACTCGTCCGGCGATTCCGGCAGGCGGCCCCGCTTGACCTCCAGCAGGTTGAGCCGCTCCGGTATGGAGCGCACGCTGACGATGCAGTCCACCGCCGTGGCATCCACCGTCCAGGCGCCCTCCACCTGGCTGATGCCGTCCGCCCCAGCCAGCGCGTCCAGATCGCCCTGGGTCAGTCCCAGGGTGGACAGCACATAACCGTCCATCATGTGGGTCCGGTCATAGTAGTTGTCCGCTGTGTATTTCATGTCCGGCGCGGTGGCCCGCAGGCCGGACAGGAAGGCCACCGCCAGCGCCGCCAGCACCAAAATGGACAAAAAGCGGCTGAAGGTGTTTTTGATCTCCCGGACGGCGTCGGTCCGCAGCCGGTTTTTCCGCGCTACCATTCGATTTCCTCCACCGGGGTGGGCCTGTCGTTGCACTGCGTGGCGGACACCTTGCCGTTTTTGATGTGAATCACCCGATCCGCCATAGGTGTGAGGGCGGTGTTGTGGGTGATGACGATAACCGTCATGCCCTCCTGGCGGCAGGTGTCCTGCAAGAGCTTCAAAATGGCCTTGCCGGTGACATAATCCAGGGCGCCGGTGGGTTCGTCGCACAGCAGCAGTTTGGGGTTTTTCGCCAGGGCGCGGGCGATGGCCACCCGCTGCTGCTCGCCGCCGGACAGCTGGGCGGGAAAGTTGTCCACCCGGTGGCCCAGGCCCACGTGCTCCAGCACATCTCGGGCGTCCAGCGGATCCCGGCAGATCTGGGCGGCCAGCTCCACGTTTTCCAGCGCCGTCAGGTTCTGCACCAGATTGTAAAACTGGAACACGAAACCGATGTCGTGCCGGCGGTAGGTGGTGAGCTGCTTGGCGTTGTAGCCGCTGACCCGGGCGCCGTCCACGGTGATGGCGCCGCTGGAACAGGCGTCCATGCCCCCCAGCATATTGAGCACCGTAGTTTTGCCCGCCCCGGAGGGGCCCACGATGATGGCGAACTCCCCCTTTTCCACGGTGAAGTCCACGCCGTCCACGGCCGTAATAACGACCTCGCCCATCCGATACTCTTTTTTGACGTTTTCAAAGGATATGTAGCTCATATAGCCTCTCTCCATTCCGACATGGTGATATCGTCAGCGCACCGGAGTCCTTGGGCTGCGCGGTACCATTCAGTGGTCCGGGCCGCTTTGGGACAGGATAACAGCCCAATGTTTGCGTATGTGTTCCGCTTTGTTGGGAGATAATTAAATTCTATACTTTTCAGCCGGACGGCGCAACCGCTCAAGGTAAAAATTCAAGATTTGTTCAAAAGATTTCCTTGACTGCGTGAGCAATTTGTGGCAAGAGAGCATATTCCTGTACGGTTGTGATTGACTAACCGCTCCGCTGTAACGTAAAATAACGCTACCGATAAGGGAGTAATCAGCGGCAGCTTGCCGTGGTGCGGTCAACATGCTGGCGGGATATCCGCCTGGCCGTATCTTTTATGATGAGACTTATCCGCGTATGCGGGTAGTCTCTTTTTTTGTTTTCCCGCATACCTTCAAACAACAGAAGAAGGGATGATGCACTATATGGGAATTACAGAATTATTCATTTTGGCGGTGGGACTGTCCATGGACGCCTTTGCGGTGTCCATCTGCAAGGGGCTGTCCATCGGAAAACTGAAGCCGCGCCATGCGGTCATTGTGGGGGCCTGGTTCGGGGCGTTCCAGGCGCTGATGCCCGCCGTTGGCTGGCTGCTGGGCTCGGCATTTGCGGATATGATCGTGGCGGTGGACCACTGGATCGCCTTTGTGCTGCTGGCCCTCATCGGCGGCAACATGATCCGGGAGGCCCTGGGCGGGGGGGACGAGGACTGCGATCCCTCCCTGGCCCCCGCCGCCATGGTGCTGCTGGCGGTGGCCACCTCCATCGACGCGCTGGCGGTGGGCATCACCTTCGCCTTTTTGCGGGTGGACGTGCTTCCCGCCGTCACCCTGATCGGGGTGTGCACCTTCGCCATCTCGGCGGTGGGGGTGAAGATCGGCAATGTGTTCGGCTCCCGTTACAAGTCCAAGGCGGAACTGCTGGGCGGGGTGGTGCTGGTGCTGATCGGCGTGAAAATCCTGCTGGAGCATTTGGAAATCCTATAAACCAAGAAAGCGGCCCCCATCGCAAGAGGATGGGGGCCGCTTTTCATTTGTTCTTCAACGCGGCTTATTCGCCGGCAATGGAGGTTTCCAGCGCGTCATCCCCGTCAATGGAGATGGACAGCACCTCGTCCTCCTCGATCTCGTCCTCGCCGTCGTCGGACAGGGGGTTCTCGTCCTCCGCCCGGTCGTCCGCCGCAGCGGCGGCCACGTCACGGAACCGGTTGTCATCATGGACTTCGTCCTCAATTTCGTCGAACCTGCGGTAGGCGGCAAGGCCGGAACCCGCCGGGATCAACTTGCCGATGATCACGTTTTCCTTCAGGCCAAGCAGATGATCCACCTTGCCCTTGATGGCCGCCTCGGTGAGCACCTTGGTGGTCTCCTGGAAGGAGGCGGCGGACAGGAAGGACTCGGT
>CAJTVM010000049.1 GCA_910579595.1 uncultured Oscillospiraceae bacterium
GGATGTGCCGTCTGCCCCATATAAGCAGCGATGATGGATCGGTCCCGCGCAACGCGCACCCGTGAACCGTGTCAGGCGGGGAACCGAGCAGCACTAAGCGGATCTGCGCGTGTGCCGCGGGGCTGCCGATCTTGAGCCGGCTGTATGGGTAACGGGTATATGCTGTTCTTCAAAGGCCGGTTCGCGGTCTTGTTGTGCGTTGAATGCCTCCGGCGGGTTACTTTCTCTCACGCGAGAGAAAGTAACCAAAGAGCGCACATAGGGGCTGCGGCCCCTATGTACCCCAGGGGCTTTCTCAAGAAGATGGCAGTTTGGGGCCGGCGCATGAGGCCGGGATTGATTGGCCCCTATTTCTGCTGCCGCCCATATGTGGGTACTGTCGATTGGGCGGGGCCCACGGTCAAGCGCCTTTAAGAACCTGTATTCACAGCCGAAACCGCCGGATGGGCGAGGGATTTTCCCGTCAGGCAAGGCAAATTTTCGCAGGAATTATTGTGTTTATTTCAAGAAAATTTAACGCGGCATGGTGGGAAAAGACCCGGCCAAACGGTGAATTGAGGTTGTGAATACAGGTTCTAAGGTGTATGTTGATACGGAACTGGGGCGTTTGGAGCGCAGCGTTATTCGCGCTGCGCATTTCTTTTATTTCCAGAGGTGATTTCGGATGTACCAGGCGTTATACCGCAAATGGCGTTCCCGCACCTTCGACGCGGTGGTGGGCCAGCAGCACGTCACCCAGACCCTGAAGCGTCAGGTGCAGTCCGGGCGGCTGTCCCACGCCTACCTGTTCACCGGCACCCGGGGGACGGGCAAAACCTCCTGCGCCAAACTGCTGGCCCGGGCGGTGAACTGTGAAAATCCCCAGGACGGCAGCCCCTGCAACGCCTGCCCTTCCTGTCTGGGTATTGAGAACGGCTCCATTCTGGATGTACTGGAGCTGGACGCCGCTTCCAACAACCGGGTGGACGATATGCGCGCCATGATGGATGAGGCGGTGTACACCCCCTCCACCGTGAAGAAGCGGGTGTACATCATCGATGAGGTGCATATGCTGTCCGCTCAGGCGTTCAACGCTCTGCTGCAGATTCTGGAGGAACCGCCCAAGCATTTGATGTTCATCCTGGCCACCACCGAGATCCACAAGGTGCCGGCCACCATCAAAAGCCGGTGCCAGCAATTTTCGTTCAAGCGCATCCGCGCCGAGGACATCGCCGCCCATCTGCTCTATGTGGCGGGGGAGGAGGGGTTCACCCTCACCGGCGGCGGGTCGGCGCTGATTGCCCGTTTGGCGGACGGAGGAATGAGGGACGCTTTGTCCCTGCTGGATCAGTGTTCCGGCGGCGGGGGCACAGTGGACGAGGACAGGGTGTATTCCTGCCTGGGACTGGCGGGGAACCTGGAAACGGCCCGCCTGCTGTGGGATGCAGCCCAGGGGGATGCGGCCTCCGCGCTGGAGCGGCTTGACAGGCTGTACGCCGGGGGTAAGGAGATGGCCGCCCTGGCGGGGGAGCTGTCCGCCCTGGTGCGGGATCTGCTGGTGCGCAAAACCGCCCCCAAGACGGGCGGCGCCCTGATGACCGGCGGCTTCGATGGGGAGACGCTGCGCAGGCTGTCCGCCCGGTTTGACGTGCCCCGGCTGGTGCAGATGCTGAATTTATTGCAGCGGACGGCGGCGGATCTCACCCGCTCCGCCAACCGCCGCACCGATATGGAGCTGTGCCTGGTGACGCTGTGCGATCCCAGTTTGGACAGCTCTCCGGCGGGGCTGAACACCCGGATTGCCCGGTTGGAGCAGGGGGGGGCGCGCGCCCCAGCCCCGGCGGCGGAAGCGTTCCCCGCCCCAAAGCGGCAAGCGCCGCCCCCGAAGGAGGTTTCTTGGGATCCCCCCCCGATCCGGGACGAGGTGCCTTGGGAGGAACCGCCCCTGCGGGATGAGGACGCGGTGCCGGAGCTGGACGGGGCGCCGCCCGCGCTGGAACCTGCGGCACCGCCCCAGAGCCGTCCCGCGCCCACAGCGCCGGAGGAGAATCCGCCACCGGCCCCCGCGCCGGAGAAAAAAACGGAGCCTGCCCCGGCCCCGGCGGCAAAAGGGGACTGGCCGGGCTGGGCCGCGTTCCGGGATCAGCTCAGGGGTGTGATGGAGATCAGCGATTACAGCTTTATCAGCAGCGACGCCATGGCCCAGGGCCGCTGGGACGGGCAGGAGTTCACCCTGTGGGTGGCCAACAGCTTTCTGAAAACCATGCTGGACAAACCGGCCTTTACCCGGCTGGCGGCGGAGCAGATCCAGCGCCTCACCGGCGTCCCGGCCCGGGTGTCGGTGAAGGAGGGCACGGCCCCGGCGGAGGACGCCACGGCCGTAGAACCGGGTTTGCCGGACACGGTGGACGCGCTGGAAGCGTTTTTGGCCCAGGGCGGGGATAATATCATTGTTGAGTAAACCTACAGCGCCGAGCCGCCGCGAACAGGCGAGGCGTGAGTGGGGCACATGATGTAGAGGAGGTACACAATATGGCAAAGGGATTCAACAGCCGCGGTATGGGCGGCATGGGCGGCGGCAACATGAACAATATGATCCGTCAGGCCCAAAAGATGCAGCAGGATATGCTTAAGGCTCAGGAGGAGCTGGAGAGCAAGGTCTACGAGGCAGCGGCGGGGGGGGGCGTGGTGTCCGCCGCCGTGTCCGGCAAGAAGGAGCTGGTGGGCGTTACCATCGACCCCGAGGCGGTGGATCCGGAGGATGTGGAGATGCTCCAGGATCTGATCGTGGCCGCCGTCAACGAGGCGCTGCGCAAGGCAAACGAGGATGCGGCCAGCCAGATGTCCAAGCTCACCGGCGGATTGAATCTGCCGTTCTGACGTCTGAGCCGTGTTAGGCCGCAAAGCGGCCATAGGCCTGAGCCGCGCGCCGCGAACAGGCGAAGCGTGGCGTTAGTGAGGTAATTACATGACGATGCACAACAGCACCCTGGGCTACCTGGAGAACGCCCGGGGGGAATATCTGATGCTCCACCGGGTGAAGAAGAAGGTGGACGTCAATAAGGACAAATGGATCGGCGTGGGCGGCCATTTCGAGGATGGTGAGAGTCCCGACGAGTGCTTTTGCCGGGAGGTGCGGGAGGAGACGGGCCTGATCCTCACCGGCTGGCGCTTCCGGGGGGTGGTCACCTTCCTCAACGGGGGCTGGGACGGGGAATATATGTACCTGTTCACCGCCGATGGCTGGACCGGGGAGCTGCTCCAGGACTGCGACGAGGGCGAGCTGGCCTGGGTGCCCAAAGAGAAGGTGGCGGATCTGCCCATCTGGGAGGGGGATAAGATCTTCCTCAAACTGCTGGCGGAGGACGCCCCGCCCTTCCTGCTCACGCTGGAGTACAAGCATGGGGACGACCGGCTGATCCGGGCCGTGCTGGACGGCAGGACCATCGTGTCAAATGAATAAGGAGATGGATATCTATGAAATTTTCCGAGATGCCCTACGAGCGCCCTGATGTGGAGGCGTTCAAGGGACAGCTGACCGAGCTTACCAACCGCCTGAAGGCGGCGGGCAGCTATGACGAGGCCAGGGCCGTGTTTATAGAGAAGGAGGAGGCATACCGGCGCTTCAATACCAACTTCGATCTGGCCAGCATCCGCAACACCATCGATACCCGGGACGAATTCTATGATGGGGAGATAACCTTCTGGAATGCCGCCGGCCCGGAGTTGGAGGAGTATTCCAAGGCGTGGACGGCGGCTATGCTGTCCTC
The DNA here is from genome assembly GCA_910579595.1 of uncultured Oscillospiraceae bacterium. Taxonomy (GTDB): domain Bacteria; phylum Bacillota; class Clostridia; order Oscillospirales; family Oscillospiraceae; genus Enterenecus. The sequence goes on from CAJTVM010000049.1 coordinate 3,750, forward strand.
CCCCTTCCGGGAGAATTTCGCGGCGGAGTACGGCGGCCTGATGTTTGTCAACGCGGAGATTGAGCTGAAAACCTTTTCGCCCGAGATCGTGCCCCAGCTTCAAAAAGAGAACGATCTGACCCAGGAATACCAGAAGCTCATCGCTTCGGCAAAAATCCCCTTTGAGGGCGGCGAGTACACCATCTCCCAGATGACCCCATTCACCACCGACGCGGATGATACCCGCCGTCTGGCGGCGTGGAAGGCGGTGGGGACGTGGTATAAAGAGCACCAGGCGGATCTGGACCGCATCTATGATGAACTGACCCGCCTGCGGGACGAGATGGGCCGCAAGCTGGGCTATGAGGGCTACACCCAGCTGGGCTACTACCGCATGGGCCGCAACTGCTATGGCAGGGAGGACGTGGAGCGGTTCCGCGCCGCCGTGCGCAAGTACCTGGTTCCCCTGGCTGACCGGATTTTCCGTGCCCAGGCAGAGCGCATCGGGGTGGCGTATCCCTTGAGCTATGCCGACAACGCCCTGAAGTTCCGTTCCGGCAACCCGCGCCCCCAGGGCACGGCGGACGATATCCTGGCCCAGGGCATGAAATTCTACGGTGAGCTGTCCCCGGAGACGGCCGAGTTTTTCCGCACCATGCTGGACAGCGAGCTGCTGGACGTGCTGTCCACCGAAGGGAAGGCCGGGGGCGGCTACTGCACCTCTATCCCGGAGTACCGGGTGCCTTTCATCTTCGCCAACTTCAACGGCACCCAAGGGGACGTGGAGGTGGTCACCCACGAGGCGGGCCACGCGTTTGCCTACTGGATGAACCGGGACCGGGTGCCTATGGAGTATGCCTGGCCGGGAATGGAGGCCTGCGAGGTTCATTCCATGTCCATGGAGTTCATGGCCTGGCCCTGGATTGAGGGCTTTTTCGGCCCCGATTCCCGCAAGTTCCTGTACAGCCATCTGGCCGGGGCGCTGACCTTCATCCCTTACGGAACCCTGGTGGATCATTTCCAGCACGAGGTATATGCCCGCCCGGACATGACCCCCGCCCAGCGCCACGCCAAGTGGAAGGAGCTGCAGGAGGTGTATATGCCTTGGGTGAGGCTGGATGGGGACATCCCCTTCTTCTCTGAGGGGGAGGCGTGGCAGAGGCAGAGCCACATTTACGAGGCCCCCTTCTATTATATTGACTACTGTCTGGCCCAGACAGTGGCACTGGAATTCTGGGCGCTGCTGCAAAAAGACAAAAAGGGGGCCTGGGAGAAGTATATGGCCTACACCCGCCAGGGTGGCAGCCGTACCTTCACCGAGCTGCTGGAAAACGCGGGACTGGACAGCCCGTTTGATGAAAAGTGCCTGCGTGGTGTGTGCGAGACAGCCAGCCAGTGGCTGGATCAGTTCGACCTCACCGGCATTGCGTGAACAAGCGCCGGGAGCGGATAAAATTCCGCTCCCGGCGCTTGTCTTTTAGGAAGGCTAAACCTCCCGCTTTTCCCGGCGCAGGACGATGTTTTCCCGCTCCACCGACAGGCACAGGGTGTCTCCCGCCGACAGGCTTTCCGACAGCAGCATATCGGCGGCGGGTTCCTCCACCCGCCTGCGCACGGCGCGGCGGATGGGCCGGGCGCCCTGTTCCCGCTCCATCCCGGGGTCGGCCAGCAGGGACACCGCGTCCCATTTGGCGTCCAGATCCACCCCCAGCTCGGACAGGCGGCCCCGCACGCCTCCCAGCAGGCGCAGGGCGATGCGTTCCAAATCCCGGCGTTCCAGCCGGTCAAACAGAATGACCTCGTCCAGGCGGTTGAGGAATTCCGGCTTGAACCGGTCCTTCAGCTCCGCCATCACCGCCTCCCGGCGCTTGTCGTCGGAGCTGCCCCCGGCGAAACCCAGGGGAGGGGCCTTGCTCACCAGCTTCTGTGCCCCGATGTTGGAGGTCATTACCACCACCGTGTTGCGGAAATCCGCCTTCCGGCCCTGGCCGTCGGTGAGCTGGCCGTCTTCCATCACCTGGAGGAGGATGTTCTGCAAATCGTCATGGGCCTTTTCCAGCTCATCGAACAGCACCACCGACCAGGGGCGGCGGCGTACCTGCTCGGTGAGCTGGCCCCCCTCCTCGTGGCCCACATAGCCGGGGGGCGAGCCAACCAGCCGGGAGGCGGTGTGCTTTTCCATATACTCGGACATATCAAAGCGGATCATGGCGTCCTCGCTGCCGAACAGCGCCGCCGCCAGGGCGCGGCACAGCTCCGTTTTGCCCACCCCGGTGGGGCCCAGGAACAGGAACACCCCGATGGGGCGGTTGGGTTCCTTCAGCCCAACCCGGCTGCGGCGGATGGCGGCGGCCACGGCGGCTACCGCCTTGTCCTGCCCCACCACCCGGCGGTGGAGCTCCCCCTCCAGCTCCAGCAGGCGGCGCGCTTCCCCTTTGGTGATGGACTCCAAGGGGATGCCCGTCCACTGGGCCAGCACCGCCGCGATGTCCTCCCTGGACAGCTCCCGGGCCACGCCGTTTTTCTGCCGGTTCTGCTTGCGGTCCAGCTCCCGGCGGAAGTCTGCCTCCGCGTCCCGGAGCATAGCCGCCCGCTCAAAGTCCTGCATGGCGATGGCCTGGGCCTTTTCCCGGGCCGCCCGCTCCGCCCGTTCGGACAGGGAACGCAGGGCGATGGGCACTTCCTCCTCCATACGCAGCCGCGCGGCCCCTTCGTCAATGAGGTCGATGGCCTTATCCGGCAGGAACCGGTCGGGCAGATAGCGCTGGCTCAGCTCCACCGCCGCGTCGATGGCCTCGTCAGAGATGGCAAGGCCGTGGTGCTCTTCGTACCGGCGGCGCAGCCCTCGGAGGATGGCCTTGGCCTGTTCGGGGGTGGGTTCCGCCACCCGTACGGGCTGAAAGCGCCGCTCCAGCGCCGCGTCCTTTTCGATATACTTGCGGTACTCCTCGTTGGTGGTGGCCCCGACAACCTGGATTTCTCCCCGGCTCAGGGCGGGCTTGAGGATGTTGGCCGCGTCGATGGCCCCCTCGGCGGAGCCTGCCCCTACAATATTGTGCAGCTCGTCCAGGAACAAAATTACGTTCCTGGCCCGGCGCACCTCGGCCAGCACCTGGTTTACCCGCTCCTCAAACTCGCCCCGGTACTTGGTGCCCGCCACCATGGACACCAGATCCAGCGCCAGCAGACGCTTGCCCCGCAGGGGCTCGGGCACCGCCCCGGAAGCCATGCGCAGGGCCAGGCCCTCCGCCACCGCCGTCTTACCCACCCCTGGATCGCCAATGAGGGCGGGGTTGTTTTTCGTCCGCCGGGCCAGGATCTGGATGACCCGGCCCACCTCCTTGTCCCGGCCCACCAGGGGGTCCAGCGCCCCCGCGGCCGCCAGCCGGGTGAGATCCCGGGAGAACCGGTCGGTGAGGCGGGTGTCCGAACCCTCTTTCGTCCGGGGGCGTTCCTCCCGGTAGAGGGCCTGGGGATCCCTCTGGCCGGGGGCGGCGTCCTTTGGCTGCTGCTTTTTTTCCCAATCCATCATAAAAAAACCTCTCAACCGTTGAAAAAATCTGAGCCGTTCCATACGATACAACTCCCATCGCCGGATATCTTTCTTTGGAGAGGATGGGAATTTTTAGCCGAAATTATACCTGCATCCCGGTCAAAATTTCATATTGCATTTTTCCGCGGATATGTTACAATAGAAGTCGGTTCAAAACACAATCTGCATTTTGGAGGTGTATGTTACATGGCACGTAAGATTACTGACGCTTGCGTTTCCTGCGGCGCTTGCGAGAGTTCCTGCCCCGTGGGCGCTATCTCCATGGGCGACGACCACATGGTCATCGACGCCGGCGCTTGCATCGACTGCGGCGCTTGCGAGGGCACCTGCCCCATGAGCGCTATCGAGGCTGAGTAACAAGGCAGAAAAAATTAGGCTCCCGCTTTCCGCACCGGAAGGCCGGGGGCCTTCTTTTTATCCCTCCCGCGCAAGGCCCTGGGAGACAGGGGGTATTCCTCATTTTTCCTTGGGCATACTGACAAATCTGCCGCTGCTTTCCGGCATTCTTAGTCCGCACATTGGGCAAAATGCTGATTTTGTGCAAAAATTAACATAGTTGGCGAAATTGACATGGAAATACGGGAAAATCTGTGTTATACTGCGTAATCGGTGGGGACGGTATCCCCACCGCAATCGCCGGCCCGCGCCCCCGAAGCAATTACTGGGCGCTGTACGCATACTTTATGAGGAGGAAACATCTATGGAAACCTACGGTCTGGAAAAACTCGGCATTACCGGCATCAAGGAAATCGTCTACAACCCCACTTACGAGCAGCTCTTTGAGGCGGAGATGGATCCCACCCTGGAGGGTTACGAGAAGGGCCAGATGACCGAACTGGGCGCGGTCAACGTCATGACCGGTATCTACACCGGCCGCTCCCCCAAGGACAAGTTCATCGTCATGGACGAAAACTCCAAGGACACTGTGTGGTGGACCTCCGACGAGTTCAAGAACGACAATAAGCCCGCTTCTCAGGAGGCTTGGGAGGCCTGCAAGGCCCTGGCCATCCAGGAGCTGTCCAACAAGAAACTGTACGTGATGGATGTGTTCTGCGGCACCAACAAGGACACCCGCATGGCCATCCGCTTCATCATGGAGGTGGCATGGCAGGCCCACTTCGTGAAGAATATGTTCATCGCCCCCACAGAGGAGGAGCTGAAAAACTTCCAGCCCGACTTCGTGTCCTACAACGCATCCAAGGCCAAGCTGACCAACTTCAAGGAGCTGGGCCTGAACTCCGAAACCGCCGCCATCTTCAACATCACCTCCCGTGAGCAGGTCATTCTGAACACCTGGTACGGCGGTGAGATGAAGAAGGGTATGTTCTCCATGATGAACTACTATCTGCCTCTGAAGGGCATCGCCTCCATGCACTGCTCCGCCAACACCGACATGAACGGCGAGAACACCGCCATCTTCTTCGGCCTGTCCGGCACCGGCAAGACCACCCTGTCCACCGACCCCAAGCGCCTGCTCATCGGCGACGACGAGCACGGCTGGGACGACGAGGGCGTGTTCAACTTCGAGGGCGGCTGCTACGCCAAGGTCATCGACCTGGATAAGGAGTCTGAGCCTGACATTTACAACGCCATCCGCCGCGACGCCCTGCTAGAGAACGTCACGGTGGACGAGAACGGCAAGATCGACTTCCACGACAAGTCCGTCACCGAGAACACCCGTGTGTCCTACCCCATCAACCACATTGAGAAGATCGTGCGGCCCATCTCCCGCGGCCCCGCTGCCAAGAATGTGATCTTCCTTTCCGCCGACGCTTTCGGCGTGCTGCCCCCGGTGTCCATCCTGACCCCGGAGCAGACCCAGTACTATTTCCTGTCCGGCTTCACCTCCAAGCTGGCCGGCACCGAGCGGGGCATCACCGAGCCCACCCCCACCTTCTCCGCCTGCTTCGGCCAGGCCTTCCTGGAGCTGCACCCCACCAAGTACGGTGAGGAGCTGGTGAAGAAGATGCAGAAGAGCGGCGCCAAGGCCTATCTGGTCAACACCGGCTGGAACGGCACCGGCAAGCGCATCTCCATCAAGGATACCCGCGGCATCATCGACGCCATCCTGGACGGCTCCATCCTGAAGGCCGAGACCAAGACCATCCCTTACTTCAACTTTGAGGTTCCCACCGCCCTGCCCGGCGTGGACCCCGCCATCCTGGATCCCCGCGACACCTACGCCGACGCGTCCGAGTGGGATGCCAAGGCCAAGGATCTGGCCGGTCGCTTCGTGAAGAACTTCGTGAAGTACACCGGCAACGACGCCGGCAAGGCCCTGGTCGCCGCTGGCCCGGAGGTCTAATCCACACGAACTCAACCAACTTAGACCAATCCGGCGGCAGAGGCGCTGTGCAGCGGCGCAGCGCCTCTGTTTTCCGGTGGGAACGCGATTCCGGTTCAAGAGAAATTTGGAGGTGTATCCATTTGAAGAAAAAGGTTCAGATCACGGAGACCGTATTGCGTGACGCCAACCAGTCCCTGATGGCCACCCGTCTGCCCTACACCGACTACGCCGACATCCTGTCCACCATGGACAAGGCCGGTTACTACTCGGTGGAGTGCTGGGGCGGCGCCACCTTTGACTCCTGCCTGCGCTACCTGGGTGAGGATCCCTGGGAGCGGCTGCGCAACATCCGCAAGAATATGCCCAACACCCGCCTGCAGATGTTGCTGCGCGGCCAGAACCTGCTGGGCTACAAGCACTACCACGACGACGTAGTGGAGAAGTTTGTGGAGCTGTCCATCAAAAACGGTATCGATGTCATCCGCATTTTTGATGCCCTGAACGACTTCCGCAACATCAAGACCGCCCTGGAGGCCACCAAGAAGTACGCCAACAAGCGCACGGTCGCTTCCGGTTGTATCTCCTACACCCAGAGTCCGGTGCACACCGTGGCCAAGTACGTGGAGATGTGCAAGGAGCTTAAGAACATGGGCTTCGACACCATCTGCCTGAAGGACATGGCGGGCACCATGAGCCCCTTCGAGGCCGAGGGCCTGATCAAGGGCATTAAGGACGCCATCGGCGACACTCCCATCATCCTGCACACCCACTGCACCACCGGTATGGCCTACATGACCCTCACCAAGGCCATCGAGTCCGGGGTGGACGTCATCGATACCGCCACCTCCTGCTTCTCCAACGGCACCAGCCAGCCCGCCACCGAAACCATGTTCTATGCCATGCAGCAGTACGGCATTGAAAACGGCTTGAACGAGGACGTGATCAACAAGGTCAACGACTACTTCAAACCCATCAAGCAGAAGTACGTGGATTCCGGCCTCATCAACCCCAAGAGTATGGCCACCGATTCCCAGGCCCTGGTGTACAAGGTGCCCGGCGGTATGCTGTCCAACATGATTGCCAACTTGAAGGATCTGAACGCCATGGACAAGTTCGATGCCGCCCTGGCCGAGATCCCCAGCGTCCGCGCCGATCTGGGCTATCCCCCGCTGGTCACCCCGCTGTCCCAGATGGTGGGTAACCAGGCGGTCACTAACGTCCTCATGGGCGAGCGCTACAAGCAGATTTCCAAGGAGATCAAGAACTACTTTAAGGGCGACTACGGCATCGCTCCCGGCGAGGTCAGCAAGGAACTGGAGACTAAGATCCTGGGCGAGGGCGGCAAGCCCACCGACTGCCGGGTGGAGGACTCCAAGCGCACCGGCGAGGAGTTCAAGGCCGCCAAGGAGGCTCTGGGCGACCTGTGCCGCTCCGAGGAGGATATGATGAGCTATATCTGCTTCCCCGACCAGGCGGAGAAGTTCTTCAAGGAGCGCCTGGCCAAGGAAGAAAACATCGCCACCTACACCATCACCGAGGCGTAAGGGGGGAGCGGTATGAATACTCTTGCGCTTACTGCCGCAAATCTGGAGGTTGGTGATGCCGGCATCACCGCAGTGTTAGGTTATATTGTGGTGTTTTTTGGCCTGGTGCTGCTGATGGCTGTGGTGATTATTATGGGTAAGGCCATGGAGGGCACCAACAAGAAGGTTGAGGCTCCCGCCCCTGCCGTGCCCGCCGCCCCTGTGGCTCCTGCCGCGCCCCCGGCCCCCGGCAGCGCCGGCGAGGTCAAGCTGTTCGACGTGCCCGACAAGGAGGCCGCCATGATTATGGCGATTGTGGCCGACAAGATGGGCAAGCCGCTGAACGAGCTGCGCTTCAAGTCCATTAAGGAGGTCAAGTGAAATGAAATATAAAGTGACCCTGAACGGCCGCACCTACGAGGTGGAGGTGGACGCCGGGAAAGCCATGCTGACCGACGAGTATGAGGCCTTTGCCCCGGCCCCTGCGGCCCCCGCCGCCCCCGCTGCTGCGGCTCCCGCCGCCGCGCCCGCCCCGGCTGCCGCACCCGCTGCCGCCGCTGTCACCGCCGCCGGCGAGCCCGTCAACTCCCCCATGCCCGGCACCATTCTCCGGGTGGAGGTAGCCCAGGGCGCCGCCGTCAAGGAGGGCCAGCTGCTGGTGGTGCTGGAGGCCATGAAGATGGAAAACGAGATCCTCGCTCCCAAGGACGGCACCGTCGCTCAGGTGGTCGTGCAGAAGGGCAGCCATGTGGAGACTGGTTCGCCGCTGATCGTCCTGGCGTAAGGAGGGGCTTCTATGAATATCTTGGAAACCCTGTCCAAGCTGGCCACCGAGTCCGGCTTCGCCGGGTTCTTTGCGGCGGGCGGCTGGAAAAACCTTGTTATGATTGCCATTGCCTGCGTGCTGCTTTACCTGGGCATTGGCAAGAAGTTCGAGCCGCTGCTGCTGGTGGGCATTGCCTTCGGTGTGCTGCTGACCAATATCCCCGGCGCTGGGCTGTACCACATGGGAATGTGGGACGCCTACGTCTATGAGTGTCCCTATGACGCCGCCAATGATTATGCCCTCTACAACGCGGCGGAGGAGCGCGGCTATACTCAGGAGGAGTATTACTATTACGTGTTCGCCAGGGGCTGCGGCCATACCACCGAGCAGATTGAGGCGTATTTCGCTAATATGGCGGAAAACGGCAGCGATCTCATGACCGATGTTCAGGCCCTGTCCACCTCCGATGCTCTCGATGAGGACGTGGTGACCGCCATCGACTCGAACCTCAAATCGGAGCTGTCCTTCACCGACATCATCCATCTGGGCGGCCTGCTGGACATCCTGTATATCGGCGTCAAGGCTGGCGTGTACCCCTGCCTGATCTTCATTGGCGTGGGCGCCATGACCGACTTCGGGCCGCTGATTGCCCGGCCTTCCTCTATGCTTATGGGCGCGGCAGCGCAGATGGGCGTGTTCTTTGCCTTCTTCGGCGCTTGCCTGCTGGGCTTTGCTGGCAACGTTGCCGCCGCCATCGGCATCATCGGCGGCGCGGACGGACCGACGGCTATCTATCTAACAACGAAGCTGGCTCCGGCATTCCTGGGTCCCATTGCTATCGCCGCCTACTCCTATATGGCCCTGATCCCCATGATCCAGAAGCCCCTCATGCGGGCAATGACCACGGAAAAGGAGCGCAAGACCAAGATGGAGCAGGCCCGGACGGTGTCCAAGGTGGAGAAGATCGTGTTCCCCATCCTGGTGGCTACCTTCGTCATCCTGCTGATTCCCTCTACCGCCCCCCTCATTGGCTGCCTGATGTTCGGCAATCTGCTGAAGGAAACCGGCGTCACAGAGCGCTTGTCTGACACCGCCCAGAATTCCCTGATGAACATTGTTACCCTGTTCCTGGGCATCAGTGTTGGCGCTACCACCGTGGCATCCCGCTTCCTGTCCCTCCAGACCCTGATGATCGTGGTGCTGGGCGTTATTGCCTTTATGTTCTCCACCATCGGTGGCCTGCTTATGGGTAAACTTATGTATAAGCTGTCCGGCGGCAAAATCAATCCGCTGATCGGTTCTGCGGGTGTGTCCGCTGTTCCCATGGCGGCCCGTGTGTCCCAGGACGTGGGCCGGGAGGCCAACCCCAACAATTTCCTGCTGATGCACGCCATGGGTCCCAATGTGGCTGGTGTTATCGGATCCGCTATCGCGGCTGGTTTCCTGCTGGCCCGTTTCGGCTGAGAGTTCCTTTGCATCATCAAAAGCCCGCCCGGGTTTGACCGGGCGGGCTTTTCTTGTGGGTACCGGATGTTTATGCTTCGTCCTTCAGCGTCACCTGGATGGACACCGGGTTGTGATCGGTGTACTCAAACTGCAAATCCAGCGTTTCCACGCTGTCCAGCGCCACGTTGGGGGAGAGGATGAAGCCGTCGATGACATAGAACTGGTTCCCCTCGGGATTTGGGTCATAGGGGTGGTTCAGCAGGCGGCAGGTGGGGATGGACCGATCATAGGCGAACTGCCAGCCCCGGGGCAGCATATCCTCCTCCAGCACACCGGGAGTCCACTGTTCCGGGTCCTGGACGGGGAAGGAATCCAGGGAACCGGGGAAGATTTGGTTGAAGTCGCCCCCGGCGATGACGTAGTTGCCCTTTTCGTACTCGCCGGTGAGGAAGTCCATGAGCACCTTGGTCTGGGCGGCCTTGCCCTCGCCATCGTCGTAGGCCTCCAAGTGGAGGTTTACCAGCACCAGCTCCTTGTCTGTCCCCTCCAGCGGCACATAGCTCACCAGCAGGCACCGCTTCAGGTTGGCGGCGGACACCGGCCAGGAAAAGGGGCAGGGCAAGGCGATGCGCTCCGCCCTATCGACATGGAAGTGGCTGAGGGTTTGCAGGCCGCTGTGAACCTTGCCGATAGGGGGCCAGGGGAAGGGGACGAAATCGCAGGAGTAGTTCAGGGTGTGGGAGCTGGAATAGAAGGTACCCAGCCGATCCCAATAGCACATACTCTGGTCAATGCCGCCGCTGCGGGAGGAATCGGTGTCCACCTCCTGAAGGAAATATACATCCGCGCCCTGCTCCAACAACTGGGCGGTGAGCCCATTCCGGTTGATATCCTCCTGCTCCCTGGTGGGGGCAACGTCCTTGCCACCATCCATGAAGAAGTCGGAATCCTTGCCCAAGCCGGCATAGCCCGTGTTCTGGGACAGCACCGTCAGACTGTCACCAGGGGCGAGAGGGGGTAACTGAACGTCCTGATTCCATACATCTACATCCTCCACGGCGGCGGGTTTGTACTCCCGCACGGTGAGCCAGCCCACCAGTCCCGCCACAGCCAGCACCACCACGCCAAGGAATATGCTGATTCCAATCAATAGTTTTTTCGCCATGTCCACACTTCCTTTCTTTGATCTCATTATACCTGAGCCAAAGGGTTTTGGCAAGCGGCCTGTTTCACCTGTTTTCCTCCCCGGCATACAATGGGAGTGGAAGGGGAACGCCATACCGGGCCCCCTCCATATCAACCATGAATCGGGAGGTACGAATATGGCCGATTTCATCGAGCCGGGTCCCATCTGCGATACCGCCGGTATCCGCGAGGCCGTGTGCATCCACACCCGAAAGATCTTTGATTCCTGCCGCGATAAGGACTGCGTTGAGGACCTGCGGCTTTACCCCACTGTCAGCTCTCAGGCCGTCATCGACCGGGCCATCAGCTTAAAGGCCGGGCAGGCCGAGCTGCTGTACGCTTACATCGACGTGGAGCCTGTGGGCTTCAACCGGGGCTACTTCACCGTGGACGTGCGCTACTTCTACCGCGTCACCGCCGATGCCTTTGTGGGCGCGGCCCGTCCGGTGTCCATCTGTGGCCTGGCGGTGTTTGACAAGCGGGCTATCCTGTTCGGCAGCGAGGGCAGCGCCAAGGTGTTTTCCTCCAACAGCCGGGTGGATGACCTGGATGAGCAGAACCTGGCCAGCACCAACCTGCCCATTGCGGTAGTCAACTCCGTGGACCCCATCATCCTGAGTATGCGCCTGTCCGATCCCTGTGAGCCGCCGGTGTGTTCCTGCGGCGACGGGGCCGAGGTGCCTGCGGGCATCGCTGGCTGCTTCCCCGGGGAGCTGAACATGGGCGGCGAGGGACGCCGGGTGTATGTCACTCTGGGCCAGTTCTCCATCATCCGCCTGGAGCGGGACAGCCAACTGCTCATCCCCGCCTACGACTACTGTATGCCCAGCAAGGAATGCACTGGCGGCAGTGAGGAGGATCCCTGCGCCATTTTCCGCCAGGTGCAGTTCCCCACCGAGGAATTTTTCCCGCCCAATACCATCGCCCCCCCGGAGGGCTACCAGGAAACCAAGAACTACTGCACCTGCGGGTGACTGCCCCGCTAAGATGGGCGGTCTGTGAAGAAGCGGCGCGGCGTAAGCCGCGCCGCTTTACGTTTGCATTGTGTGCTCTTTAATTTTCTGTGAAGGCTATTCTCTTTTGCGCCAAAACGTGGTAAAATAACAAAACATGATTGAGACAAAAACATAGTATCGGGAGGCCCCTATGATGAATTGGAACGCCCTGTACCACCGCCTGCGGGAACAGATCCCGTCTCTGGAGCTGCGTCAAAATGAACCCATGAGCCGCCACACCTCCTTCAAGGTGGGCGGGCCGGTGCCCATCATGGCCCTGCCTAAGGATGAAAACGAGGCCCAGGCGGTGCTGGCCGTCGCCGCCCTGGAGTTCGGGGTGCGCCCCTTTTTCATGGGCAAGGGCAGCAATCTGCTGGTGGGCGACAGGGGGACCGGCCTGCTGGTGATGAAAGCCTGCGATGGCCTGGGCCGCCTGGAGCTGCTCCCGGAGGGGGAGTGGCCCGGCCATCAGACCATTTTGGCCGGGAGCGGCGTATCCCTGGCGCGGCTGGCCAGCTTTGCCCTGGAGCACGGCCTCACCGGGCTGGAGTTCGCCCACGGTATCCCCGGCAGCGTGGGGGGCGGCGTGTACATGAACGCCGGGGCCTACGGCGGGGAGATGGGCCAGGTGGTGAGCAGTGTAACCTCCGTGTCCCTTCCGCCGGAAAAATTTGTCCAGGAGAACATTGACCCGCAGTTCTCCTACCGCCACAGCGTCTACCAGGAGCGGGATGACTTTATCCTCCGGGCCTGTTTTAATTTGAGGCCGGGGGATCCTGCGGAAATCCGGGCAAAAATGGACGGCCTCGCCGTCCGGCGGAAGGAAAAGCAGCCTCTGGAATACCCCAGTGCGGGCAGCACGTTTAAACGTCCGGCTCCGGTAGACGGACAGCCCGTCTATGCTGCCGCCCTCATTGATGGGTGCGGGCTGAAGGGTCTGAGCGTGGGCGGGGCCCAGGTGTCGGAAAAGCACGCGGGGTTTGTGGTCAACAAGGGCGGGGCCACCTGCCGGGACATTGTGGAATTGATAACCCAGATACGGGAGCGGGTGTTCAAAGAAACAGGGGTTACCCTGGAACCCGAGGTGCGTTACTTGGGAATGGAGGGAGAAGGATGGAATTTCTGATTGTGTCGGGCTTGTCTGGGGCAGGCAAGTCCACCGTGATGTCCATTTTGGAGGACAGCGGCTTTTTCTGCGTGGACAACCTGCCCCCGGTGCTGGTGCCCAAATTTGCCGAGGTGTGTTTGGCGGGCACCGGCTCCTATGAGCGGGTGGCTATGGTGTGCGACATCCGGGGCGGGGAGAAGTTTGACGGCCTGTTTGAAGCCATGGACGCCCTCAGGTCCATGAAATTCCAGTACAAGGTACTGTTTGTGGACGCGGATGACGCGGCCATCATCCAGCGCTATAAAGAAACCCGCCGCAGCCACCCCTTGATGGGGGAGACGGGCAGCTTGTCTGACGCTGTGAAGCTGGAGCGCACGCTGATGGAGCCGGTGTGCCGGCGGGCCGACTACATCATCACCACCACGTCCCTGCCTGTGCGCAAGCTGCGGGGGCAGGTGCTGGATATGTTCGCCCCCAACCGCAAGAGTATGAACGAAATGAGCGTCACCGTTACCTCCTTCGGCTTCAAGTACGGCCTGCCCCTGGAGGCCGACCTGGTGTTTGATGTGCGGTTCCTGCCCAACCCTTTTTATGTGGAGGAGCTGCGCCCTCAGACCGGACTGGACAGCGGGGTGGCGGGCTACGTGTTCCAAAGCCCCTCTGCTCAGGAGCTGATGGGGCATTTGCGGGGGCTGATGGATTTTTTGCTGCCCCATTTTGTGGAAGAGGGCAAAAGCGCCCTGGTGATCGCCGTGGGCTGTACCGGCGGGCGGCACCGCTCGGTGTCGGTGACCCACGCGCTGGCGGAGTACATCCAGGGCTTAGGCTATGCGGCCGGTGAGACCCACCGGGACATGACGAGGGCGTGAGCATGAGCGAGCTGAAAGGTTACAAGGGCCCCGCCATTGTGGCCCTGGGTGGCGGGCACGGACTGTCCGCCATCCTGCGGGGATTGAAGCTGTATACAGATGATTTGACCGCCATCGTCACCGTGGCTGATGACGGCGGCGGTTCCGGTGTGCTCCGGGAGGATCTGGGGATGCCCCCTCCCGGTGATATCCGCAACTGTATGGAGGCACTGGCGGACACGGAATCGCTGATGCAGCAGCTGTTGGCCTACCGCTTCCCCGATGGGCGGCTTGCGGGGCAGGCGTTCGGCAATCTGCTGTTGGCAGCGCTGGACGGGATCTCCCCCTCCTTTGATCAGGCGGTGGCCCAGATGAGCGAGGTGCTGGCCATCACAGGGCGCATCCTTCCCGTGACCAATGCCAATGTGCAGCTGGAGGCCGTGTTTGAAAACGGCACCAGCGTACGGGGGGAGTCGAAAATTTCCGACGCCAAAAAGGAGCAGAACTGCCGCATCCACCATGTCCGGCTGCTGCCCGAGCACACCCAGGCGCTGCCTGCGGCGCTGGACGCCATCCGGGAGGCGGAAGTAATTCTGCTGGGGCCGGGAAGCCTGTACACCAGCGTCATCCCAAACCTGCTGGTGGACGGCATCTCGGAGGCCATTTCGGAAAGCTCCGCGTTGAAAATTTATGTCTGCAACATCATGACCCAGGACGGCGAAACCGAGGGCATGACCGCCCAGGATCATGTGGCGGCGCTGCTGGAGCACGGCGGCCCGGGGCTGGTGGATTTATGCCTCTGCAATTCCGATCCCATTGGCCGGGAACTGCTGGAGCGATACTCCGCCGAGGACGCGGAGCCCATGCGGGTCAATCGCCGGGAGATAGAGCTTCTGGGAGCCGAGGTGGTGCGGCGGCCGCTGATGGATATGGAGTGCGGCTACGCCCGCCATTCCGGGGTGAAGGTAGCCCAGGCGGTGGTGGAGCTGTACCAGCAGCGGGCAGACACCAAGATATTTTAAGGGGGGATTCCTGTGGCCTTTTCCGCCGAAGCGAAGCAGGAGTTGTGCCGTCAGGAGATCAGCCGCCGCTGCTGTGCCCAGGCGGAGGCCTATGGAATCCTGCTGTTTTGCAGCGTCTTCGACAGCTGGCAGGCACGGATTGTCACCGAGTCCCCAGCGCTGAAGGACAGACTGCCTGTTTTATTCCGCAAGGCGTTTAAGCTGTCCTTTGATAAACTCCCGGAGCCGGGGGAGGGGAAAGGTTCGTTTCTCCTGGAGGACCCCGCTAAGCTGAAAGCTGTGTTCGGCGCATTTGATCTGGAGTGGGAGGGCGCGGTATCCCTGCACATCAACCTGGCCCGGCTGGAGGAGGACCACTGCCGCACCGCTTTCCTCCGAGGGGCGTTTTTGGCGGGGGGCTCGGTGACCGACCCCATGAAGGGCTATCATTTGGAGCTTGCCACGTCCCATTATCATGTGGGCCGGGAGTTGCCCGCCCTGCTGCGGGAGGCGGGGTTTGAGCCCAAGGAGACCCAGCGCAAGGGAAACCATGTGGTGTACTTTAAACACTCCGACCATATTGAGGATTTTCTCACCTTTCTGGGGGCGCCAGTGTCCGCCATGGGGGTGATGGCGGCAAAAATCGAGCGGGATCTCCGGGGGAGCGTCAACCGGCAGGTGAACTGCGACAGCGCCAACCTGGACAAGACGGTGGCGGCGGCCAGAGAGCAGCTGGCGGCCATTGAACGCCTGCGGGAGTCGGGGAGGCTGGACGCCCTGCCGGACAAGCTCCGGGAGGCGGCGCGGCTTCGGATGGAAAACCCGGAACTGAACCTCAGCCAGCTGGGGGCGTTGTGCGACCCGGCGGTGAGCAAATCGGCGCTGAACCACCGGATGCGGAAGCTCTTGGAATTGGCGGAGGGGGCTGGGCCATGAGTCGGTATGAGTTCCACAGCGCTCTGCCGCCGGAAGAAGTGTTTGCCCGATTGTCCGCCAACGCGAGACAGGGCAGGTATCTTGGCGGCTGGCAGGAGCCGGAGGAATTTTTTTCCCGCCGAAAAGGGGAGCGGTTCCGCCTGGGATATACAGGAACCGTTCCCGCCCGGGGGTTTGTGCCCTTCTGCGGCACGGTCCACGCCGGCGGGGCTGGGAGCATCGTCTCCGGCGGTTTTTCCCCGCTGCGGGAGATGGGAATCCCCTTTGGCATCGTGGGCGGTTTGTTTTGGATTGTGGGGCTGCGCTGGGGACAGCCGCCGCTGCTTTTCACGATTCTGACGGCGGCATGGCTGCTGATCCTGCTGGGATTTTTCACCTCTATCCAGATCGTATTTTTCAGGAATCGCCGAAAAATCGTGCTGAAGTTTATAGAAGATAATCTGTTGCGCTAAAGAGAGAAGGAGGTTTCCCACCATGGCCTTTACCCATTTACATCTGCATACGGAATACTCCCTGCTGGACGGCGCCTGCCGCATCGGCCAGCTGGTGGAGCGGGTGAAGGCCCTGGGCCAGACCGCCGTGGCCATCACCGACCACGGCGTCATGTATGGCGTCATCGACTTCTACCGGGCGTGCAAGGCGGCGGGGATCAAGCCCGTGATCGGGTGCGAGGTCTACGTTGCCCCCCGCACCCGGTTCGACAGGGTGCACGAGCTGGACGGCTCGGCGCGGCACCTTGTCCTGCTGTGCCGGAACGAGGCTGGCTACCGCAATCTGAGCTATATGGTGTCCATGGCCTTCACCGAGGGCTTTTACATCAAGCCCAGGATTGACATGGATCTGCTGAAAGCTCACAGCGAGGGCCTGATTGCCCTGTCCGCCTGTCTGGCCGGGGAAATTCCCCGGCGGCTGAGGAATGGCGATTACGAGGGGGTAAAGGCCCACGCCCTGGAAATGCGGGAGCTGTTTGGGGGGGATGGCTATTACCTGGAGATCCAGGATCACAAAATCCCCGAGCAGCAGACTGTGATCGCGGGGACTATGCGGCTGAGCCGCGAAACGGGCATTCCCATAGTGGCCACCAACGACTGCCACTACCTCACCCGGGAGGACGCCGCCATGCAGGACGTGCTCATGTGCGTCCAGATGGGCAAGCTGGT
>CAJTVM010000050.1 GCA_910579595.1 uncultured Oscillospiraceae bacterium
ACACTTGAGGCTATGCCTTCTTTTTCGTCTTTTTTCAGATTTGCTCATTTATAGCTATTATTATATTTTATCATTGAAACGGCAAATTGTCTACTGCAAAAACAGCATAGTAAGCGCCGGGACGCGAGCTTCCGGGAGAAGTTTTGCGCCTCCTGCGAGCGGGAGAACTGCGACATGGAGCATTGTCCCCACCAGGCGGAACGGAACAATCCTGCCTGGTGGCTGAAACTGGGTGAGAAGCCGGGCGAGGCGCTGGGCCTCTCCATCAGGGTCAAGGAGGCGCTCCCTGTCCTGTGGGGCCGGGAGTATTACACCGTGGCCGAGAAGATAGAGGAAAAGCGTGCGCCCTGTGTCGGCTGTGACAACACGGGGGAAGTGTCCGTTAAGAACCTGTATTCACAGCCGAAACCGGCGGATGGGCGAGGGATTTTCCCGTCAGGCAAGGCAAATTTTCGCAGGAAAAATAGTGCGTCCGAGCTTGTTGGCTCTTTCGCGCTCAATGATATACCGCGCCAATTGACAGTACACCAACCCTGTGATAAAATACCAAAGATATGGATACGGGAGGGACGCCCATGCTGAACCTGTTGGAATATCTGGAGGGCTCCGCCCGCCGTCTGCCGGGCAAGCCCGCTTTCTGCGATGAGGGCCGCGCCTTCACCTTTGGAGAGCTGTGGGACTTTGCCCGCCGCTGCGGCGCGGCCATCGCACGGCGGGTGAATGCGGTAAACCGGCCCATTGTAGTACTCACCGGACGCACAGCTGTCACGGCGGCGGCGTTCCAGGCGGTGCTGGCCAGCGGGAATTACTATGCCCCGATGGATGAAGCCATGCCCGCTGCCCGGATGGAGGCCATCTTGAACCAGCTCCAGCCGCCCCTGGTGCTCTATGCCCCCGGCCAGGAGGAGGCTGCGGCGCGGCTGGCCCCCCTGTGCCCTACCCTAAATGTGGACGAGGGAGCCGGGGAGGCGCCGGACGATAACCTGCTGGAGTACCGCCGGGCGCGGGTGTTGGACGTGGATCCGGCCTACGCCATCTTCACCTCCGGCTCCACCGGGATGCCCAAGGGCATTGTGTGCCATCACCGGGGTGTCATCGACCTGGCGGAGTGGCTGGCCCAGGCGGGGAGGTTTACCGGGGACGATGTGCTGGGCAACCAAGCCCCGTTTTATTTTGATGGCTCGGTGAAGGACGTATACATGACGCTGAAATGCGGCTGCACCTGCCATATCCTGCCCAAGAAGCTGTTTATGTTTCCAAAACTGCTCATTGACGAGCTGAACAGGAAAAAGGTCACCACCCTGGCCTGGGCCACATCGGCGGTGCATCTGGTAGCGTCTTCCGGCGTACTCAGGCAGTACCGTCCGGAATACCTGACCAAAGTGCTGGCAGGCGGGGAGGCATTACAGGCCAAAGCGCTGAACGTCTGGCGTTCCGCGCTGCCAAAGGTGCGGTATATCAACCTCTACGGGCCCACTGAGACCACAGTGGATGCGGCATGGTACGAGGTGGACCGGGAGTTTGCCGACGGCGAGTCCATTCCCATCGGCACAGCCTGCCGGAACACGGAGCTGCTGGTGCTGGGGGAGGATCTGCGCCCGGTGCCCGACGGCCAGGTGGGGGAAATCTGCATACGGGGGACAGGGCTGGCCTGCGGGTATTATGGTGACTGGGACAAGACCCGGGCCGCTTTCATCCAGAACCCGCTGAACCCCAATTACACCGATTTGATTTACCGCACTGGCGACCTTGGTTACTGGGGGGAGGATGGCCTGCTGTACTTTGCCGCCCGGCAGGACGGCCAGATCAAGCACATGGGTTACCGCATTGAGCTTGGGGAGGTGGAAACCGCCCTCAATGGTTTGGACGGCATGGAGGCGGTGTGCTTTTTCGACCGGGAGCGGGACAAGATCGTGTGCGTGTGCCGCACCGCCCTCACCGACAAGGAGATCGTGGGGGCCATCCGGGAGAAGCTGCCCCGGTATATGCAGCCCAACCTTTACCGCCGTGTGGACGCCATGCCTTACAATGCCAACGGCAAGATCGACAGGGTGCGGCTGAAAGAGGAGTATTTCGGTGAGACAAATCACAAGATATGAGGAGCTTGCTCCCCTGTTGTCCGCCCAGCTGGGGCGGGGGGTGGTGACCAACGCCGCCCTGACGGCGGAGGACTGGCGGCGGGAGATTGCCGCAGGGACGCTGCGGTGCCAAAGCTGGGCGGGTGGGCTGGTGCTGCTGCGCCGCCGGGAGGGCCGAAGCCTGATGAATTTTTATCTGCGGGAACTATCCCTGCCGGATGACCTGGCTTGGGACAGTCCTGTGGTGTTGGAGATTGCAGCCCGGCCCCGTGACGAGGGGCTGCTGCGGGCGGCGGACTTCTGGCGGGGGCAGGGCTTTGAGGAGCTGTACCGCCGGGAACGGCTGGTTCTGCCCAAGGATACCAAAGTGCCCGCCGGAGACGGCCCGCTGACCGCCCGCGTCGCGGAGATGGCGGACGCGGAGGCGGTCCGGACGCTGCTCCAGGACAATTTCGATCCCCTGACTGGCTGCCTGCCCACCGCGGAGGAGTTGGAGCGCGATCTGGCTTCGGGCAATGTGGTGTGTGTGGACGGGCCGGACGGCAGGACAGCGGGCCTGCTGCACATCACACCAGGGCGGGGCTCCACCCAGCTGCGCCACCTGGCCGTGGGGAAGCCCTTCCGCCGTCAGGGCGGGGCCCAGGCCCTGCTGGCCCGCTATTTGGAGCGCACCGGCTTTGTCAGAA
Source organism: uncultured Oscillospiraceae bacterium (assembly GCA_910579595.1). Classification (GTDB taxonomy): domain Bacteria; phylum Bacillota; class Clostridia; order Oscillospirales; family Oscillospiraceae; genus Enterenecus. The sequence continues at coordinate 2,765 of CAJTVM010000050.1, forward strand.
GTCTGGTGTGGGTGCGCACGGACAACGAGCCAGGGCGGCGTTTTTACGTCAAGAACGGATACGCCCCCGACGGCTGGTCGTCCACGGTGCTGTGCCGCCCGTGACAAAAGATAAACCGAAAAGAGGAAATGACAATGGAACAGCTTTTGAGAATCCTGAACGAGACCTGCCCGGGCATCGACTTTGAGAACGAGACCGCCCTCATCGATGACGGCATCCTGGAGTCCCTGGACATCGTAACCATCGTGGGGGAGATCATAGATGAGTTTGGCGTGGAGCTGAACGTGGATGACCTGCTGCCGGAGAACTTCAACTCCGTCCAGGCTATGATGGCGCTCATCGACAGCCGCAGGGGTTAAAATGTCATTCACATCGGGGACATTTCTCGTCTTTGTGCTGGCTGCACTGGCGGCCTACTACCTGACACCGAAGCGGTACCAATGGATTATCCTGCTGATTGCCAGCTATGGGTTTTACCTGACCGGCGGCGTGGGCGCCATGGGCTACCTGCTGTTCACCACCCTGACCACCTGGCTGGCGGGCAGGGTGCTGGGCGCGCTCAGCGACAGGCGGAAGGCCCTGCCAAAAGAGGACAAGGTCAGGCAGGAGCGGATCAAGCGGCGGAAAAAATGGGTGGTGCTGGCCATCCTGTTGGCCAATTTCGGGCTGCTGTATGCGGTGAAGTATCTGGACTTTACCGCCGATCTGCTGCACCTGCCCCGGCCGGGGTTTGAGCTGCTGCTTCCCCTGGGGCTGTCCTTTTATATGTTCCAGTCCGTGGGTTATGTCATCGACTGCTACCGGGGCAAATATCCGCCGGAGAAAAATTTGGCCAAGTTTGCCCTGTTTGTGTCCTTCTTCCCCCAGATGGTGCAGGGGCCCATCAGCCGCTTCGGCGATTTGGCCCCCCAGCTCACCGCGGGAAAGGGGTTTGACGCGGATCAGGTGAAGTACGGCATCCAGCTTGCCATGTGGGGCTACTTTAAAAAGCTGGTGATCTCCGACCGGGCCGGGGTGATCGTGGCCACGGTGTTCGGCAATTACACCCAGTACCGGGGCGCCATGATTTTCGCGGCGGTGCTGTTTTACTGCATCCAGCTTTACTGCGACTTCTCCGGCGGCATCGATATCACCCGAGGCGTGGCCCAGATGTTCGGCATCCATCTGGCGGAGAACTTCCGCCGCCCCCTGTTTGCCACCTCTCTGGCCGACTACTGGCGGCGCTGGCACATTACTTTGGGCCAGTGGATGCGGGACTATGTGTTCTACCCCATGTCCCTGTCCAAGCCGCTGGCGCGGCTGGGCAAGTGGACACGGCGACACATTAAGGGCAAGCTGGGCAAGATCATTCCCACCTCCATTGCCACCTTTACGGTATACTTTTTTATTGGAATCTGGCACGGTGCGGAGCTGCGCTACTTCCTGTTCGGCTTCTGGAACGGCGGGATTATCACCGCGTCCCTGCTGCTGGAGGGGTGGTTCCAGCGCTGGCGGGAGGGGCTGCGCATCAAAACGGACAGCCTGCCCTGGAAGCTGTTCCAGATGGCGCGCACCTGGGCGCTGGTGTTCCTGGGCCGGTACCTGACCAGGGCGGGCAGCGTCAGCTCCGCCTTGTGGATGATGAAAATGACTGTGCTGGATCCGGAAGTGGCCGCACTGTGGGATGGGCGGATGCTGGCTCTGGGCCTGAACGGCTGGGATATGGCGGTGGTGTTCCTGGGCGTGGCGGTGGTGCTGGCGGTAGAACTCTACCAGGAGCGGGGAGGCCATATCCGCATAGCCCTGGAGCGGCGGCACTGGGCCGTGCAGTGGCTGGCCATCCTGATCCCCCTGGCGGTGATCGTGGTGCTGGGGGCCATGGGCGGGGACTACATCGCCCCAGGATTCATCTATCAGCAGTATTGACGGGGGAAAAACATGGAATCCAAACACAAATTGTCCTCCAAGGGCTGGCTGGCCCTATTTGCCCTGTCGGTGGTGGTGCTGGCGGCGGCGCTGTGCGTGTTCAACGTGGTCACCGACCCCTTCGGCGTCTTTGACGACAGGGTGCTGGGCTGGTGGTCCTACGACGAGACCAACAACCCCCGGACGGCCAAGTTCTCCTATCTGGAACAGCACCATGACGAGTACGACTCCTATATCATCGGCTGCTCGTCTACCAGTTCCTACCCCAAGGAGCAGCTGGACGAGTATTTCGGCGCGGACTTTTACAACCTCATTATGTACGGCGCGGATATGCTGGACGTGGAGCAGTACGTCCGCTACCTGCTGGACAATTACACGGTGAAAAACCTGGTGCTCAACGTGTATATCGACAATGGCTGCGACTACGACCGGGAGGCCGACCCCCTGACTGACGCCATGCCCTGGCAGGTGGACGGCAGCTCCCCGCTGGGCTTCTACGCCCGGTATCTGTTCGCCGACCCCCGCTACGGCTGGACCAAGCTGATGAAGCTGCGCACGGACAGCGTGATCCAGGATGTCCATGACGTGTTTGAGGTGGACAGCGGGGCCTATGACAAATCCCGCCGGGATGTGGAGCCTATTGACAGCATGGAGTCCTATCTCACCAACTATCCGGTGTTCGCCAACTATCCCCAATCCGCCCCAGTGATGGACGAGACAGAGAACTGTATGCAGAGTATCGCCGTTATCCGGGACCTGTGCGAGGCGGCGGGGGTGAACTTCATGGTGGTGTCCGCCCCGGTGTACTATGACTACCTGATGCAGTTTGAGCGGGCACAGGTGGAGGATTTTTACACCTCCCTGGCGGAGGTGACCCCCTACTGGGATTTTACCATGAGCTCGGTGAGCCGGGAGCCCCGGTATTTCTATGACGCCACCCATTTCCGCAACTGTGTGGGCAAAATGGCGCTGGCCCGGACCTTTGGGGATGACACGGTGTATATCCCGGCGGACTTCGGCGTGTATGTAACGCCGGAAAACGCGGCGGAGCACGTGGCCGGGTATTGGGATGTACCAGAACCTGATCCGGCACAGTATACGAAAAAAGTGCCCATCCTGATGTACCACGACCTGGAGGGCGACTCGCTGCCTGCGGCCCAGTTGGAGGAGCAGATTGCCGCCCTGGCCGGGGCGGGGTATACCGCCGTCAGCTTTGAGGACCTGCGCTCCTATGTGGAGCAGGGGACGGAGCTGCCGGACAAGCCGGTGCTCATCACCTTTGACGACGGGTACCTCAGCAATATGACCTACGGCCTGCCCATTTTGGAGAAGTACGGGATGCAGGCCACCATTTTCGTCATCGGCTGCTCGGTGGGCAAGGACACCTATAAGGATACCGGCGTGGCCATGCGGCCCCACTTCTCCCTGGAGCAGGCCAAGGAGATGATGGACACCGGGTATATCACCATCGGCAGCCACGGCTGGGATCTCCACGAGGTGGAGGGCCGGGACCCTGACCCCATCCGCCGGGGCATTTTGCGCAGGGCGGACGAGACGGAGGAGGAGTATATCGCCTTCCTCCAGGAGGACATCCGCCGGGAAAACGAGCTGCTCCACCCCATTTTGGGCAAGGACGCGGATATTTTGGCCTTCCCCTATGGCGTGCACGATACCCTGAGCGAGATGCTCCTCCATGATGCGGGGATCTACGCCACCGTTACCACCTGGCCGGGGGAAAACACCATCGTCAAGGGTATCCCACAGAGCCTGCTGTGTATGAACCGCTATGACATTACCGAGGAAGTCTCCGGCGAGGGGCTGCTGGATCTGATTGATGGGGCGGCAGGGGCGTAGGCGGAGCGGCACGGCCCCGCAATTCGGGCCAACAAAAAAGGACGGTATGGCTTCGGCCATGCCGTCTTTTTTTGTTGGCCCATCCCCTTTCTGCAAAAAAAGCAAGGGAAGGAAAAAATAAAGGCGAGCGCCGCCTTTTTTCTGCAAAATAGTGGTCACCAAATTCACAGAAAAAGGAAAACATCATGGTTGAAAAGCAGGGCGGAATTACACAGAGATTCTCGAGCAGTGGGCGGTCACCACCAAAGAGCGGGAGGCCGCTATCGTGGTGATGGATATGCCCCTGCTGGACACCCGCCGGGGTTACGATTTGACCAGGACACTGATTGCGGGCATTGTACTCCGGCTGCAGTCATAACGCGCTTTACCCCTAGGCAGAAAGTATACTCTGCGTTCCAAAAAATCAGTGTGAGAAAAATTTTTATTTCGTCCTTATTTCTGCGGGAATCGTGCCGATATAGTTTGTGGAAGCAGTTCAGAAACCGCTTGCACAGCTGGGACAAATAATATACTTTCCGTCAGGAAGCGGTGTAAAAGTATCGCCTGCTCCATGAGCACATCGCCAATCAGCGGCGCGACTTCATCCACAAGGAATCCCGGCGGATAGCCAACGCCTGGGGCGCCGTCTGCGTGAGGGACGATTCGCTGACCAGGATGTCCCTGGTAGAATAGGCGGCGTAAGCCGCGCCCAAACCGAAACCCAGCGAAGGGGATTCGGTTTGGAGCTTGCTTTAACGAGGTTTCACCTGGCTGACGAGCCGGTTGAAATAAAATGGGCGTCAGCGCTTTGACCAGTCCGGCCGGATGACCAGGGCAAAGGCGTCCAAGTCCTAAAAAATGTGTGGAGGTTAAGGATTACCGAAACACAAAAAACAATTTTATAAAGGAGTATAGCAAAATGAGGATTCAACACAACATTATGGCTATGTCGGCCTACCGCAACTACACCAACAACGTCTCCGCCATGAAGAAGAACCTGGAGAAGCTCTCCTCCGGCTACAAGATCAACCGCGCCGGTGACGACGCCGCCGGTCTGGCCATTTCCGAGAAGATGCGCGCCCAGATCACCGGCCTGGAGACCGCCCAGAAGAACGCCAAGGACGGCATCAGCCTGGTGCAGACCGCCGAGGGCGCTCTGACTGAGGTTCACGATATGCTCAACCGTATGGTGGAGCTGGCTACCATGTCCGCCAACGGCACCTACGACAACGAGACCGACCGCGCCCAGCTCCAAAAGGAGATGGACCAGCTCAACAGCGAGATCAACCGTATCGCTGATTCCGCCAACTTCAACGGCATCAAGCTGCTGGACGGCTCCATGGCCACTGTCACCACTGCCGCCGACGAGCTGGGCATGAACATGACCGATATCAGCAACTCCCAGGCCCTGACCCACGTTGCCGACGGCGTGGAGGCCGACTCCCCCGCCGTCAAGACCAAGTTCGAGCTGGATTTGTCCCAGGTCAGCGTGGTCAACGGGGGCACTGCGCCGGCCGTTACCGGCCCCACCACCGGTGCCGCCACTGTCGCCAATGCGTCCACTTCTACTGCCGCCACAACTATTACCTATAATTTTGCTGGCGCATCTATCACTGATCCTGGCGCCAGCGGCGCCTCCTACAAGGTCAATATCGGCGGCCAGGAGCTGGAAATCGACATTACTCCGGGCTCCGATGTGGACGCCAGTGGTGTTGGGAACGCTATTAGGACCGCGCTTGGTAGCACCGTCACGATCAACGGCGTTGAGTTTGGTGTGACCGGCACCGGCGCTAATGTGGTGCTGACAGCCACGAATGCAGCTGATGACACCGGCGCCGGATTCGCAAACGGCAACACTGCCGCTGCCACCGGCGTGGCCGACGCTACGATGACTGCCGGCAAGCCCGCTCACACAGAGATGACCATTGAGGTCAGCCTGGGCAACGACGTCCTCAACGGCGGTGGTACGATTTCTATCCCCTACAACAAGACCATGACCGGCAAGGAGATTGCCGCCGAGTTCATGAAGAACCTGGGCAACACCAAGGAAGTGGAGCTCAACGGCACCAAGTTTACCGTGTCCAACGACAACGGCAAGCTCACCTTCGAGGAGAAGGATGATCCCACCACTCCCTTTGCCGGCGATCTGAAAGCCAAGCTGGAGGTCAAGGACGCAGACGGCAATGTCGTTGCCGCCGCCGGTGGCGCCAACGCCAATAAGAACGACAAGGGTGTTACTATCAACCAGGGCGAGGGTATCGGCGTGAACATCATCCAGAAGGGTCAGTCCGCCGAAACCCGCCACATGGCCCAGGCCACTGTTGACCTGACCCAGATCCCCGGCGGCATCAAGGACGGCACCGCCCTGAAGATCGGCAACGAGACCTATATCTTCGCCGTAGGCAACGACAGTCAGTACAAGGACTCCGCCAATGTCATCGACCTGACCCACAAGAAGGCCGACGATGCCGATCTGGCCGTGGAGGCATCCCGGGTGCTGAGCAACGTGGCCAAGGACAACAAGATGTTCCTGGTGACCACCGACAACACCACTGGCACCATCCGCATCACCGAGCGTCTGAACAGCGGCATCGACTACAAGAAGAACAACCTCCAGGGAACCACTGCGGACAACCTGAAGGACGCCACCAAGGCGGACTGGAAAGATCTGATCCAGGTGGGTATCGCCAACCCCGACGCTAAGCCCGAGACCACCGAGGGCGGCCTGATGCTCCAGATTGGCGACACCGCCGACGACTACAACCAGCTGCGTGTGTCCATCAACGACTGCCACGTGGCCGCTCTGGGCCTGGACAAGATCAAGATTTCCGACCAGGAGAGCGCCGCCACCGCCGTTGATGTGATCAAAGACGCCATCAACTACGTGTCCGACGTCCGCGGTACTCTGGGCGCGACCCAGAACCGTCTGGATCACACCATCAACAACCTGTCCGTCATGACCGAGAACATCCAGGACGCCGAGTCCACCATCCGCGACGTGGACGTGGCCGAGGAAATGATGGCCTACACCAAGAACAACATCCTGATCCAGAGCGCCCAGGCCATGCTGGCCCAGGCCAACCAGGTTCCTCAGGGCGTGCTGCAGCTGCTGGGCTAAGCAACAGCGCCCGAGCCGTCGTGAGCAGCGCGGATGGACCGGAGCGAGGGCGAGCGCAGGGCCGCGAAGCGGCCCGCAGACCAGCCCGAGTCGGAGGGAAGCCGCGCGTTGCGAACAGGCGAGGCGTGAGTACGCCGCCTGAGTTCATTCTTGGTAAAACCGCATAAACCCAACACCGGGGGCGGGCTTTGGCCCGCCCCCGATTTTTATGGAGCGGAGGCATTGGGGAAAGCCGCTGTCCGGCGGCGGTTTTCCCGAACGTCTCAGAAAGGGGATCGAAACAATGGAAGCGATTGAAATTGCCCGCCGCATGGCGGAGCTGGGGAACGCGGCGCAGGCGTGCCGCGCCTATACCTTGGCAATTCACGAAAACAACGGGGCCGACCCGGCCCAGGACATGGAGGCGGCGGTGTATCTTCTGCAATCAGGCGGGGATTACAAGGTGTCCTACACCTGCTTTCAGCGGCTTTATAACCAGGGGTGCTTTGCGGAGGACTGTCTTTCCATCATGACGGAGGCATTCTATACCCCTAATGTAAAGGAGCAGGAGGGGCGTTACCGGCGCAACTGCAAGCTGCTGAACAGATACCCGTACCTGTTCCGGAAGGATTTTCCCGCGTTTGAGGACCTGCCCATCAAATTCTACCCCTTTGATGAAAAAAGTTTCACCCCATTCTACCTTGGGGAGGGGCGGTTCGGCGGGGCGGTCAATTTCACCCGGCAGGTGGTCAGCCGGAATTTTTTCCACGACCTGGACAAGCCCATCCTGGCGCGGGAGGTTTTTTCCCAGTATGAGCTGGAGTATCTGGTGGACAATGTGCGCAAAAGCGAGGATATCGGCCGGGAAAACCACATCTATCTCCACTATCCAGACTGGGAGGTGTTCTGCTCCCATTTGCAGTGTCTGAATATGCGCCCCCTGCTGGGGGAGCATAAAGTGGTGTTCCTCATCGGGGATGAGATCAGCCAATACCCCATCGACTTCAAAGAGCGTTTCGGGCTGGACTACAGCCGAAGCTCCGTCAAACCGCTGGGTGTGCGGGACTTCAAGCGGCTGATTTGGCACACACAGCTGTCCAGCCACAACGGCGGCGACTTTTTCAACGAGATTTTTGACAGCCACCCCAACCTGCTGGCTACGCCGTCTATCATTCTTAAAAATATCGAAAAAAATGTACAGATCATTGAGCTGGCGCTAGAAAGCTGCCGCAGTATCCGTGACGTAGAGAAAATCCTGCCGGAAATGGATATACAGCTCAGGAAAGAACTGTATCTGCTCCGGGACCGCACAGAAAAGGATATATTTGTGTCTATATTTTTAAATAGTGATGAGGGATACCGGAAAAGCCTGGATCCGGCGGCTCGCATTACCCCGGCGGTGTTTTTCCAGCCCCATTTCCACAATCTGTACTATGAAATTGACGTTGATTTTTCCGACCGGGTGACGCTGTACTCAAAAGAATATGAAAAAATACGTACTTCCCCGCTGTTCCAGAATTTCAAGTATATCAAGACCTTCACCCCCATGCGCCGCCCCACCACCAGCTACGGGGCCACGGTGAAGTTCATGTACGACCATACGTTCCGGCCCGAGGGGGACACGACGCGGATCGTTGTGCCCGACGCGCTGCTCCAGCGCCTGCTCAACCGCAGCTTCATGATCGACTGGCAGGATCGGCTGTATATGGACAGCGTACTGGTGCGGTTTGAGGATGGAAAGTTGAATCCCAAGGCCACGTTTACCGCCCTGGCGGCATTCCTGGATCTGCCCTATACCGAGAGCATGACCTACTGCTCCCTAAAAGGGGAGCGCGATCCGGAATCGTTGGCAGGCAACGATCTGGGGTTTTCCACCGCCGCTATCTATCGTACTTACGATGAATTTGCCAACGACATCGAACGGTATTTTCTGGAATATTTCATGCGGGACGTCTATGAATATTACGGCTATGATTTCAAATATTACGACGGAGCGCCCGTAGACGAACAGAAGGTCGAAGAACTGATCCAAGGCTTCTCCACAATTGACCATTATATCCGCGACAGCTGGCAGCGGAATGTGCTGCCCACGACCGAAGTCACAGCGGAAGGAAAGGAGGCCGACCCAGAACAGCGGGAAGGGGCTCTCAACATAGTTTTAGAAAATCGAATTGCGCAGGTTAACGCAAACCGCCTGCGCACCGCGAAATTCCTGCTGGACAGCCCATACTTTGTCAACAAAAACGGCCAGCCCCTGCACATGATGCCCAAGCTGGAGCTTAACCCGGCTCTGCTGGAGCAGCCGCTGTATCACTGAGGAGGGCATTATGAACGAGAAAGGAACTGTATATTTTTTCACCGGCCTGTCCGGCGCGGGCAAGACCACCATTGGAGGTCTGTTCCACCAAAGGTTAAAGGCCACCAAGCCCAATGTGGTACTGCTGGACGGCGACGAGATCCGCATTGCCTTCGGCGAGGACGTGGGCTATACCCAGCAGGAGCGGCTGCGCTGGGCCGGACGCATTTTCCGGGTGGGCAAGCTGTTGTCCGACCAGGGGATCGACGTGGTGGTGTGCTCCATCGCCATGTACGAGAGTGTGCGGCAGTGGAACCGGGAGAACATCCCCAATTATAAAGAAATTTACATCAAGGTCAGCCGCGATACCCTGCTTCAGCGCAACCAAAAGGGGCTGTACACCGCCGGGAAAAATGTTGTGGGCATTGACCTGCCCTTCGATGAGCCTCAATTCCCCGATCTTGTGATTCCCAACGACGGGGAGCGCACCCCCTTAGAACTGGTAGAGCGCCTGGAACGGGAATTGTATCCCAACATCGTGGAGGACACAGTGGACAACTCCGCCTATTGGAACCGGTATTACAAAAACCGGGTGTGCTCTGAGGAACCGTCGCCGTTTGCCCAGTACGTGTCCACCCTGGTGGAGCCGGGGCGGAGCATGGTGGAGCTGGGATGCGGCAACGGGCGGGATTCGGTGTATTTTGCCGCCCGGGGGCTTCAGGTCACTGCTTTGGATATGTCCGAGGAGGCGATTAGCCAGCTGCAAAACCGGAAAACTCCCAACGCACGGTTTATCTGCGGAGACTTTGTCAACTCTGATGTCCATCAACCGGACAGCTATGATTACGCCTACAGCCGCTTCACCATTCACTCCATCAACCGGAACCAGGAGCAGGTGCTTTTGGGAAACCTGTACCGTGGCCTGAGACCGGGCGGAAAGCTGTTTATCGAGGTGCGTGGCATAAACGATCCCCTGTTTGGCAAGGGGAAGCTGGTGGAGCACAACGCCTATTTCTATGACAACCATTACCGCCGCTTCATCGTATTGGACGAGCTGGTGGATTCTCTGGAGCAGCGGGGCCTTCGGGTGGAATATGCCCAGGAGCGCACTGGCTTTGCCCCCTATGGCAACGATGATCCCCCGGTAATCCGCGTTGTGGCGGCAAAACCTGACGGGATGGTGGGTTGATATGTCCTGTTTGGCAGATCTCCACACCCACACCACGGCGTCTGACGGTCAGTACACACCTGCCCAGTTGGTGCGGCTGGCCAAAGATCATGGCCTGTCTGTGCTGGCGGTGACGGATCACGACACCATCGCCGGGATGGACGAGGCTATAGCCGCTGGGGAGACATTGGGTCTGCGGGTAATCCGCGGGGTGGAGCTGAGCGCGAAGGAGCATCATAATTTCCACATCCTGGGCTACGGCTTCAAGCCTGGGGATACCGCACTGGCCCAGCTGTGTGAAAAGCTGCGGGCGGGCCGGGATGACAGAAAATACAAGATCGTAGATTTCCTGCGGGAAAAAGGTTTGGATATCGATCTGACTGAAGTGGAAGCCTTGGCAGGCGGCAAGATAATCGCCCGGCCCCATTTCGCCCAGGTGCTGGTGAAGCATGGATACGCCTCCACCAATCGGGAGGCGTTTGACCGCTATCTGGACACAGAGGAGTTCCGTCAAAAGGTGAAACGCTTCAAGGCGGACGCCCGCACCTGCGTGAGGGCCATCAAGTCCGCAGGCGGGAAAGTATCCCTGGCGCATCCCTATCAAATGGGCCTGCCAGATGATGAATTGGACGATCTGGTGCGGCAGCTCAAGGGCTGGGGCTTGGACGCCATCGAGTGCTACTATCCAAAATACACATCGGAGCAGCAGCATTTTTACATCCATCTTGCAGAAAAGTACCACCTGCACCAAACCGGCGGCAGCGACTTCCATGGTGAAAAGGTGAAGCCGGACGTGAAGCTGGCTGCGCTGGAGCTGGACACAGACTGGCTGGCCTTTCAATAGGCCGCCCCTTTTCCTGTTGGATTTTTTACAACTTACCGCCGATAAATATGCCCTCCATGCCCCCGATAACGCGGGAGGCATGGAGGGCACACAGTTTCCGGAGATTTATGGTTCCGTCAGCCGCGTCAGAGCACCGGTAGCGCCGTCCAGGTAATAGCCGGCGGTATCGCTGGTCACCAGCCACACCGCCGTCAGGCGCACGCCGCCGGACAGGGGCTGGGCGGCAATGAGGTAGCCCGGCTCCATGGACTGGATGGAGGAGCAAACGTCGCCGGCGGCGGTCACCCCATCCCAAAAGCGCATCAGGGCGGTGGGAAGGGTCAAAATTTCCCCCGGTTCCTGCCCCGTCTGTCCGGCGGTAAGCAGCATCCCCTTGATGGAACGCAGCAGCCCGCCTTCGTAGGTCAGCCGTATTTCGCAGGAAAATACGGGCACGCCGTCCCAAAGCTGCCGGAAGCACACCACTGTCCTGCCCCCCTGGGCGTCCGTGCCGATCCACGCGGCGTCCACCCCCATGGTCTGCATCAGGGCGGCGGCGTGGGTCTGGGGCTGGTCGGTACCCCAGTGGGGATCCTCGGCCAGCTCGGCAAAAAATTCCCCTCCGGCGCGCAGGCCCAGCTCCCCTAAGCCGCTTTGGTAGAGGTACAGGCCGCCGCCCCGGTTGTCCGCCTGTGCCTCGCTGCCCAGCAGGGCCTGGGCCAGTTTCTGTTCCGCTTCCAGATCCCGCTCGATGACCAGAGGGGGCAGGGATTCGGCCGGAGCGAGGACGTCCGGATCTACCTGGATTCCCCGTCCTGCCAGCACCTCCAAGGTCTGATCCAGCGCTGCCCTGTCGTATTTTACAGCCTCTCCCCAGCGGGTGCCCACCAGCACCAGCAGGAAGCCGTTGAGCAGCAGCAGGATCAGAATTATGATGTTTTTCAGCCTGCGCCACTCCATGATCCAGCCTCCCTTACTCCGATGATACGGCCTCCCAGCCGGGGCTGACGGACTGCCCGCCGCTGTCCCGATACTGGATCACCAGTTCCCGTTTTTCCTTTGTGAGATCGGGCAGCATGACCGCCGCCCTGTCGATGGGCAGCAGCAGCGTCTCATTGCTGGTGGCGGTGTAGCACCTCAGGTGGAGCGTAAAGTCGGTGATACTGCCATCCCGCACCAGGAATTCCGCCGCCCAACCCTCGTCGTAGAGGTAGACGGCGCTGCCCGCCAACCGGTAGCCGAACCGAACCCGCCAGCCGCCGCCGGATTCCTCCACGGAAATGAGGTACAGCCGGGCGTCCCCGCACAGCGTCCCCATGGTCCGCTCCGCCAGGGCGCGGGCGCTGTCGGCGGCCAGGGCAGAGGAAACCATGCCGTTCCGGCTCTCCACCGGGTATTTCCCTCCCTGGGCGGCGTGGTAGGTGACGGTGCCGCCGTCCTCCACAACCAAGCGGTCGGCGCCGTCCAGATAGACCTCGCCGCTGCTGCCGGGGGCGTGGTTCTGGCTGTTGAAGGAAAGCTCGTCCAGCAGCGTTTCGATTCCGGCGGCGGCGGACAGCGGCGCGCTGACGGCGTACTGCGTCCCCGACGGCACCTCCTCGGTGACCAGGGTGCCGGGATCCAGCAGCTGGGACAGTTCGGCGTCCTCAAAGGCAAAATAGGCCCCGTTGGGGGTAACAGCCTCCACGGCAGGGTCGAGGTGGAGGCTGCGGGACAAGGTGGTGGGGCAGGTGTAAAACGCGCCGTCCTCAGCGTCCTGCCAGCACAGGGCCACGGAATCGCCCTCGCCCTCCGCCAGCACCACCCGGCGGGCGCTGCCATCCAGGGCGCATTCTCCGCTGCCTCCCAGCCAGCGGGCCAGGGCGGAGATGGGGACGCTGCCGGAAAAGTCAAAATAGACCCCCTGACCGCGCAGGCAGCCGCGCCACTCCGTTTCCGTCAGGGTGCGGGATTCCCCGGCCTCCGCCAGCGCACTCCCCAGCAAAGGGCCGAAGGAGGCAAATGCCTCCTCCATGCGGACGTCGTCATACTGCAGGCCGTATCGTTCCCCGTCCCGGTACACCGCCAGCCGGGCGGGCAGCACCGTGCCGCTGGGGGCACCGATGGGATCAGGGCTTCCGGCGGCGCGCTGGGGGCGGAACAGATCCGCCAGTCCGCTGTCCTGGATCAGCGGGGTCATGGTCAGCAGGAATACGGCGGACAGGGTGAGCAGCGCAATCAGGACGTTTTTGCCCCATTCGATCAGGCGGCGCTTATCCCTCATGCTCCGCCTCCTCCCTGGGGCCGGCAATGGGCAGCTCCATGCGGATTCTCAGGCCGGGGCCGTCCTTATCTACCAGGAAAAGACGTCCCTCATGCTGGCGCATAATCTCCAGGGCAATGGACAGGCCAAGCCCCGTGCCGCCGGACTGGCGGGAGCGGGCCTTATCCACCCGGTAAAACCGCTCGAAAATGCGATCCCTGTCGCTCTCGGGGATGCCTATGCCGTTGTCATCCACCTGCATCCACACCTTCTCTCCCGCCATCCCGGCGGAAATGGTGATCTGCCCGCCGTCGGGGGTATACTTGATGGCATTGGACACGATGTTCATCATCACCTGCATGATTCGCTCCCGGTCTGCCCGCACCTGGGGCAGCCACTCGGACAGCTCCAGGGTGACGGTGTGGGAGTGGTTCTGGGCATCCATGAGGATGGCCTGGTAGGTGTCATCCACCGCCTTGGAGAAGGGGAAGCGGGTGAGGCGCAGCTCGCTGCGCCCGGAGTCAAACCGGGACAGGGTGAGCAGATCCTGCAAAATGTGGGTCATGCGGTCCGACTCGTTGAGAATAACCCCCAGGAACTTCCGCTCCATCTCCGGGGGCAGATCACCCACGCCATCCCCCAAAGTTTCGGCGTAGCTCTTGATGTTGGTCAGAGGGGTGCGCAGCTCGTGGGAGACATTGGCCACAAAATCCTTACGCTTCTGCTCCTCCCGCTCCAGATCGGCAATGGTGGTCTGGAGCTGGTGCGCCATGGAGTTGAAGCTCTCGGTGAGCTGGCCAATCTCATCGCTGCTGGTTACCTCCAGCTTGCGGGAAAAGTCCCCCCGGGCGGCCAGCTCAATGCCGTCGGTGAGCCGCTGGAGGGGCCGCACCATGGTCTTGGACAGCAGGAAGGACAGCAAAATAGAGATCACCAGCCCCAACAGCAGGGCCTCCATAATCAGGCCGAACATCCCGGTGTTCAGCGCCCGGGCGGTCTCCCGGTTATCCAGGATATAAACGATATAGCTCTGATCGCCCCGGGCGATGGGGATGGCGGCATCCATATAGTCGGCGGTGACGCTGCTGCCAACGCCCATCTCCCCCAGCAGGGCTTTGGAAATATTGGGGGTGACGGATACGCCGCCCTCCGGCTCCGGGGTGGATCCTGCCAGGTAGCGCCCGGTGGTGCCGTCCAGCACGTAGAAGTTGCGGTGGCGGCGGTCCACGCCCAGCACGCCCTCGTAGGCGGACAGCACCTCCTTCACCATGGCGGCGCCGTCTGCCTCGTCCTCCCGGGCGGTCTGGAGATCCCGAACGAAGTCGGCGTTGTCCTGGCCGAAGGCGGCGGCGGTCTGGCTATAGAAGTCTTTGATATAGTAGCCGGTGACCGAGTTCATCAGGAACGCGCCCACCACCACCATCAGCGAGACGATGAGCAGAACCAGAATGAGCACCAGCTTTAAATGCAGGGTGCGGCGCATGGGCGCACCTCCTTTCTCCCGTGTGCGGCCCCTTAGGTATCCCCATGGGACGCCCTATACGGCAACTAGTTTGTTTCTTTCCAGCGCATGGGGCCCTTTATATGCCAAAAGCGTAACCCAGCCCCCGGCGGGTGATGATGAATTTGGGATCGGCGGGGTCATCCTCAATTTTTTCCCGCAGGCGGCGGATGGCTACGTCTACCGCCCGCACGTCGCCCACGAAGCCCTCGAAGTTCCACACCTGCTTCATCAGCGACTCCCGGGACAGGGCCTGCCCCCGGCTGGAGGCCAGGGTCTTGACCAGCTCATATTCCCGCTGGGTGAGATCCAGCGTCTCGCCGTCCTTATATACAATCATGGTATCCATGTCCACCTGCACCCGGCCCAGATCCAGCCGGTTGCCAGTGCTTTGACGCGCCGTCTTTTGGAGCATATCGGTACGGCGGATGTTGCTTTTCACCCGGGCCAGCAGCTCCCGCATGGAAAAGGGCTTGGTGATATAGTCGTCCGCCCCCAACTCCAGCCCCAGCACCTTGTCCGTCTCCTCCTCCCGGGCGGTGAGCATGATGATGGGGGTGGCCCGGCCCTGCTCCCGCAGGGTGCGGCACACCTCGAAGCCGTCCATTTTGGGCAGCATCAAGTCCAGCAAAATCAGGTCGGGATCCTCCGCCAGGGCCAGGCGCAGCCCTTCCGCGCCGTCCAGGGCTTCTAAGGTGTCGTACCCCTCCCGCGTCAGATTGAAGGTGAGGATATCGACGATGTTGCGCTCGTCCTCCACCACCAGAATCTTTTTACCCATTTCCATCCTCCCGAATAAGCTTGTCCGCCCGGAACAGGGCGGAGAGCGTTTTGGCATCGTTGATCCGCCCGTCCGCCGCCTGGGCGAGCGCCTCGGCAAAGGGCAGCTTGAAGGGCTCCAAAAATTCGTCCTCGTCCAGGCGGGTATCCCCGAAGGTGAGATCCCTGGCCAGGTACAGATAGAGCATCTCGTCGGTGTAGCCCACGCTGGGCATGATGTAGCCCAGGGCGTCCCATCGGGCGGCAGACGCGCCGATCTCCTCCCGCAGCTCCCGCCGGATGGCGTCAAAGGGGTCCTCCCCCGGCTCCAGCTTGCCCGCCGGGATCTCGGTGACCACCTTGTGGTAGGGATAGCGGAACTGCCGCTCCAGATAGACGCTGCCGTCCTTGTCGATGGCGACCGCCGCCACCCCGCCGGGGTGGTGGACGAACTCCCGCACCGACGTCCCGCCGTCTGACAATTCGACCTCGTCCCGGTAAACCTTCAGCAGCCGCCCGTCAAATACCTGTTGGCTGGCCATCGTTTTCTCTTTTAATTCCATAGTCCATACCTCCCAGCGCAAATTTCGTGTATAGATTTAATTATTATATCACAGCCTCCAGAAAATAGAAAGCCAAAAACAGGATTTTCTCCCCGCCGGTGGTGTCAACAATTTTTCGCACTGTAAGGTTGCACGTGAAGCAGATACGAGTATGTATTAATATTATCAACTTTATCTGTATTCGCCTCTGCAGAAGTAGTTTGAACTACTTTGCAAATTGTAGAACCGGCGGCATTTTGCTTATACGGAGTACAGCTGCAATTTTTTTGAACGCTAGTTGCTCACGAACAATTACTACCTGCCGTACGGGATGCCGTTTTATCCCCAACAACAATAATAACAGCAGAAGATGCATTTATCTGTCTGTTAAACTGATCTTGATAGAAAAACATACATCCTATTTGTGCTGGATTGCGGGGCCTGGAACCGATAAAGGGACACGGAGGCCCCGGCCCCGCGTCCCTTCCTGTTACCAGCGTACGGATTTTATGTAGGGTTCTCCCATTAGGGGGGCCAGCAGCTCCCCCAGCTGCTCCGAGGGGCAGGGCAGGCGGCTGAGATGCAGCTCCACCACCAGGATGTCGTCCCGCCGCTCGTACCGGCATTGGTCGGGGGCGATCCCCAGGGGTTTCAGAACGGCCAGCAGCCGCTCCAGCGAATCGGGGGCGTCATCCAGGTGGATGAAAACCGCCGCCGCCACATGGCCCAGAATCACATGGTCCCGGTAGAGCACCGCCTGGATCACCACGATAAACGCTGCCCCGAAGGCGCTGATGGCGTACATACCCGCCCCCACGGTCATACCGATGCCCACCGTGGCCCACAGCCCGGCGGCGGTGGTCAAGCCGGTAACCCCCTGGCTTCGGGCAAAAATAGTGCCCGCGCCCAAAAAGCCGATGGCGGTGACCAGCCCGGCGGCGATCCGGCTGGGATCCAGCTTCATGATATCATATCCGTTGGCGGAGGCAAATTCCAGCATATCCATAAAGCCATATTTAGACACCAGCATCATCATGCACGCGGCAAAGCAGACGATGAGGTGGGTGCGGACGCCCGCCCCCTTCAGGCGCAGTTCCCGCTCCAGGCCGATGGCGCCGCCGAACACGGCGGACAGGGCTAGCCGCAGCAGGCATTCCAATGTACCGGGCATCCAACCACTCCTGTTCGCAGAAATCTTACATTTATTATACGGCGGGAGGGGGGAGGCTGTCAACAAAGCGCCTCCAAAAAGTTTTGCGGTTTTTGGCGTTTTACGGCCAATCCGGGCTTGCAAACTATAAATGAGCAAATTCAGGAAATGCCGAAAGCAGTCCGGCAGAGGTGAAGG
>CAJTVM010000051.1 GCA_910579595.1 uncultured Oscillospiraceae bacterium
CAGCGGCCCCCCGTACAGGTCCCCCCGGCCCCCCAGCCGCCCGCCGCCCCGCCCCAGCAGTCCACAACCGCCCCGAATTTCTGCCCCAACTGCGGGCAGAAGCTGGATCCGGACGCGAAATTCTGCCCCAACTGCGGGAAAAGCCTGATCAAATAAAGGAGGGGTTCCCATGGCCCGCATCGACAAAGCCAACTACTATTTAGACATCGCCGGCACCGTGCTGGAGCGCTCCACCTGTATGCGCCGGCACTACGGGGCCATCATCGTCCAGAACGACGAGATCGTGTCCTCCGGCTACAACGGCGCGCCCAGGGGCCGGAAGAACTGCGGCGACCTGGGGTACTGCACCCGGGAGGCCATGAACATCCCCTCCGGGGAGCGCTACGAGCTGTGCCGCTCCGTCCACGCCGAGGCCAACGCCATCATCTCCGCCCCCCGGCGGGAAGTGCTGGGAGCCACCCTGTACATGGTCTGCCGCCACCCGGACACCGGGGAGCTGATCCCCGGATCCACGTCCTGCTCCATGTGCCGGAGGCTTATCATCAACGCGGGCATCGCCAAGGTGGTCATCCGGGATACCCCAACGGAATACCGGGTGGTGGACGTGCAGAAGGAGTGGATCGACCAGGACGACTCCGTGCCGGAGCATCTGCGGTGAGGGGGATGAAGCGGTTTTTGGCCTTGGGCCTGGTTCTGGCGCTGCTGGCGGGGTGCGCCCCCGCCCAGACCCAGGCCCAGCCTGCGGAGGAGCGCACCTTTTTCGCCATGGACACGGTGATGACCCTGCGGCTGTACCAGGGCGGGGACGAGGCGGCGCTGGATCAGGCGGAGGCACGGGTAAAGGGGCTGGAGGCCCTGTGGTCCGTCACAGATGAGGACAGCGAGATATACGTCTTGAACCGGGACGGCTCGGCGGAGCTGTCCCCGGAAACGGCGGGGCTGCTGGACACGGCGCTGGATCTGTGCGAGCGCACCGGCGGGGCGCTGGATATCTCCACCTACCCGGCGCTGCGGGCGTGGGGCTTTACCACGGGTGAGTATTCTGTCCCTGGGGAGGAAGCCATCGCCGCCCTGCTGCTGCTGGTGGATTACACGAAAGTCGGGCTGGACGGGACGCGGGCCTCCCTGCCGGACGGCATGGAAATCGACTTGGGCAGCGTGGCCAAAGGCTATGCCGGGGATGCGCTGGCCGCTTTGCTGCGGGAAAACGGCGTGACCTCCGCCATGCTGGATCTGGGCGGCAACATCCAGGCTGTGGGGACCAGGCCGGACGGTTCCCCCTGGCGCGTCGGGGTGCGCAGCCCGGACGGGGAGGGAACCATCGGCATCGTCCAGGTGGAAAACCAGGCCGTAGTCACCTCCGGCGGATATGAGCGGTACTTTGAGGAGGGCGGCGTACGCTACTGGCACATTCTCGATCCCCAAACCGGGACGCCGGCGAGGAGCGGGCTGGCGTCCGTCACCGTGGTCGGGGACAGCGGCATCCTGTGCGACGGGCTGTCCACCGCCCTGTTCGTCATGGGGCTGGAGGACGCCCTGGAGCACTGGCGGCAGTACCGGGATTTTGAGGCAATCTTCATATTTGAGGATGGCTCCGTGACCATCACGGCGGGGCTGGAGGATACCTTTGCCCTCAGTCAGAACGACCGCGCGCTGGACGTGGCGCGGATCTTTAGATAGTGCCAGGGCCGGAGGACGCTGGTCAGCCTGTGGCAGAGGAAGAAAAGAAACTGACAGAGGCAGTAATCAGATTTTGAGGATGGGGCTTGAAAAATATTTATAAATAGGTTATCGCTATGGTGTCATGGGCATTTCTAAGTCTTGCTGATACTAAAAGCCTATTATTACTTCGGCAACTTTATAATTTGAAACCAACGTAAAAAAGCTTTGATATTAGGGCGTTTTTGGACATTGATGCTACATTTTCCCGATTATTTAACTGCCGAAGTAATAACTTGATACTATACAAAGAGGTAAACGTAATGAACTATAAAATATTTATTATTACACTGGCTTTGGGGTATATAGGGACTATGACAGTTGGAAATCTTTTGAACATTCCAGATGCAGGGTCGATTTTGTCGATTGCCTTTATAGGTAGCTGCATTATAAAAAAACTTGATAAAAAGGGAGATGGTTCATAATAAACGTATAAATTTTGTTTAGGAAAATCAGTACAATTAAACACCAAGGGGGCTACTAATAATCTTCGTAGCCCCCCTGGTGTTTAATTATTTTACAGTAACTGCCCTTGCAGTATATGTTTGTACAATAGCGGCAAGTCCAGGGGTAATATTTACAGCCCCATCTTTAATACTGACTTGTATATTAGTTATTCCAACAGTTGTATGTCCATAATGTGCTTGGATGTTACAAGTATTCGAAGTGATTATTCCATACGATAAATAAGCTTTAAAGTAGACATCTTTGGCTTGACCCATACCGCCAGTACAATAATCACATCTTGGCGAAATGGGGGTAAATGAGATATATGGGGTGAAATTTGAGTATTTTAACGTTAAATCGTCCATTACAGGTTTGTTTTTACTTACATTGCGATATCTTGTGGTATTTTGTGGACAATTAGACAGACCATTGCATTTAAATATTTGACTAACATATGCGATTTCATTAACACTACTATCAAAGGTTCCAGTTGTACTTAAAACTAGGACATCATTAAGAGCAACAGCAGGCCATTTGATCCAGGTAGCATATGTCCAAACAGAAAAATATTTATTGGAACCAACAGTTTTCTTTAAACTATAGCTGGTATCCAGTTGCATATATCCATCTGTAGAAGTAAATATATCTAAAGGCATGAGCATTTCTTCTTCAGAAAGTTCTTGGAATTCTCCATCTTGGGTTATTTTAAAAAACGAAGAAGAAGTGGAAATACTCTCATATTGCAATACATTATGGAGATCTTCTTCGGAGAGCGCAGAACTATCTTGTCCAATATACTCTATAACAAAAGACGCAAACTGCTCATCAGATAAATTGGGATAAAGCGAATGGGCCATTTCAAAAAAAGAACTAATATTATTATAAGTGGTAACTCTTGCACCACTGTCTTGGACTTCTTGTGTCAAGTAAATTGTTTTATTTGCAAT
The DNA here is from genome assembly GCA_910579595.1 of uncultured Oscillospiraceae bacterium. Taxonomy (GTDB): domain Bacteria; phylum Bacillota; class Clostridia; order Oscillospirales; family Oscillospiraceae; genus Enterenecus. The sequence goes on from CAJTVM010000051.1 coordinate 3,114, forward strand.
TTCATTTAAATCTATTGCGTAACTATTGCTGGCATAGCTGGTTGAAGATAAAGAAAGCAAGATAGAGATAACAAGGAAAAAGGATAATATTTTTTTCATTGAAAGTCACCTCTCATATTTTAGATGCAAATATTATATCGTAAAAAAGAAAATAAGTCAACAAAAATTTAGAGATATTAACCATATACTGCAATAATAAATGTAGTCCTTGTTGGCTATAATGGAGAAAATGAGATGTGCTTTTGTAAAACGTATAAAATAAGATGCATAGCGGTTTACCCGTTTGCGCAAAAACGTGAACGGGTCAAGCCGCTATGCTTGGAAGCTCAAGTATAACCCTCTGTTCCCGGGCGCTCCGCGCTTCGTGATCACGCTGCGAAGCGGCCAGGTTCTTGCCTTCGGCTCGATCGGCGCTGAACGTGTGCCGGCGGCACACAGCGCCCTCGCTCCGGTCCAAGCTTCCTCACTGTCCGCTTCTCCGCGCTTCCGCAATGTGCACAGAAAAATTTTGGGATGTTCATGAAAGTTTCACATTTCCACTTGACAGAAAAGCCGGATACCTTTACAATAAGTACGGATAATTTTGAAAAGCCGCCGTGCTTTTTTGCTGTTTTGAGCGTTTGCGCCGCCCCGCTGGGCGTGTATATATAGTCTATACGAACCCGTCATAGATTTGTTGACACTCAAATACTGCGCCCATATGGTGGGCGGTTTTTCGGTTATCGCGGTGCGTCTTTTCACGCAGCGCGTCTTATTTTGCTTATTTTTTACGAAAAAGAAAAGAAACAGGAGGTGTTGAACCCAACATGGAAGTGCCAGTAATTGTTACCGTAATCGTCGCGCTGGTTGTGGGCCTGGCGTGCCTTATGATAGGCGCCGCCATCGGCTACCAGCGGCGCAAGGCCGCCGCCGAGCGGGAGATCGGATCCGCCGAGGAGGAGGCAAGGCGCATCCTCAACGACGCCATCAAGAGCGCCGAGAGCAAGAAGCGGGAGGCCACCGTGGAGGCTAAGGAGGAGATCCTCAAGGCCCGTACGGAATTCGACAAGGAGATCAAGGACCGCCGCAATGAGGTCCAGCGCCAGGAGAACCGGCTCAACTCCAAGGAGGAAAACCTGGACCGCAAGCTGGAAAACCTGGAACGCAAGGAGGAAAACGTCAACGCCCGCATCGCCCAGCTGGAACGGGAGAAGCAGGAGCTGGACGAGATGAAGGACAGCCAGACCGAGCTGCTGGAGCGCATCTCCGGCCTGACGGTAGAGGAGGCCAAGCGCTACCTCATCGAGCAGCTGGCGGACGACGTTACCCATGAGCAGGCACTGAAGCTCAAAGAGATCCAGGTGCGCTACAAGGAGGAGGCGGAGACCTACGCTCGGGAGCAGATTGCCCTGGCCATCCAGCGCTGCGCCGCCGACCATGTGGCGGAGGCCACGGTGTCCGTGGTACCTCTGCCCAACGACGAGATGAAGGGCCGCATCATCGGCCGGGAGGGCCGCAACATCCGTACGCTGGAGACTATGACCGGCGTGGATCTGATCATCGACGATACCCCCGAGGCCATCACCGTGTCCTGCTTTGATCCGGTACGCCGGGAGATCGCCCGGATAGCCCTGGAAAAGCTGATTCTGGATGGCCGCATCCACCCCACCCGCATTGAGGAAATGGTGGAAAAGGCCAAGCGGGAGGTGGACGCCACCATCCGCGCCGAGGGCGAGCGGGCCGTATTTGAAACCAATGTGCACGGCTTGAACTCGGAGCTGGTGAAGCTGCTGGGCCGGCAGCACTACCGCACCAGCTACGGGCAGAATGTGCTGAACCACTCCATCGAAGTCTCCCAGCTGGCGGGTCTGCTGGCCGCCGAGATCGGCGTCAACGTGGCCGAGGCCAAGCGCGCCGGACTGCTCCACGACCTGGGCAAGTCCATCGACCACGAGGTGGAGGGCTCCCATGTGCAGATCGGCGTGGAGCTGGCCCGGAAGTACCGGGAGAGCGAGAACGTCATCCACGCCATCGAGGCCCACCACGGCGACGTGGAGGCCCGGACCATCGTGGCCTGCCTGGTGCAGGCTGCCGACGCCATTTCTGCCGCCCGTCCCGGCGCCCGCAAGGAGAACGTGGAGTACTACATCAAACGGCTGGAGAAGCTGGAGGAGCTGACCTCCTCCTTTGCCGGGGTGGACAAGGCCTACGCCATCCAGGCCGGCCGCGAGGTGCGCATCATGGTCAACCCGGAGGCCATCCCCGAGGACAAGATGGTGCTGCTGGCCCGGGATATCGCCAAGAAGATCGAGGACGAGCTGGAATATCCCGGCCAGATCAAGGTGAATCTCATTCGGGAGACAAAGGCGATAGAATACGCGAAATAAATCATATGCGCCGCCGTGGGCTCCACGGCGGCGCGTTTTTCCCGTTGCGTTTTAACGGGAGCTGTGATATGCTGATATGCGTTTAACAGGTTTGAGCTGCGAAGAAGAAGGAGGTAGTGATATGAAAAAGAAAGGTATCATAGCGGTGGTTGTCGTTGTGATTGCTGTGGCAGTGGGTGTTTATCTGCTGGCCCGTCCTAAGCCATTGGGCAGTATGCACAACAGCTATTCAGAGCAGACCACGGCGGTTTCTGATATTTCATTTTTTGGAGATGCAAACCAAAGAATCAGGTTTTCATTCCGCTCAGACATTGTATGCGGAGAGTTGGATATTATTCTGTCTGATTCGGCTGGTAATGAGGTATGTATGCTGGATCAGGCGGACGAATTAGAAAAGCTATTCACTTTAAACAGTTCGGATACATATACTTTGACTGCTAGGTGCACCGATTTTGTTGGGAAATATGATGTTTCCGTTTACAAGGCAGACTGAACCGCTTTTTCATGCAAAATACTAATTCATTTAAAATGTTATGATATTTGTACCCCGAGAAAAGGATGGATTTTATGCTCACCTTTGAAAGCCCCCAGTTTGAGGACCGCCAATGGGTCCAGCCCCTGCTGGAAGCGGAGGGCAGCCTGTGCTGCGAGTTCAACTTCGCCAACATCTACCTGTGGAGCCGCGCCTTCCCCCAGAAAATCGCCCGGTGCGGCGACCGTCTGCTGGTGCGCATACAGGGCAAGCTGGGGCTTTGCTGCCTCTACCCCGCCGGGAACGGCCCCCTGGCCCCGGCGGTGGACGCCCTGGCTTCTGATGCCGCCGCCAACGGCGTCCCTCTCACCCTGGTGTGCGTCACGGAGGAACAGAGGGCGGCGTTAGAGGAAGCCTGCCCCGGCCGCTTCGCCTTCGAGGAGGACCGGGACGGCTTCGACTACCTTTACGATATCAACCGGCTGGCCGATCTGCCGGGGAAGAAGCTCCACGCCAAGCGCAACCATATCCACCGCTTTGACGAGCAGTTCCCCGACTGGCTGCTGGAGGACATCACCCCTGCCAACGTCCCCGAGTGCGTGGAGCTGGAGCGCCAGTGGGCCGCTATCCGCCAGGAGGAGGACGGGGAGGACGGGTCAACCGTGTCCGAGGAAACCATAGCCGTCATCGAGGCGCTCTACCACATGGACAAGCTGGGGCTGGAGGGGGCGCTGATCCGGGCGGATGGAAGCCCCATTGCGTTCTCGCTGGGGGGCCTCATCACGCCCGAGTGCTTCGACGTGAATTTCGAGAAATCCTTCGGCGACGTACAGGGGGCCTATCCCGCCATCAACCGGGAGATGGCCAGACTCATCCGCGCCCGCCACCCCCAGGTCAAGTGGTTCAACCGGGAGGACGACATGGGGCTGGAAGGGCTGCGCCGGGCCAAGCTGTCCTACTATCCGGACCTCCTGCTCACAAAGTACACCGCGAAAGAGGCGGGGTCATGATTCAGATCCACCACGCCCGCCCCGGCGAAATTGCGGCGGCGGAAATCCTGTGGACCGCCGCCTTCGGGGACGGCCCGGAATTTCAGCGGGAATTCTACCGCCTGTGCGCCCCCGAGGGGCCGCTGGTGCTGCTGGAGGACGGGGGTTTGCGCTCCATGCTGGCCCTGCCGGAGCTGGCCCTGGTGCTGGAGGACGGCAGGCGGCTGCGGGCAGGGCTGGTTTATGCCCTGGCCACCTGTCCGGAGGCCCGCGGGCAGGGCTTTGCCGCCATGCTCATGGAGACGGCGGCGGGGCTGGCCCGCAACCGGGGGCTGGACTGCCTGCTGGTTGCGCCCGCCCAGCCGTCCCTGTTCCAATACTATGCCCGGTGTGGGTTCCGGGCCGGGTTTTACTGCGAGGAGGAAACCGCCGTCCCGAAAAAGGCCCCGGCGGAACCGGTTTCCCCGGAGGATTATGCCGCCCTGCGGGAGAGCCTGCTGGCGGGGGCGGCCCACACGGCCTATACGGAGGATCAGCTTGCCTTACAGCGGGGAATGTGCCCCCGCCCCGGCAGCGGGCTGTACCGGCTGGGGCTGGCCCACGGCCCCGGCTGCGCCGCCGTGGAAAACTGGCCCGACGGCCCGGTGGTCAAGGAGCTGCTGTGCGCCCCAGAGGATGCGGCGCAGGGGGCCGCGGCCTGCGCGGCGCTGTGTGGAGGCCCCGCCAAAGTGCGCACCCCGGCAGGTGCGGTGGAGGGACGGCCCTTTGGCGCCGTCCGCTGGCTGGAGGGCACGCCAACCTCCATCCGGTCGTTGGCGCCGGAGGGGTGGCTGCTGGCCTTTGATTGAGCTGCCATCTATGCATAATGTTGCATAAAAATGAATACGCAATTCAAAAAATCCCGGCAGATGCACCGAAACGCAGGGAAATGATTGAAAATCTCTTGCGTTTCTTTTGCATATGCGGTATACTGCTTTTGTTCGCAACTATTCAATGGAGATGAATGAAAATGAAACAGATCAAGAAGCTGGCGGCCCTGCTGCTGGCCCTGACGATGGTGCTGGCCCTGGCGGCCTGCTCCAACCAGGGCAGTCAGGCCGGGGACGCCCCCAGCCAGCCCGTGGGAACCCAGCCTGCTGAGGACAACGAACCCGGCGGCGAGTCCGCCGCGCCCGAGCAGGGCGCCGCCGCGTTTACCACCATCGAGGAGGGTAAGCTCCTGATGGCAACCAACGCCGCATTCCCTCCCTATGAAATGACCGACGATTCCGGCAACGTCATCGGCATCGACGCCGACATCGCCCAGGCCATCGCGGATAAGCTGGGCCTGGAGCTGGTCATTGACAACATTGACTTCGACGCCGCCCTGATCTCCGTGCAGGAGAACCGCCACGACGTGATTCTGGCCGGCCTGACCTACCGGGAGGATCGCGATCTGGTGATGGACTTCACCGACAGCTACGCCACCGGCTACCAGGTCATCATCGTCAAGGAGGGTGACGGCACCATCGCCGGCACCAACGAGGATCTCCAGATGGTGGACGCCGATGGCAATGTGCTGGAGGACATCCAGATCGGCGTGCAGCGCGGCACCACTGGCGAGACCTACTGTCAAGATGCCCACGGCGTGGATCATGTCACCTCCCTGGACAATGGATCCGTGGCGGTCCAGGCCCTGCTCAACGGCCAGGTGGACTGCGTGGTCATCGACAAGGGGCCTGCGGAGGAATATGTGAAGGCCAACCCCGGCCTGGATATCCTGGAGGCCGAATATGTCATCGAGGACTACTGCGCCGCCGTGGACGAGGGCAACACCGCCCTGCTTGAGGCCATCAACAACGCCCTCAACGAGCTGATCCAGGACGGCACCGTCCAGCAGATCATGGACAAGTATATCACCGCCGGGTAACCGGCAGACCGAATGAGCTTCACAGAGGAGCGGCCCGGGCCGCTCCTCTGCGCCATACACAGGAAAGAGGGGATTCCGATGGATCTGGCCTACTATTATGAGCTGTGGCGGGGGATGATGCTGTCCAAGGATCCGGCTGTAGCCGCCGAGTGGTGGCAGGTGCTCTTTGTCCGCTTTTATCAGGCGTTCCTGGAAAACGACCGTTGGCAGCAGTACTTAAAGGGGGCGGGCACCACCCTGTATGTCACCGCCATCGCCCTGTGCATCGGCGTGGCGCTGGGCGTCCTGGTGGCCGTGATCCGCACCGCCCACGACCAGCAGCGCCCCGGCCGGAAAAACCCCATCCTGGGCCTGGTCAATTTTGTCTGCCGGGTGTATGTGACCATCATCCGTGGCACCCCCATGATGGTGCAGATCCTGATCATGGGCATGGTCATCTTCTCCAGCAGCCGGAACTTCACCATGGTGGGCGCGCTGACCCTGGGCATCAACTCCGGGGCCTATGTGGCCGAGATCATCCGGGGCGGCCTCATGTCCCTGGATCCCGGTCAGATGGAGGCGGGCCGTTCCCTGGGCCTGGGCTACTTTGACACCATGCGCTTTATTGTTGTGCCCCAGGCGTTCAAGGCCATCCTGCCCTCCCTGGGCAACGAGTTCATCGTGCTGCTCAAGGATACGTCTATGATCAACGTCATCGGCGGGCAGGAGCTTGTCAAGGCCGCCAAGGACATCATCAACCGCACCTACGATGCCATGTTTCCCCTCATTGGCAGCGCCCTGGTCTATCTGGTGCTGGTGCTGATCTTCAGCTGGCTCCAGGGCAAGCTGGAAAGGAGGCTGCGTCAAAGTGATCGACGTTAAAAACCTCTCCAAATCCTTCGGGGATCACCTGGTGCTGGACGATATCTCGGAGCATATCCACCCCGGGGAAAAGGTGGTGGTGATTGGCCCCTCCGGCTCGGGCAAGTCCACCTTCCTGCGGTGTTTGAACCTGCTGGAGACCCCCACCGCCGGATCCATCACCTTTGATGGGGTGGAGATCACCGATCCCAAAACGGACATCAACGCCATCCGCCGCCAGATGGGCATGGTGTTCCAGCACTTCAACCTGTTCCCCAACATGACCATCCGAAAGAACATCACCCTGGCCCCGGTGCGCACCAAGCTCATGAGCCAGACAGAGGCGGACGACACCGCCGCCGCCCTGCTGCGCCGGGTGAACCTGGAGGAAAAGGCGGACGCCTACCCCGCCCAGCTGTCTGGCGGGCAGAAGCAGCGCATTGCCATTGTCCGGGCGCTGGCCATGAAGCCCAAGCTGATGCTCTTTGACGAGCCAACCTCCGCCCTGGATCCCGAGATGGTGGGCGAGGTGCTGGAGGTTATGAAGGAGCTGGCCCAGGAAGGCATGACCATGGTGGTGGTCACCCACGAGATGGGCTTTGCCCGTGAGGTGGGCACCCGGGTGCTGTTCATGGACGGCGGCAGAATCCTGGAGCAGGATGAGCCCCGCGCCTTTTTCGAACACCCGAAGGAGCCGCGCACCATCGAGTTTTTGTCAAAAGTCCTGTAGAAGCGTGAGCGTAGACACGCCGTCCCGGATGGACCAGAGCGAGGGCGGGCGGCGGGGCCGCAAGGCCCCGGAGGCCAGCCCGAGTCGGAGGGAAGCCGGGACGAAAGCGTGACCAACGCGAGCGTGACAGCGAGAAGCGTGAGCGGGCACGCCTTTGTGAAAACCGCTGGGATATACCCGGCGGTTTTCGTGCAATATTCCGGCTTGCAAACCCTGACAGTTTCTGGTATCATAGACCGAACGCAAAAGGAGGGAATGGTATGCGCAAGCCGCTGTGTTCCGTAAGGTTTTTTCAGCGGGCGTACTATTTCTGTTTTTCCTGACCGGGCGATCGCCGTTTGGCGGTTGCCTTTTTTTTGCGAAAACGAAAGAAATAAAGGAGAGAGCGTATGAACCACCAAGAACCCATCCGCGACGCCCGCACCCTGGGCGTGCCCAAGATGCTTATCCTGGGCCTGCAGCATATGTTCGCCATGTTCGGGGCTACCATCCTGGTGCCCATCCTGGTAAACAGCCAGGTGAGCGCCGCCGGCGAGCCCATCGGGATGCCGCTGAGCATCCAGACCACCCTGTTCTTCGCGGGCATCGGCACCCTGTTTTTCCACCTCTGCTCGAAGCTGAAGGTCCCCGCCTTCCTGGGCTCGTCCTTCGCCTTCCTGGGCGGCTTCGCCGCCATGGGCGGGATGAAGGAGGGCATCTACGCCGGGATGTCCCAGGCGGAAAAGCTCCAGTACGCCTGCGGAGGCATTGTGGTGGCCGGCCTGCTGTACCTGGTGCTGGCCCTGCTGGTGAAGGTGGTGGGCGTGAAGAAGGTCATGCGCTTCCTCCCCCCTGTGGTCACCGGACCCATCATCATCTGCATCGGCCTGAACCTGGCCCCCTCCGCCGTCAATAACGCATCCACCTGCTGGCCCCTGGCCCTCATCGCCCTGGCGGTGATTATCGTATTCAACATCTGGGGCAAGGGGATGCTGAAAATCATCCCCATCCTGCTGGGCGTGGTGATCTCCTACATTGCCGCCCTGATCATGAACGCCTGCGGCGTCACCGCCGCCGACGGCTCCCCCCTGCTGAACTTTGCCGCCGTGGCCAAGGCGGGCTGGGTGGGCCTGCCCCCCTTCCAGATTGCCAAGTTTGACCTGTCCGCTATCCTGGTCATGGCCCCCATCGCCATTGCCGCCATGATGGAGCACATCGGCGATATGTCCGCCATCTCCGCCACCGTGGGCGACAACTTCCTCCAGGATCCCGGCCTGCACCGCACCCTCATCGGCGACGGCATCGCCACCTCCCTGTCCGCCATGTTCGGCGGCCCCGCCAACACCACCTACGGCGAGAACACCGGCGTGCTGGTGCTCTCCCGGGTGTACGACCCCAACGTGATCCGGCTGGCCGCTGTCTACGCCATCGTACTGGGCTTTATCCCCAAGATGGCCGAGGTCATCGGATCCATGCCTTCCGCCATTGTGGGCGGCGTCAGCTTTATGCTCTACGGCATGATCTCCGCCATCGGCGTGCGCAATATTGTGGAAAACAAGGTGGACTTTACCAACTCCCGCAACCTCATCATCGCCGCCGTGATTCTGGTGTGCGGCCTGGGCTTCTCCGGCGGGCTGACCTTCCAGGTGGGCGGGGCTACCGTCACCCTCACCTCCCTGGCCATTGCCGCCATCGCGGGCATTATCCTCAACGCCATCCTCCCCGGCAACGACTACGAGTTCGGCGCCAACGACTCCGGCGACCAGAACCGGGGGATTCACGCCTGATTCGTTACGGCGCAAGACAGAAAGGGCCGGACCTCCACGGAGGCCCGGCCTTTTTATGCCATACAGGAAATCACATCGCCAGGGTCAGGGAGTTGGAGCAGGTGATCAGGGTGACAAAGATGCCCATGATCAGGCCAGGCAGGTAGGGGTTCTTGGTTCTGCGGTAGATGATGCGGGAGATCACTACGGCCAGGGGCAGGATAACCAGCATGGGGAACAGCCACACGCACTGCATATTGTTGGCGGGCCATGTCATGTTGCCGCCGGAAATAAAGGGGACGTACTGGATCAGCAGCAGGATGGGGGCGGGCAGCACGGCGGCAACGGCCAGGATCAGGGTGTTTACCCAACTGCGGCCACCCACATCGTTGAAGTTGAAGCAGCCGGCGGCCACGGAGTTGCCCACATAGTAGACCAGGAAGAACAGGACGTACCACAGGGAGACACCGATCTTTTCCGCGTTGAAGGCCCGCACGGCCAGCACCCAGATCCGGAAGTCCGCCATAAAGAGGTAATCCATGATGGCCAGGAAGCCGAAGGCGGAGACAATGACGATAAGCGCCAGCAAAATGGTCTTGAGGGCCTTGCGCAGGGAGATTTTCAGCCCCACGGCGGCAGGATCCATGCCGTTCTTTTTGCCGTAGGCAAAATAGCTGATCAGCATACTGATGATACCTACCAGGCCGCAGACGGCGGACCAGGTGCCAATGCCCAGGGCCTGGCTCTGGGGCCAGCCGATGTCGGCGGTGGAGTTGGAAGGCACCGTATTCATAATGGGCAGGTAGACGATTGTGCAGATAATGGCGCAGATGAGGATGCTGGCAAAGAACCAGATCTTGCCCTTCCCGTCGGCGGGACGGGGCTGCACCAGCTCATCGGTGCCCACCTCGGCAAAGAAGGGCTTCTTGACCAGCACCAAGGTCAGGCTCACCATAAACACGAAGAAGGCGACCAGGCCCACTGTGTTGGCAACCACCTTCCACTGCCAGATCTGGCTGCCGGCGGGGATGGGATTGGGAGCGCCCAGGGCCTCCTCAAAGAAGGAGATGGTGGCCACGGTGGAGCGCTGGCTGAAGTGGGACCAGGGGTGGATGATGGGGTGGCTATAGATCACCCGCATCGCGTCCGTGCCGTCGATATCCTCATGATAGACGGTGTTGGCCTCACGCACGTCCTGGCCCGCGGGATCGGTACCGAAATGGAGGAAAGACTGGGCGTTTTTATTGACCACGAAATCCTTGGGGAGGGTGGGGTTGCCGCTGGCGTCGGTGTCGCCGAAGAACCACTCGTCGTACTGCCCGGCCACAATGCCCACATCCCGCGCGCCGTAGATGTTGACAAAGCCCCCCTCGGCGGAATAGGTGGCGTCGGCGGAGTTGAGCAGCACTGCCGCCACCAGGGGCTGGGGCGCCATATTGTCCAGGCTCACCGACATATTGCAGGACATACCGCCCAGGGAGTGCCCGGTGACGCCGATGCGGGTGCTGTCCACGTTGTTCATGCGGCTAAGTACCTTCACCGACTCGTACATCCCCATCAGGACCGCGCCGATGTTGGCCGTATTTTCCGAATCGCCGTGGTTGGGCATATCCTGGGCCAGCACTACGTAGCCCCGGCGGGCCAGTTCCACGAAGTTCAGATCCTGCATCCCCTTGTTGTTATACATACCGTGGCTGACCACCACGGCGGGGGCGGGATTTTCGGCGGTGGCGGCGTGGGGGATAAACAGCCAGCCGTTCATGCTGTGGCCGTTCTCCGTCTCCCAGTTGATCTCCTTGACGGTCACCTTGCCGAAGTCGGTCTGAATCCCCATGGTGACAAGGGAGCTGATCAGCATCACAACTACGGAAATGCAAAGGATACGCGCCCACTTTTTCGTGCCGTTCATAACAGTTCCTCCTTTTGAAAATTGTCCAAACGGACTTCCCTCTTTCTCAGCCGCCCCAAAAATAAAAAGCGCAACGGTGCTGTCACCGTCACGCCCTTCTCTAAACTCATGAGCACTGTATTCCTTTTTTGGAACTGACTGCACATTCAGCATAGCAGACCCACAGCTTTTTGTCAATCTGTTTTTCATTTTTTGTGAAAAACCGACAAATGCGGTTTCTGTTTTTTGTCTCCCCCGCCAAAGTGTAAAAAACAGGTTTTCCCGTCTTGCATTTTTGCCAAACCCCTGCTATGATAAATGCAACTGATGCTTGTGCAGAGTTTGAGACGCGCAGAGCAGCCCTACCCGGCTGTTTTGCGCCCTTTTTTGCCCCTAAGAAAGGCAGGTGCAGCCCCATGGATCGAAACCAGCTCTTGGATCTTCTGGCCTCCGGCCCGGTGATCGCCGCCGTCAAGGACGCCGACGGCCTGACCGCCGCGCTGGAGAGCGATGTGTCCGTGATCTTCCTGCTCAGCGGCGATATCCTCACCATCGCCGACGCCGCCGCACGGGTGCGCCGTGCGGGCAAGCGGGTGTTCGTCCACCTGGATCTGGTGGACGGCCTGGCCGCCCGGGAGGTATCCGCCGACTTTATCGCCCGGCAGACCGCCGCCGACGGCATTATCTCCACAAAGGCCAGCCTCACCCGCCGGGGGCGGGAGCTGGGGCTGGTGACCATCCAGCGGTTCTTCCTGCTGGATTCCATGGCCCTGGACAACATCCAGCGCCAACGGGCGCAGGACAGCGATTTGATTGAGGTCCTCCCCGGCCTGATGCCCAAAATCATCCGCCGGGTGGCCCAGATCACCGGGAAACCGGTGATCGCCGGGGGGCTCATCTCCGACAAGGAGGACGTCACCAGCGCCCTGGGCGCGGGGGCTGTCGCCGTGTCCACCACCAATCCGGCGGTTTGGCGGATGTGACGCATTTGCGCAATAAGATCTTGATTTTTCCGATAGGGAGGTCATTTCATGTACGATGTAATTATCATCGGCTGCGGCGTCACCGGCGCGGCCGCCGCCTTCGAGCTGTCCAAGTACAAGCTCAAGGTGGGCATTCTGGAGCGGGAGAACGACGTGGCCCTGGGTACCACCAAGGCCAACTCCGCCATCCTCCACGCCGGGTACGACCCGGAGCCGGGCACCCTCATGGCAAAGCTGAACGTCCGGGGCGTGGAGCTGGCAAAGGATCTGTGCGGTCAGCTGGACGTGCCCTACAGCCCCTGCGGCTCGCTGGTGCTGGCGTTCTCTGAGGAGGAGCGGCCCACGCTGGAGGAGCTGTACCGCCGGGGGATCGAAAACGGCGTGCCGGGGCTGGCCCTGCTCACCGGGGACGAGGCCCGGACGCTGGAGCCGAACCTGTCCGAAACGGTGGTCGCCGCCCTCCACGCACCCTCCGCCGCCATCTGCTCCCCCTGGGAGTACTGTTTGGCGCTGGCGGAGACGGCGGTGAAAAACGGCGTGGAGCTGCGCCTGAATACCAACCTTACCGGGATGGAGCAGACGGCGGACGGCTGGACGGTGCGTACGAGTCAAGGCGGTTTTGACGCCCGTTTTGTCATCAACGCCGCCGGGGTGGACGCGGAAGCCGTCCACAACCTGGCTGCGGCTCCCTCCTTTGCCACCGCCCCCGCCCGGGGGCAGTATTACCTGCTGGACAAGAGCGAGGGCACGCGGGTGGGCCGGGTAATTTTCCAGTGCCCCAGCGCCGTGGGCAAGGGCGTGCTGGTGGCCCCCACCGTCCACGGCAACCTGATTGTTGGCCCCGATTCAGAGAAGGTGTCGGGGAACGACACCTCCACCACTGGGGACGGCCTGCGCTTTGTCCGGGAGACAGCCCAGAAATCCGTGCCCTCTATCAATTTCCGGGAGTCAATCCGCAATTTCGCCGGTGTACGGGCGTCCACCGGACGGGGGGACTTTGTCATCGAAATGGGCGCGGCCCATTTCCTCGATTTGGCGGGCATCTGCTCACCGGGGCTGTCCGCCGCCCCCGCCATTGGGGAGTACGCGGCGGAGCTGTTGGCGAAGGATGGGCTGACGCTGGAAAAGAAGGACACATTTATTTGCGAACGCCATCGCACCCGCTTTAAGGAGCTGTCTGTGGCCGAGCGGGCCGCGCTGGTGGAAAAGGAGCCTGCCTACGGCCGGGTCATCTGCCGGTGCGAGACGGTCACCGAGGGCGAAATCCTGGAGGCCCTCCGTTCCCCCATCCCCCCCTGCTCGGTGGACGGGGTAAAGCGCCGGGTGAACGCGGGCATGGGCCGCTGTCAGGGGGGCTTCTGCGGGCCCCGGGTGGTGGACATCCTGGCCCGGGAGCTGGGGGTTTCCCCAGGGGATATCGTCCAGGACCAGGCGGGATCCTGGCTGCTGGACCGGGAGACGAAAGGAGGCGGGGCAAATGTATGACCTTATCGTAATCGGCGGCGGGCCGGCCGGATTGGCCGCCGCCTGCGCCGCCTGGGAGGGCGGACTGCGCTCCATCCTCATTGTGGAGCGGGATAAGGAGCTGGGGGGCATTCTGAACCAGTGCATCCACAACGGCTTTGGCCTGCACCACTTTAAAGAGGAGCTGACCGGGCCGGAGTATGCCGGACGGTTTGTGAAGCTCTTGGGCGAAACCGGCGTGGAAGTCCGGCTGGATACCATGGTGCTGGAAGTCACCGGGGACCGCCAGGTGCACATGGTGGGCAAATCCACCGGTTACCGGGTGGAGGAAGCCAAATCCATCGTGCTGGCCATGGGCTGCCGGGAGCGCACCCGGGGGGCCATCGCCATCCCCGGCGCCCGTCCCGCCGGGGTGTTCACCGCCGGGGCCGCCCAGCGGTACGTGAATATGGAGGGCTGGATGCCTGGGAAGCGCGTCGTGATTTTAGGCAGCGGCGACATCGGCCTGATTATGGCCCGCCGCATGACGCTGGAGGGGGCGAAGGTGCTGGCCTGCGTGGAGGTTATGCCCTATTCCGGCGGGCTGAACCGGAACATCGTCCAGTGCCTCCACGACTACGGCATCCCCCTGTACCTGTCCCACACCGTCACCGATATCCGGGGCAAAAACCGGGTGGAGCAGGTGGTGGTGTCCCAGGTGGACGAAAACCGCAATCCCATCCCCGGCACGGAGATGGTGTTTGACTGCGACACCCTGCTTTTGTCTGTGGGGCTGATCCCGGAAAACGAGCTGACCCGGCAGGCGGGCATTGAGATCGATAGGCGCACCAACGGCGCGGTGGTGTATGAGAATATGGAAACCTCCCTGCCCGGTGTGTTCGCCTGCGGCAACGTGTGCCACGTCCACGATCTGGTGGACTTCGTGACGGCGGAGAGCCAGCGGGCCGGGGCCGCCGCCGCGGACTATGTGCGCAACGGCGCGGGGGAATCAGGCCGGCTCTTGGAGGTGAAAAACGGGGACGGCGTGACCTACACCGTGCCCCAGCGCATCCGTCCAGATAGGGTGGAAAAGCTGTGCGGGCTGTTCTTCCGGGTGAACCGGGTTTGTAAGGACAGCGAAATTCTGGTGACGTCCGGGGAGACGCAGATTGCCCGCTTCAAGCGGGAGCACCTGGCCCCCGGCGAGATGGAGCATATCACCCTGCCCCGCGCCCTGCTGGACAAGGCTTCGGGGACGATCACCGTATCCATCCGGGAGGTGGCGAAATGAAGGAATTGATCTGCATCGTCTGCCCCCAGGGGTGCCATTTGAAGGTGGACGAGGAAAATGGCTGCGCCGTCACGGGAAACTCTTGCCCCAGGGGGGCGGAGTACGGTAAAATGGAGCTGACCCACCCCACCCGGGTGGTCACGTCCACCGTGCGGTGCGAGGGGGGGCTGTACCCCCGCTGCCCGGTGAAAACCGACCGGGCCATCCCCAAGGAAAAGATGTTTGAGGTCATGCGGGCGCTGGAGGATATCACCCTCACCGCCCCCGTACAAGTGGGGCAGATTATCATCGAAAACGTCTGCGGCGCCGGGGCCAACGTGGTGGCCACCCGGGAGTTACTTTTTCTCGAGAGAAAAAGCGACCAAAAAGAGCTTTAAGCCGTTACCGCCGTGGCGGGTGCCGTTATGCTGGCGCTCGGCAACGGGCCTGAAGCATGACCGATTGAAAGGAGCAGCTATATGGGAAAATACATTCTTGCCTTAGACCAGGGCACTACCAGCTCCCGTGTCATCCTGTTTGACAAGGAGCAGAACATCCTGGGCGTCAGCCAGAAAGAATTTGCCCAGCATTACCCCCATGAGGGCTGGGTGGAGCACGACGCCATGGAGATCTGGTCGTCCCAGTACGCCACCATGATGGAGGTGGTGGCCCAGTCCGGCGTGAACCCCAAGGACATCGCCGGCATCGGCATCACAAACCAGCGGGAGACCACCATCCTGTGGGACAAGGAGACGGGCCGTCCCATCTGCAACGCCATCGTGTGGCAGTGCCGCCGCACCGCCCCCATTGTGGACAAGCTGCTGGAGGCGGGACTGGGGGAGCACATCCAGAAAACCACCGGGCTGATCCCCGACGCCTATTTCTCCGCCACCAAAATCAAGTGGATTTTGGATCATGTGGATGGGGCGCGGGAAAAGGCGGCGCGGGGCGAGGTGCTGTTCGGCACTGTGGATTCCTGGCTGGTGTGGAAGCTCACCGGGGGCGCGGCCCACGTCACCGACGTGACCAACGCCTCCCGCACCATGCTGTTTGACATCCATAAGCTGGATTGGGATGACACCCTGCTGGAGGCGCTGGAAATTCCCCGGGCCATGCTGCCCCGTGTGTGCTCGTCCAGCGAAATTTACGGCTATACGGAGATCCAGGGGGTCAAGGTGCCCATCGCGGGCATCGCCGGGGATCAGCAGGCGGCGCTGTTCGGCCAGACCTGCTTCCAGCCGGGGGACGCGAAAAATACCTACGGCACCGGCTGCTTCCTGCTGATGAACACCGGAGGCAAGCTCTTCGAGAGCAAAAACGGCTTGCTCACCACCATCGCCATCGGCCTGGGCGGCAGGGTACAGTACGCGCTGGAGGGCAGCGTGTTTGTGGGCGGCGCGGTGATCCAGTGGCTGCGGGATGAGATGCGCTTCTTCACCGACAGCAGCGACGCGGAGTATTACGCCCAGAAGGTGCGGGACAACGGGGGTGTATATCTGGTGCCCGCCTTTACCGGGCTGGGGGCCCCCTACTGGGATATGTACGCCCGGGGGGCCATCGTGGGCCTCACCCGGGGCACCAAGCGGGAACACATTATCCGGGCGGCTCAGGAGTCCATCGCTTACCAGGTGGCGGACCTGGTTCGCGCCATGGAAGCGGACACCGGCCTGCCCCTGAGCGCCCTGAAGGCGGACGGCGGGGCCAGCCGGGACCGGTTCCTCATGCAGTTCCAGGCGGATATCATCGGCCGGGAGGTGCGCCGTCCCGCCATCCGGGAGACCACGGCGCTGGGCGCGGCGTATCTGGCGGGGCTGGCCACCGGCGTGTGGGGGAGCACCGACGAGATCCGCCACCTGTGGATGTGCGACAACACCTTCCAGCCCGCCATGGCCCCGGAGGATCGGGAGCAGCTGCTTGGCGGCTGGCACAAGGCGGTAGGCCGGAGCCGGGACTGGGCGAAATAATAGCGCGGAGCCGTCGTGAGCAGCGCGGATGGACCGGAGCGAGGCCGAGCGCAGGGGCGCGCAGCGCCCCGCAGACCAGGCCGAGCCGCTGGGAAGCCGCGCGTCGCGAACAGGCGCAGTGTGAATACAAATAGCGCGGAGCCGTCGTGAGCAGCGCGGATGGACCGGAGCG
>CAJTVM010000052.1 GCA_910579595.1 uncultured Oscillospiraceae bacterium
ACGAGGCTGGCCTGCGCCTGCCGCCCAACGACGTGGCCGACCGCATGGTGACGGTTTACAACTCCCAGTTGGTGGGAATCCAGCACCTACGCAATTCAGCTCAGTTTATCCAGCGGCTGCTGCCAGATGTCCAACCTATGCGACTGCCGGAGGCGGTGATTACGCTGGTGGAAGCCATCCATGATTTTGCCGCCGGCAGCTTTGACCACCAGCTTCTTTGTATTGCCCGGGATGGGGTGATCTCGGAGGACGAACAGGAGCGTTTCGACTACGCGGTGGAGAAGCTCCAGGACATCATCGCCGCGGCCATCGCGCTTGCGGCAATGCCAAGGGGCGGCACATGAAATAGGACAACCCGGTGCGGGAATATGATACATAGAAAGGGGTGGTCAGATGGCGCGGAAAGAGCAGAAAATCAAGGTGATCAGCTATGTCCATGTGGGCGACCAGCTGGTAAACACAGAGGATCTTGACCCAGAGCGGAAGCAGCAGCTGGCCACCTGGCTCAAGTGTACATACCTCAACGCGCTCTTTCAGGGAAAGGCCAAATTCTATCCAGCAGGGGAGGGTGACAAGGGAAAATGCCTGTCAGAAAATCAGGGGACGGTACAGCGCCCCGGCGCATAAAAAAGCCCCCGGCGGATTGGAGGATCCGCCGAGGGCAGGTAAGTAAAACTTACCGTGAGAACGTACATAGTATACCACAAGAAAATTCAGTTTGCAAGGGGGTGTCGTTCGAATGACGACGGAACAAGAGAATGCTGCCTATTATTCGGTAACTCCAGCCCCTGTCCGCTATGATCCGGAATTGTCTCCTAATGCAAAGCTGCTTTATGGCGAGATAACAAGTCTGTGCAACAAAAGAGGGTACTGCTGGGCAACCAACAGCTACTTTACCCAGTTGTTCAATCTGTCGGCCAGCACCATCAGCCGGCTGATCTCCCAGTTGGAACGGCGTGGGCATATCGTTATCAAAACCGTGGCCACCGAAACAGGTTCAGAGCGGCGCATTTTCACTGATGTATACCGGGTTGAGCTCCTGTCCGAGGCCACCCCAGAGGGGGGTACGCAAAAACAGCAAGCCCCCCAGGGGGGTGCGCAAAAACCGCAAAGGGGGGATTCGCAAAAAAGTCAAGGGGGGGTACGCAAAAACCGCAAACAGAATGATTATCAGTTGAATGATTACAAAGAGAATGATCCCCCCTATAGTCCCCCCGAGGGGGACGCGCCGCCCGAACGGTCTGAGCCGGTGGGCAAGCTTAAGCCCAAAACCACCCGCCGGGAAAAGTCCGCCCCGTCCCACAATCCGGAAGCGTTTGAGATTTTCTGGGCAGGATACCCGCGAAAGGATGACCGAAAGGCGGCTATCAGGGCGTGGGACAAGCTCAAGCCGGATCGGGAGCTGTGCCGGATTATGTACGACGCCCTTAAGCGGCAGCGGGGCTCCGAGCAATGGGCGGAGAAAAACGGCAAATTCATCCCGATGTTTTCATCCTGGCTCAACGGACGCAAGTGGGAGAATCAGGGCGTGGACCTTTCCCTGATTTCCCAGCCCCGGGAGACGTCCGGCGGCGCCATGGTCTATGACCCGGAGGTGACACGATGAGACAATGCAGGATTGCCAGCTGCTGCAAGCTGGCCCACCATCCCTGCTGCGTGGACTGCAAGAACCGCGCCTGCGAAAGCCGGTGCATGAACAGCCCGGAGCGCTGCGGCTGCTGCGAGAACAATTACGCGCCGCGTCGCAAGGCGGCGCCCCCGGCCAAGCATTCATACACGGGGAAAATCGACCGGGAGGAACTGCTTCGCCTGAACAACCTGGGCTTGCGCCAGAGGGAGATTGCCCCGCGTCTGGGGTGTAGCGCCAGCAGGGTGAGCGCCATCCTGCGGGACATGGGGGTGCGCCGGTATGGCTAAATACGACGGGGCCACTTACGCCCAGAACAGCGTCATCGGCTCCATGCTCATTGACGACCGATGCGTGCCGCTGGTGCTGTCCAAGCTGCGGGAGGAGGATTTCATCGACCCAATCTGCCGGAACTTCTTCCGGGCCATCCGCGATCTGACCTTGGAAAACAAGCCGGTGGATCCGGTCACCGTGATGGGAAAACTGGGCACCAGGGACGGCTATGTGCAGTGGGCCAGGGAGGTTATGGAGCTGACGCCCACCGCCGCCAATGTGGAGGAGTACATAAGCCAGGTGCTGGAAGCGTCTATGCTGTACCGCTTCCGGGAATTGTGCGATTTGGGCATGAAGTGTTTTGATTCCGCGCAGGCGGAGGAGCTGGCCCGGAAGATGTCCCTGGTTTTCTCCGCCACAGATCGGATGCCCCGGATGACGGGGGCGGAACGGTTCGCGGCCCTCGTTGAGGATTTGAAAAACCCGGAGAAGCCCAAATATCTGCCCTGGGGGTTTCCCACCGTAGACCGGGCCGCATACGCCGAGCTGGGGGACATGATTCTGCTGGGCGGGTACTCCTCCTCGGGCAAGACGCTGCTGTCCATCCTCATGGCCACGGCCCAGGCCAGGGCGGGGTACAAGGTGGGCTACTACAGCCTGGAAACCGATCCGAAAAAAATGACGTTCCGGCAGACCTCAGCCCTGGGGCAGATTCCCCTGGAGCGCCTGAAAAAGAGGAACCTCCTGGACAGCGACTGGCCGAAGATTGCCGAGGCCACCCGTATAGGCGCCGGCGCGGGCAGCTACACCATCATGCAGGCGGCCGGTTCCACTGTGGATGACATCATCTCCGACGCGCTGGGCCACGGCTACCAGGTGGTCTATGTGGACTATGTGCAGCGGCTCCGCGTGGCTGGACTCCGGGTAGATAATCCCCGTGTGGTCGTGTCGGAGGTCAGCCAGCGGCTGAAGGACTTTGCCCAAAGCACCAAAACGGCGGTGGTGGCGCTGGCCCAGCTCTCCCGCCCGGAAACGGTATTGGTGGACGATAGGGACGAAAAAAGGCGAAAGGTTAAGCGGAAGGTGATTATCGCGCCTTCTATGCACTCGTTCAAGGAGTCGGGGCAGCTGGAACAGGATGCGGATCTGGCCTTTCTGCTCTGGGCCACGGACACTGAGGACAACGATTCCAACCGGATCCTGAAAATTGGCAAAAACAAAGAGGGCTTTCGGAAGTCGGTGGAGTTGGTGTTTCACGGCGAAACCCAAACCATGGTGGAGCTGGAGCCGAGGGAGGATCGCTCCGTGGCGGCGGAGCTGGCCGCGAAGGGCCGGGCGGTCAAGCAGGCCAACCGGGCCAAGGCGCAGGCGGGGTGGCAGGAGCTGGAGGACAATGTGCCGGACAACCCGTTTGCCAATACATCTGAATAAGTTCGAAAAAATAAAAATTTGGAGGAATTTCCGTGAGAACATTTGCGATTTTGAATATGAAGGGCGGCGTAGGCAAGACCACCACCGCTGTCAACCTGGCCTACCTGCTGGCCGCCGAGTACCAGCGCCGGGTGCTGCTCATCGACGCCGACGCCCAGGCCAACGCCACCCACGCCCTGCTGCCGGACGGAGGGTACAGCGGGCTGGCGGGGCTGCTGGGCGGATTTGCCACCGTGTACGACGAGGTGGTGGTGTCCTCTGGCCTCCCCAACCTGGACGTGATTCCAGCCAGTGACGAGCTGTGGGGCGTGGATCTGGACGAGCGCACCGGGGACGGCCCCGCCTGCGGCACGGCAGGCGTGCTGCGGGATCTCCGGGACGCG
Organism: uncultured Oscillospiraceae bacterium; assembly: GCA_910579595.1. Classification (GTDB taxonomy): domain Bacteria; phylum Bacillota; class Clostridia; order Oscillospirales; family Oscillospiraceae; genus Enterenecus. The sequence continues at coordinate 3,715 of CAJTVM010000052.1, forward strand.
GCCATGGAGGATGACGCCTACGACGTGATTGTCATCGACTGTCCGCCCAATTTTTCTGCGGCCTGCGTGTCCGCCATCAACGCCGCCAACAGCATCATCATCCCGGTGCTGCCCGACGCCTTTTCCGCCGCCGGCATGGCCAACCTGGTCAGTCAGATTGACGGGGTTCGGAAAATCCACCCGGATGTGCGGGTGGCCGGGTGCCTGGTGAACCAGTGGCACCGGGCGGACGTGGTGGAGGACGCCACGGCCTACCTGCGGGAGCACTCCCCGGTGCCGGTGTTCGACACGGTGATCCGCCGGACGGATAAGGTGCTGGAATCCACCTGGGCCCGTGAGCCGGTGCAGGTGTGGAGTCCCTTCAGCTCGGCGGCCCGGGATTACCGGGCCTGGGTGCGTGAGCTGGTGGCAAAGGAGGCGCTGGAAAATGAGTAGGTTTAATCTGGCGGACCATATTCAGACGGCCCAGCCGCCCCAGTCGCGGGATATCGAGGCCATCACGGTTGAGATCCTGGACGCCAAGCGGGCCGGGGGCGAGGCCATCCTCACCATTGGCCGGGGGCTGATGGAGGCCAAGGCGATGCTCTCCCATGGGGAGTGGCTGCCGTGGCTGGAGGAGCGGGTGGAATTTTCGGAAAAGGCCGCACAAAGGTTCATGCGGCTGGCCCGGGAATATACAAATCCGACAGCGCTGTCGGATTTGGGTGCGACCAAGGCTTTAATGCTGCTGGCCATCCCGCAGGAGGCCCGGGACGAGTTTATTTCCGAACCTCACACTGTGAATGGCGAGGAGAAAACGGTCATCGACATGACCTCCCGTGAGCTGGAAACGGCCATAAAGGAGCGGGACGCGGCGCTGAAGGCAGCGGAGCAGGCCAAAGCAGACCAAAGCGCGGCGGATGCGGCGCGGGAAAAGCTGTCCGCCGACATGGCGCTGGCCAACGAGCGGATCGCGGGGCTGAACGCCGAGGTGGAGGAACAGTCCGCCAGGGCCCGGGAGGCCCAGGACGCCGCCGCCCGGCTGGAGAAGGAGCTGGCCGAGCTGCGCGCCCGCCCGGTGGAGGTGGCGGTGGAGGTGGACGCCGAAGCCGTGGAGGCCGCCCGGAAGGAGGCCGAGGCGGCGATGCAGGCCAAGCTGGACAAGGCCAAGAAAGCACAGTCCAAGGCGGAGGATGCCCGGAAGGCCGCCGAGGATGCCGTGGCTCAGGTTCAGCGGGAGCTGGAACAGGCCAGGGCGGAGGCCCAGGCCATCCGAGAGGAGGCAGCGCGGGCGGAGAAAAAAGCCGCGCTTACCTCCAACGAGGATCTGGTGCTGTTCCGCGCCCTGTTTGACCAGGCACAGGATATGGCAAACAAAATGGGCGGGGTGCTGATGAAGGTGCGCAATAAGGATTCGGAAAAGGCCGGGGGTCTGTCCAAGGCCCTGCTGGCGCTGTCGGACAAATTCCGGGAGGTGGCACAGGCATGACGGAATATCAGGAGCAGGCCATCCGGGCCATTGAGGCCCAGCAGGAAAAAGTGAAGGAGCGCTCCCCGCAGTGGATGGTGGGGGAGCAGCTGAAGGATATCTGCCGGATGGAGCCGCGCAGCGCGGAGCTGATTGCCCAGGATCTCCAGGTGGAGGCGATGGGGATTGTGGAAGCGGAAAAGAAAATCAGGGCTTTCGCCGATGCCCATAAAACAGGTAATTTTTCCTGCGTGACACCGGTGGAGGCGGATCGCATTCTGCGGGAGTTTTACGGCCTGCCCATCGCCGGGGAAACCGCCCGGGAGGCCGCGCCCGCGCAGGCCGGAGACAACGTGCTCCGCCTGGAGGACTTTTTCTGATGGCGGCGGTGAAGGACTACCGGCCCCTGGTCCCCAGGACACCGCCGGATGGTATGCGGGGGTGGGTGTCATATGCCTGCCGCGGGGAGCTGGAGCGGCACGGCCTGGTTTATGAGGTGGAGTATGTGCAGGATTACGGCCTGCTCCAAGTGTTGGACGAGTGGGCCGAGCCCCGGAAAATCAAAATGGTGCGGGTGACCTGTTCCTGCTGCGGGGGAAGCCTCCTGCTGAACTGGGCCAAGGATGAGAGGCATGGCTACGGTTTTATTCTGCCGGATGACGAGGAGGGGGACTGGGCCCATACGGCCACCTCTGACGGCGATGAAGCCGTCTGCCCCATATGCGGGGCAAGGGTGCTGGTGAGGAAGCGGTCATCCATTCGGGAATATTTTGTATCGGCGGAGTGCCATGTGATGAGCGCCGGGGTGCTTTCGGGACCCCCGCAAAGCCGGGGCGAACTGGCCTTGACCGGGTGGACAATCCAGCGGCGGGTGTACAAGTCCGGGATTGAGCGTCTGGAATTCCTCCCCGCCGAGGCATATGTGTTCACAGCGGCGGATTGTGTCCAGCTCATGGGCTGGCGAGAAGGGTACAGCGGCACGGCCGGATATTTCATCCAATACGGTCCCTGGCGGCAGCCGAAAAAATGGATAGAGCGGTGGGGACAGGAGGAGCAAATCTACGGCCTGACGCCGGAGCTCATTGATAGAAGCGTCCTGCCTCACTGCAAACTGGATGTGTACATGGCGGCGCGCCCTGGCGCGAGGCATTACCCGGTGGCATATCTGCGGCTGTATCAGCTCCACCCCAATTTGGAGGCGGTGCTGCTTCACGGCCTGCCCCGTGTGCTGGATGATTTGATTGCCAATGGGGCTATGACAGACAGCTGGGCAGAGAATATGCAGGGCCGCATAGAGCTGCCGCAGATCGACTGGACCCAGACCCGGCCCGCCCAAATGCTCCGGCTGACGAAGGAGGAGCTTCACATGGGCCGGGCGCAGGATTGGGGCAAACTGTTCTGGCAGCTGTTTGTGGACGCTAAAGCCGTGGGGGAGCGTTTGAGCGCGGAGGATATTCGCAGCGCATTCTGCCTGGGCGATGAAAATGTGGGATTGCTGGTTCCCCGGGGACAGGTTGGGAAAAGCATCCGGTATCTCCTGCACCAGTGCGAGGTGCTGGCTCAGGAGGTGGACGACGCCGGCGCGGACCCGGTGCCGGACGCCCTGATTCTCACGGATTACTGGAACATGGCGGAGATGCTGGGCCGGGATCTGACAGGCCCGTCGGTGAAGTATCCGGCGGATCTGATTGCCGCCCACGACCGGGCGGCGAAGCTGATGGAGCAGAAAGCGGCGGAGGATATGGCGGCGCTGTTCCGTATCCGGCGGCGTGTGCTGAAAAAATATGTATTTGCCTCCCACGGGCTGATCATCCGCCCGGCGGCCAGCCAACGGGAGCTGACCGCGGAGGGGGACGCCCTGCACCACTGCGTGGCGACCTACGGCAAAAAACACGCGACAGGAAAGACGGCCATCTTTTTCATCCGCCGGACCAACTGTCCGAAGGAGCCGTTTTTCACCCTGGAGCTGGATGAAGCAAAGCTTGAGGTGCGGCAGAACCGGGGCCTGCGCAACTGCGCCCGCACACCGGAGGTGGAGGCGTTCGAGCAGGAGTGGCTGGCCTGGGTGCGGGCGGGGATGCCCAGGGGGCGGAGCGGCCGGCCGCTTGAGGGGGAGTGCGCCGCCCGGAAGAAAAAACGCAGAAAGGATGCCGCATGATGAAAGATATGGATTTAATTCAGGCGCTGCGGCGCATGGCCACGGAAACGGGATCGCTCCACTGTCTGGGCTGTGGGTATGAGCACAGGTGCGGCCTTAACGGCTGCGCCATCATCAGACAGGCGGTGGAGCGGCTGAAGGCGTTGACCGCCCAGACGCCCAACGGCCCGCTGCCCCTGGAGCAGTTGCGGGAGATGGGGAAAGACTGGGTGTGGATAGATCTGCTGGCCCCACTCTATGGCATGGTTTCAGGATATTATATCAAACATCCTCGATTTTCCGATGTGGATAAATTTTGCTGCGGCTATCCTGGCATTGTGATACGACGCATTCCATATTCCGGATATGGGGATACTTGGATCGCCTACCGCCGCAAGCCGGAGGAGGGAAAGGAGAATCGAGCGTGACGAAAATCTGTGAGCGCTGCGGAAAACCAAAGCGCATGATGTCATGGGAGCGAATCTGTTATCAGTGCATGAAGGAAGAAGATCTCGAAAAAACGCAGGAGGCTGTCAGAGAGGCCGGACCGGACGAAATAGTTGATACCTGGTCTGATGACTATGTCATTTGCCCCTACTGCGGCGAGGCCCTTGAAACAAATTTAGGGTATGAGGACTTCCCGGAAATCTATGAGGAGGGCAAGCACGAGTTGGAATGCCCGGAGTGCGAAAAGAAATTTATTTTAAACACTTATATTTCGTATTCATGGGAGACGGAAAAGGCAGCGGAGGCAACCCCATGAGCCGCCTGGTGCTGACGCTGGCCGTTGAAAACGCCGCGCCGGGAAAGGCCATTGGAATCAAGGAGGCCATCGCTATGGATCTGGAAAAGTACGGCGACGTCAAGGTGCTCCAGGTGGATGTGCGGGATCCGGAGCAGATGCGGATGGCGTCCGATTCGGACACCGGAAAGGGGTGACAGCGTGGCCAGGGCAATCAAACACATCAAGGCCGGGCTGCTCCATGTGGAGGTCATCGGCACAATTCCGGAACAGGAACCGGGACGGCGGCGGTCAGGCCGCTGCCGTCCCACCAGCGCCGCCCAGCAGTTTTACAACAACAAGCGCTCCTGGCAGGAGCTGGAGCTGATCCTCGCCGCCAACTATGGCCGGGGGGACTATGTGGCCACCTTTACCTTTGATGACGATCACCTTCCGCCGGATAAGGACGGAGCGGGGAAGTACGCGGATAAGTTTGTCCGCAAGCTCCGCGCCGTCCGGCGGAAGCGGGGACAGGAGCTGCGGTACGTCTACGTGGTCGAGGGCTGGCACGGCAAGGGAGAGGACGAATACTTCGGCGGGGACGGGCGGCTGGAGGATCGGCGCCTCCACCTCCATATGGTGCTCAACGGGTGCGGCCCCGGGGATCTGGAGGAGATCCGGAGCCTCTGGAGCGGCGGGGGCTATGTCCGGATTGAGCCGGTAGACGTTCACTACTACCGGGAGCTGGCCAAATATCTCACCAAAGAGCCCCGGGAGTTTGGGCGGGCCCGGCCGGGAGAACACACCTGGCACGCAGGCCGGAACCTCAGAAAGTACGAGGTGGAGTACATCGAGATCCCAAGTGACAGCGTGACACTGTCGCCGCCTCCCGGCGCGGTGGACTATGTGCAGTTCAGTGAGCGCAACCCCTACGGCTTCGCGGACTGCGTGGGGGCGAGGTACCTGCTGTTCGAGGCGGAGGAACCGCCGGCATATAGTTACACCAAAGGGCGAAAACGGAATAAACCTAATAATTTTTGACCTTGAAACAAGTCTTAAAAAATGGGAAGGGCTGTAGAAAAGGAGGCAAAGGCATTGCAAGACAAGGCAAGTTGTGGTAAACTGACAGTGAAAGATGGATGGGTAACTTGCCCGGTGTGCAGGCGAAACCACCGCCTTATCCGGGTGGAGCCGGACACGGTTGCAAAAGCACTTCCGGTTTTCTGCCGGGACTGCAAAAACGAGATAATCCTGAATATCGAGAGAGGCCAGAGCGTTGAACGCCGGAGCCCGTGAAGCCAACCAGAGTGTTGGGTCATGGGTCCGGCGTTTTTGTTTTGCCAGGAGGTGATAGCCTGTGGCGCAAAAACCGCTGCGGCCCTGCCGCCACCCCGGGTGCCCCGAGCTGACCCGGGACGGCTGGTGCCCAAAGCATAAACCCAAGCAGGCGGCCCGCCGGGAGTCCGCCGCGTGGCATGGTTGGTACAGCCTGCCGGTGTGGACGCACGACCTGCGCCCCGATCAGCTGCTCCGGGAGCCGTTCTGCCGGGAGTGTGCCCGGCGGGGCCTGCGCACCTGGGCCACCGACGTGGACCACATCCGGGACCACAAGGGGGACTGGGCGCTGTTCACAGACCGGAACAACCTGCAAAGCCTGTGCCATTTCTGCCACTCCCGGAAAACCATGGCGGAGCTGTGGCAGAAACGGCGCAAAAACCGGGGCTGATTTCTGTCGGAAGCTACGTCCGCGCATCTGCGTGGGCGTGTGCCTGCCCTTATGCCCGCGGCGGTCCGGCCGCGTCCGGGCCCCGGTCCCTACGGGACCGCCCCCCCGCCCCGAAAAAGTTTCGCGGGGCGGGGCGAAAGACCGCGTGGCTTCTCGTCTGTGAGAAAAATTCCCCAATCAGAGTTTTGGGGTGGACCTGGAGGTGAAACCATGCCGACATCGGCGAAACCCACCGAAAATATGACCAAGCATTTGACCAAGGCGGAGCGGGAAGCGCGGGAGCAGGCCGAGGACGGTGTGCTCCCCGACCGGGGCCGGGAACCCAAGTTAAAAAAACCGGCCATCGTCAGCTCCAATAAGCGGGCCAACGCCTACTGGAACCAAACGCTCAAGCAGATGGAGGGGCTGGTGCTGCTGGACGATTTGGACAGCACGGTGCTGGCGGGGTACTGCTCCATGCTGGCCCGGCGGGACCAGACAACCCTGCTCATCGGCCAGCTCATGCAGCGGCTGGGCGTCCATGATGCGGTGGAGGACGGTGCCAAGCGGCGCAAAAGTGACGCCGCCCTGACCGACCAGGAGTGGGAGGGCTCCGCCAAGGGCGCCACGGCCATGACGCCGGATGAGCTGGTGGACGCGGTGTCCAAATTGGATGCGCTCACCGGGAAACTCCAGTCCCTGGAGCGGAACATCCTCCAGTATGCCGACAAGCTGGGGTTGACACCGTCCGGGCGCGTCCGGCTGGCCCAGCGGCGGGCCGCGGCGGCTGGTGAAACGCAGGCGGATGATCTGTTTGGAGATTAGGCGGTGATGGATATGGCGGAACGATGGAAATCCGGGCTCCACCACCCGGTGAGCGTATATGCCAAGCAGGTGACCCAGGGCAGGCTGCGGGAGCAGTGCGGCAAATACGAGATCCTGGCCTGCCAGCGGCACCTGGACGACCTGCGCAGGCAGGGTGATGATGAGTTCCCCTATGTGTTTGACACCACCCGGGCAGATCGGATTGTACGCTTCTTCTCCCACTGCGTCCAGACCCGGGGCGTGGAAGCGGGACAGCCTATCCAGCTCCAGCCATGGCAGGTGTTCGACCTGGGCTGTACCTATGGCTGGGTGCACCGGGACACCGGGGCGCGGCGGTTCTCCAAGACCTACAACAAACGGGCCCGGGGAAATTTCAAATCCACGGAGAAGTCGGGCCAGGCCCTGTACCATATGTGCGCCGATGTCATGTACCCGCCCTACCGCCCGGAGCTGGCGGTGTTTGAGGCCGAGCCGGAGGTGGAATGCGCCGCCGTGGACCGGGGCCAGGCCATGCGGGTGTTCGGCGACGCCAAGAAGATCGCGCAGGCCAGCCCGGATATCGCCAGACGGCTCATTGTCCCCCGCTCAAACCCGGTGACCCACCGCAAGCGGGGCGGCTTCATGCGGGCGCTGTCCAAGGACACCAAGAACAAAGATTCCGGCGCGCCCAGCTACTTCGTGGTGGATGAGTACCATGCCCACCCCACCTCCATGATTTATGACATAGGCAAAAACAGCTTCGGCAAGCGGCCCCAGGCGCTGCTGGATGTGATCACCACCGCCGGGGACGACGCCCAGACCAAACCCTGCTACCGGGAGGAGGCCTACGCCAAGCACATCCTGGACGGCACGGAGCGCAGCGAGAGCTACTTTGTCATGATCCGGGAGTTGGACGAAGGGGACAACCCCCATGACGAGGGCTGCTGGCTGAAGGCCAACCCCTGCCTGCGCTATCCCAACGACTACAGCCAGTACCTGCTGAAGGAGATCCGGGACGAGCACACAGACGCCTATGGTTCCCGGGATCCAGATAAAATCCGGGCGTTTCTCACCCGGCGGATGTGCCTGTGGCAGACGGGCAGCGTCAACCGCTACCTGGACGAGCACTGCATGGCGCTGGCCAGGGCCGCTCAGGTGCCGCCGGACGAGTTCGCCGCCCTGACGGACGGTCTGCACTGCCACTGCGGCTTCGATTTGGGCAAGCGCATTGATTTGTCCGGGGTGGGGGCGGTGTTTCCTCTGCTGGATGGGCGGGTGGCCGTCAAGGGCCACGGCTTCATGCCCGAGGGCGGGGCGCAGCGCCACGAGCACACCGACCGGGTGCCCTATGCCGCCTGGGCCAAGGATGGGTATTGCACCCTCACCCCGGGCGATGTCACCGACAACAGCTATGTGGACAACTGGATCTGCGCCGGCGAGCGGGATCACGGCTGGGAGGTGGACGAGGTGGACTACGACGGCCACAACGCCACCGATTTGGCCATCAAGATGTGCGATGAGCGCAACAATGAGGATTTCTGTGTGGAGGTGGCCCAAACCTGCGCGGGGCAGAACCTGGCGGTGAAGGGCTTCCGTGAGCTGCTGCTCCAGGGGAAAGTGGTGATCGAGGAATCGCCGCTGCTGATGTGGTGCCTGGCCAACGCCATTGAGATCCAAAACAATTACGGCGACATCAAGCTGTCCAAGAAGCACAAGGACGATACCGAGCGTATCGACCCTGTGGCGGCAATTATGAACGCGCTGGCCCGGGTGCTGGTGAAGCGCCCGCCGGGCAGCGACATCAACGAGCACGTACTATCTGATGATTGGGGGATTTGAGATGGCAAAACTGAGCGCTGAGCAGCTTGAAACGATGCACCGGCCGGGGCGGGCGGAACGCTTTTTGCGGTGGATCCTGCCGCTGCTGGTGCTGTACCTGGATGACCTGCTGTTCGTGTCCGCCGGCGTCTGTTTTACGGTGGCCGCGGCACTGGCCTTTGGCTGCAGCGCGGCCTTTGCCGCGGCGGGCCTGTGCCTGCTGGGCTATGGCATTGTGGTGGCCAGGGCACGGGATGGGGGTGACAGCCAATGATCCTGTCCAAAGCCATACGGCCCCAGCCCCAGAACAAGGCAGAAGTGAAAGAGCTGGACTGGAAGGAGGTGCAGTCCTGGTTCCAGCGAACCTTTTTCGCGGGGGAGGATCTCCCGTCCACCCAGCGCACGGCAGAGCAGGAGTCCCCGGTGGCGGCGGCCCACCGCATCCTCACCAACGCCATGAGCGTGATGCCCATGGCCATCTTCCAAAAGCGGGAGGACGGACGGCACCCGGTGTCCATGCCGGAGCTGGACTACCTGCTGAAGATCCGGCCCAACGCCCGCATGGGGCCCGCGCTGTGCCGCAAAATCCTGATGGGCCAGGCGTTCTGGCACGGGGAGGGCTATCTGGGCATCTTCCGGGACCGCCGGGGGCGGATTACAGACCTGATCCCGCTGCCCACTGAGGGGCGGACCATCCGCAAAGACCAGTCCACCGGCCAGCTGTGGTATGACTTCACGGTGGACGGACTGACCCACACCTTTGCCCCCTCTGATCTGATCATCGTATTTTTTGATACCTACGATGGGCTGCACGGCAAGGGTATCCTGGCCCTGGCCAAGGCCACTATCGCCGCCGACGCCGGGGCGCAGAAATATGCCCGGAAGTTCTACCAGAACGGGGCCCGGATGAGCGGCATTGTATCTGTGGCCACCGATTTAGGCCAGGAGGGCCGGGACAAAATCAAGGAAGCTTTTCAGCGATATGCCACGGAAGATGAGTTCAAGGTGGCGGTGCTGGATCGGGACATGACCTACACCCCTATTGGGCTGAATCAGCAGCAGGCACAGTTCATCGAGAGCCGGAACTTCTCCGTGGAGGAGGTCAGCCGCTTCACCGGCATTCCCCAATATATGCTCCAGAGCGGCAAGCAGGCGTACTCCTCCAACGAGCAGCAGCAGCTGGATTTTGTGATCTCCACCCTCCAGCCCTACGTGACCCAGTGGGAGGAGGAGTTCCAGTATAAACTACTCAGCGAGCAGCAGCTGAAAACGGGATATTACCTGCGCATGAACGTGGCGGCGCGGCTGCGGGGGGACAACGAGAGCCGCAGCCGGTTCTACGAAAAGATGATTTCCACCGGCGTATATTGCCCGGACGACTGCCGGGCGTGGGAGGAGAAGAATCCCCTGCCCAATGGGGCCGGCCAGCGGTTCTTCATGACCAAGAACCTGGACACCATCGAACACATCATAGGCGGAACCGCGGGAGGAGGTGAAAACTCATGAGGACGCAGTTGAACGGTTACATTGTGGCGGACGAGGACGCATGGATTTACCGCTTTTTTGGGTACGCGGTGACCAGCCCCGTGGATATCCGCAAGGCGGTGGCGGAAAACCCGCCGGGCGAGACGCTGACGGTGGAGATCAACAGCCCTGGCGGCAGTATGTTCGCAGGTTTTGAGATGTACTCAGTGTTGATGGGAGCAGAGTGCGACGCCGAGGCGGAGGTGCAGAGCATGGCGGCGTCGGCGGCCAGCACCGCCATGCTGGGCTGCAAGCGGGTGAAGGCCACACCGGTAGCCCAGGTGATGGTTCACAACCCCGCCATCACCGCCGACGGCAACCAGTATGACCACCAGAAAACGGCGGAGGAGCTGGCCGGCTTCGCCCAATCCATCCTCAACGCCTATGAGCTCAAGTGTCAGGGGAAGCGCACCCGGGCGGAGTTGAAGGCCATGATGGATGCGGAAACCTGGCTTACGGTGCAGGATGCGATGGACGCCGGTTTGGTGGATGAGATCATCGGCGGGGCGGGTTTGATCCCCGCCCAGGTGGTCAACGCCGTGGGCGGGGGGCTTCGGGCGCTGTCCGGGGCGGGCGGCCTGCCCAGCGCGGCGGAGCTGCGGGCACGGAAGGACGCCATGGACGGCGCCGCACCTCAGTCGGACGAGGGTGGCGAAACCCCGGATCCGGGGCCGGATCAGGAGAGCGAACGGGCGCGGCTGGCCGTGTCCCTGTCCGTAAAAAAATATGTTTAGGAGGACAATGAAATGGATTTTGCAAAAGTTTTGAATGAGCTCCGTCAGAAGAAAGCGGAAAAGATTGCCTGCGCCCAGCAGCTGCTGTCAGAGGGCAAGGTGGACGAGGCGGCCGCCGTGGACGCCGAGCTGGATGGCCTGTGCAAGCAGATCTCCACCACGGAAAACCTGATGCGCCGCAGTCAGGAGGATGCCGAGCCCCTGCCTGAGGACGGCGGGAAGCCGGAGGACAAGGGTGGGGCAGTCCGCCCCTTCCGCAGCCTGGGCGAGCAGCTCCAGGCCGTGGTGAACGCGGCCAAGACCCACATGTCGGACAAGCGCCTGCTCCAAGTGAACAATGCGGTGATGGGCAGCAACGAGGGCACCAGCGCGGATGGCGGCTACGCCATCCAGGAGGATTTTGCCGGACAGATCCTGGAGACGGCGGTATCCACCGGCGACATCCTCTCCCGGGTGGACAGCTACACCGTGGGGGCCAACTCCAACGCCGCCCGGTGGCTGATGGTGGACGAGACCGACGTATCCGCCAGCGTGTTCGGCGGTGTGCAGATGTACTGGGCGTCCGAGGGGGCCACCGTTGCCGCCAGCCGTCCTAAGTTCAAGGAGCTGAAGCTGGACCTGGAAAAGATGATGGGCTTTGCCTACGCCACCGACGAACTGCTCCAGGACGCGGCGTTTATGACCGGATTCTTCGGCACGGCCTTTACGGTGGCCGCCAACCGGCTGCTGGAGGACGCCATTGTCTGCGGCGACGGCAGCGGCAAGCCTACGGGCATTCTGAACAGCGGAGGGCTCATCACGGTGGACGCCGAGACCGGCCAGGGCGTGGGGACGCTGAACGCCCAGAACATCCTGAAGATGTGGAGCCGGGCGCTGGTGTCTGGCCGGAAAAACATGGTGTGGCTGATGCACCCCGATCTGGAGGACCAGCTGCCCCAGCTGATGCTGGGGGATAAGCTGATCTGGATGCCGGAGGGGGGCATTTCCGGGGCGCAGTTCCAGACCATCCTGGGCCGCCCGGTACTGTTCAACGACAACTGCCAGGCCATCGGTACCAAGGGGGATGTGCTTCTGGCCGATTTGAAGCAGTATATGCTGCTGAAGAAGGGTACCGCCCGACAGGATTGGTCTATGCATGTGGAGTTCCTTACCGACCAAATGTGTTTCCGCATGGTGCTGCGCTGCAACGGCATGCCCAAGGTCACCGCGCCTATCCAACTGAAGAACAGCACCCGCACCCGCAGTCCCTACGTTACTTTGGCGGCGCGGTCCGCGTCCGGCGGCGGCACCCAGCAGGCGGGCAGATCCGGCGGCGGCCAGCAGGCCGCAGGCTGAGAAGGGAGGACTAATTATGGGAAGGACAAAAAAGACGGAAACGGCGGCCTCTGAGGCCGTCCAGGAAGTGCGGGACGAGCAGGAAATGTCCCAGGACGTCCGGGAGGACGAGGGTGTCCCTGCGGCCTCTGAGGGGCGGCAGGAGGGCGCTGTCACCCGGGAGGAAGTTGGACCGGAATGTGCAGATGAACTGCTGGGGTGCCAGGATGTGGACGAGGCGGAGCTGGCTGAGGGAGAACTCTGTTTCTACGTGGTGACGGGGTGCGACGCCCTGAACCTGCGGGAAGCGCCCAGTCTGGACGCGCCCATCGTGTCTGTGCTGCCCTGGGGCGCGGGTGTGTTCGCTGGCGACGGCCCCGCCGAGGACGGCTGGCGGCGGGTGTTTACCGGGCGGCTGTCCGGCTGGATGTTGGACAAACATCTGGAAGCACTGCCGTCAGTGCAGCCGGAAATGATGTCCTTTGTCTTTGAGTATGACTGAGGAGCGCCGCGCCGGCCTTTTGGCGTATTGCAAGCTCACCGAGCTGGCGGATGACCCGGAGGTGCAGGCGCTGATCCCGGCGCTGTACGACGCGGCGGTGGGGTATATGGCAAACGCCGGGGTGGCGGCGCCCGAATCGGGCACAACCCGGGCGGCGCAGTTTGACCTGTGCGTCAACTATCTTGTTCTCTCAGCATATGAGAACCGAGATGTGCCCATTACAGGAACTACTGTAGTAGAGAATCCTATATTTCGCTGCATATTGAACCAGCTAAAAATCACAGAAAATTTCTAAATAGCACCGTGAACCTTGAAAACTGAATACCAGATTGACGAATTTGTATTATTTCAAATTTTCTCTTGACTTGTAACTTGTTACACGATATAATTGTATCAAGTTACAAGGAGGTGGGAAATATTGCTCCGAAAAGTAGGGCCGAGTATATGAAGCAACGTCGGAAAGCAACAAAAGCCTTTTATGTTGAAATTGAATCTGCCAAAATGGAAAAATTTGAATCCAAATTGGCAGATGATAAGAAAACAAAAAAAGAATGGCTTAACGAAAGGATTGACGAAGAACTCGGCAAATAAAAAGGGCTCCGGCGACCCTGATAAGTCTACACCGGAACCCCAATCACCACCCGAGGGAGGCTAAATCCATTATAGCCGAACCTCCGGGGAATTTCAAGGAGGTTTTTATGGAAGTCATCGAAAACGTGGCGGAGAGTCCCATTATCGTTGTGAACGATGTGGTTTTTGAACTGGAAAAGCTCTCTGGTTTGTGCTTCCTCTTGAGCCAATTTCAGAACAATAAGCCATCAGACACCATAGCACTAAGTGATATCGGCGACACCATGACTGTAATCTGGGGCTGCCTGGATCGGCAGATCAAAGCACTGGACAGCATCCAGTGGCCCAAGGAAAAGGCGATAGGTGCATAGCTGATGGATAAATTGATTGACCTGACGGGTCAGCGGTTTGGACGTTGGACGGTGTTGCGCCGAGTTGAGTCAAGCAAGTGGCGTGCTACAAAATGGTTGTGCCAATGTGACTGCGGAAACCAGTCGGTAGTTGTCGGTACAAGCCTTCGCCGTGGAGAGTCTCAGAGCTGTGGTTGTCTGCGCAACGAGATGGCGAGGCAGCGGTTTACAACGCACGGAGGACGTTCATCGCGCCTGTATAGAATCTATCATGAAATGAAGGATCGATGTTATAATAAATCAAGTCCGTGCTATCATTATTATGGCGGGCGAGGAATTACTATTTGTGAGGAATGGCTACAGGACTTTTCGCGCTTTAGAGCGTGGGCATTACAATCAGGATACAACGACAAATTAACTATTGACAGGGTAGATACAAATGGATCATACTCTCCGAAAAATTGCCGATGGGTAACGATGAAAGTTCAGAATAACAATAAAAGAAATGGCAGATACCTTACATTTCGCGGGGAAACGCACACTGTGTCTGAGTGGGCAGATATAACAGGGATTCCTTACTATACGTTGCATTCTCGAATTGTTAAATTGAATTGGTCTATTGAGCGAGCATTGACTGAAAAAGTTCATTAAGCAGTGAAAAATGGAATAGTGCAAATCCGTCAGTCTGGTATTCGGTTAAGATTGACGGATTTTTTATACGAATTTGAAGGAGTCAACATGACCAAGACAGACAGCGGGGTAGGGGTGGGCCGTCTCAACAACCGGGCGGAGGTATTGGAATTCCGGGATGTGTCCGAACCGGGCACATCCGCCGCCTGGTCGTGGGAACCCCTACGCCGCACCTGGGCCCAGGCGGTACTGGCCGCCAAAGCCAACGTCTATTCCGTCCACGGCATCGGGGCGGCGGGGGTGGCGTTCACCCTGCGCCGACAGGGGCTCACCCTGGACAACGCCCTGCGCTGGAAGGGGCAGCACTGCCTGATTACCGCCATCCGGCCCCTGGGGCGGCTGTACCTGGCGGTGGAGGCGGCGCTGGTGGAGCTGTCCCAGTGTCGCAACCCCCAGACCGGCGAGACCTTCCCGGCCGTTATGACGGAGCGGTACGTGGGCCACCAGCAGCTGGAGCCGATGGCCATCAACAGGCACCAGCGGGTGCTGGTGACGCCCAAGGCGGTGCGCCTGACGCCGGGGCCGCTGGTGGAGGTGGACGGGGTGGAGTGGCCCATCATCACGCCCTATGAGCTGGATCCCCACAAGAATGAGTACGCGATCGAGAGGACGGTGGATTTGTAATGCAGGAGGCGCACATTGACCATTCCGAGATTGATCGGTTGGTGGAAAAATTGGAGCAGGCCCCCCTGGTGATAAAAGAGGCCAAACGGCAGGCATTCGAGGCCGCAGCGCCAAAATTACAGGCTGTGGTGCAATCGGAAATTGGCGGTGATGGCAGGGTTCGGAATTGGCAAGAGGCGTATGTTGGTTCAAAAGGAGGTTACGCCGCCGTTCGACCACGGGCTAAGACCTACGCTGAATCTCGAGGGCCTCAGACATTTGAGGAGCGCAAGAAGGAACCGCATCCCACGTATGCTGTAGGCTATATAACTAACGCTATCAACAATGGGCATCGAACGCGCCAGAATAAATGGGGCTACCGTACCAGCGGCAAAACAATTCAGGGCAAGCAGTTCTATCAACGTGCCCAGGGTCAGGTGGAGCAGGTGGCCCAGGAGGCCGCAGGACAGATTGTCCAGGCCTTGACAGAACATCTGGGGGGATAACCCATGATTACCAACAACGACATCATCGACGCCATTGAGACGCTGGTGAAGGGGAAATTCCCCGGGGAGCCGGTGTACCGGGATTACACCCCGGCGGGGTTCCAGAGGCCCAGCAGTCTGGTAGAGCTTTCCGGCGGGAAATACTATCCCAATTTTGGCTGCGGCACCGTGGAGGTGTGCCCTAAATTCACCCTGACCACCTTTGTGGAGGTGGACGCCTACCACCAGCAGGACGACCAGGAGCTGACCCGGCGGCAGATGATCCTGCTGGGGCTGTTCCTGCCGGGGTACATCCGGGTGAAGGACCGGGCCCCCCATGTGCTGGACGAGGGAGAGCTGCACAACGGGCTGGACTTCGCCGCCCTCACCGTCACCCTCAGCTATACCCTGGACCGGCGCGAATTTATGGAGCTTCAGCGTGCGGAGGATATGGGCACGCTGCACATCAGACAGGAGTCTAATGGTATGAAGTCAAGAGGAAAATAAGAGGAAATTTCGGGGAAATCA
>CAJTVM010000053.1 GCA_910579595.1 uncultured Oscillospiraceae bacterium
AGCTCACGCCCTTGCCCTTGGTGGTCTCCAGCACGATGGCGGAGGGCTTGCCCTTCACCTGACGGGCGGCGTCAAACGCGCCCTCGATGGCCTGGAAGTCGTGGCCGTCGATCTGGAAAGTTTCCAGCCCGAAGGCTTTCAGCTTGTCGGGCAGGGAGCCGAGACTCATGACGTCGTCGTTGCGGCCGTCAATCTGGAGGCCGTTGTGGTCCACGATGACACAGAAATTGTCCAGCTTGTAGTGGGCGGACAGCATCAGCGCCTCCCACACCTGGCCCTCCTGCATCTCACCGTCGCCCAGCAGGGTGTATACCCGGGCGGGGCTGTTCTGCCGCTTCAGGCCCAACGCCATGCCCGCCGCGCAGGAGATGCCCTGGCCCAGGGAGCCGGTGGACATATCCACGCCGGGGACGGTGTTCATGTTGGGGTGGCCCTGCAAATAGCTGTCGATGTGCCGGAGCGTGGGCAGATCGTCCACCGGGAAGAAGCCCCGGTTGGCCAGGGCGGAGTACAGCCCCGGCGCGGTGTGGCCCTTGGACAGCACGAAGCGGTCCCGATCCGCCTTTTTCGGATCGGCGGGATCGATGTTCATCTCCTTGAAGTACAGGTAGGTGAATACATCGGCGGCGGACAGGCTTCCGCCGGGATGGCCGGCCTTGGCCCCATGGGTGGCGGTGAGCACGCCCATGCGGACATGGCACGCCTGCTTTTGCAGGGCCAGTTGTGCGTCTTTTGTCATAATATCACCTTATTCTTATCTTAAATTAGGGTACGGGATCTGAAACGTTGCCGGCGAAACACGGAACGAACATAACCCATTCCCGTAACGGTTTAAAGCTCTTTTTCGGTTCCTTTTCCTCTCGAGAAAAAGGAACTACCCCTGTCCGTAATACGCGCCGGGGCCGTGCTTGCGGAAGTAGTGCTTATCCTGGATGCGCTGGGGGGCGGGGCTGGCGGCGGGGCGCACCTGGCGGGTGAGGATGGCCATTTTGGCCACCTCCTCCAGCACCACCGCGTGATACACCGCCTGGGCCGCGTCCCTGCCCCAGGTGAAGGGGCCGTGGCTGGCGCAGACCACGCCGGGGACGGCGCTTGGCTCGATGCAGCGCTCCCGGAAGGTGTCCACGATGATGATGCCGGTGTTTTTCTCGTAGTCCTCCTCCAGCTCTGCCTGGGTCAGGTGGCGGGCACAGGGGATGGAGCCGTAGAAATAGTCGGCGTGGGTGGTGCCGAAGCAGGGGATGTCCTCCCCGGCCTGGGCCCAGGCCACGGCGTGGGGGCTGTGGGTGTGGACGATGCCGCCCAGATCCGAAAACGCCCGGTACAGCTCAAGATGGGTCTTGGTGTCGCTGGAGGGTTTCCATTTGCCCTCTACCCGTTCGCCGGTTTCCATGCTGATGACCACCATGTCGTCGGCGGTCATGCCGTCGTACTCCACTCCGGAGGGTTTGATCACCATCAGGCCCTTGTCCCGGTCCACGCCGGACACGTTGCCCCAGGTAAAGGTGACCAGCCCGTACTTGGGCAGCAGGAGATTGGCCTCCAGCACCTGTTGTTTCAGTTCTTCTAACATTACAGCACCTCCACTGCGGTTTTTTCCACATCCAGCAGGGCTTTATACCGCTGGATGTAGGTATTGAAGCCGTCCGCGGCCGCGGGGTCGGGCCGGACGGTGGAGCCGGACACGCCGGCAAATACCTTGTTGGACAGGAAGTCCTCCAGGCTCTCCCCCTCCGCCTTGTCCAGCAGGTAGGACGCCAGCAGGGCCATGCCATAGGGGCCGCCCTCCCCGGCGGTGTCCATGCACGTGACGGGGGCGTTGCAGGCCGCGGCCATATAGCTCTGGCCAACCACGGGGGTCTTGAACAGCCCGCCGTGGCCGGTGAGGGAGTCGATGGCCACGCCCTCCCCCGCCAGGATGTCCATGCCGATTTTCAGGGTGGACATGGTGGAATAGAGCTGGGAACGGAAGAAGTTGGACAGGGTGAACTTGCTCTCCGGCGAGCGGGCCACCAGGGGACGGCCCGCGTCCATGTGGGTGACGCCCTCCCCGGCCAGGTAGTTGCACACCATCACGCCGCCGCAGTCCGCGTCGCCCTCCAGGCTCTTTTCATACAGCTTGGTGTACAGCGTGCCCGCGTCGGGCTCCGCCCCAAAGATGCGCGCGGCTTCGCCCAGCAGGTTCACCCAGGCGTTGGTGTCGTTGGTGCAGTTGTTGCAGTGCACCATGGCCACCGGGCTTCCGGTGGGGGTGGTTACCATGTCGATCTCCTCATAGACCTTGGCCAGCGGCTTCTCCAGCACCACCATGGCGAAAATGGATGTTCCGGCGGACACGTTGCCCGTCCGGGGGGCCACGGCGTTGGTGGCGGCCATGCCGGTGCCCGCGTCGCCCTCGGCGGGGGCGAAGGGGATGCCGGCGGGGAGCAGGTTGTCCAGACGGGCCGCGCCCGCCTGGGTGAGCGTCCCGGCGTCCTCCCCGGCGGTGAGCACCCGGGGCAGCAGATCCGCCAGCTTCCAGGGCAGGTTTTTGGCGGCGGTGAGCGCGTCAAACTTGGACATCATCCCGGCGTCGTAGTCCAGGGCGGCGCTGTCGATGGGGAACATCCCGCTGGCCTCGCCAATGCCCACGGCGTTGACGCCGGTGAGCATATAATGGATATACCCCGCCAGCGTGGTGAGGTGGGCGATTTGGGGGACGTGGGCCTCCCCGTTGAGGACGGCCTGGTACAGGTGGGCAATGCTCCACCGCTGGGGGACGTTGAAGCCAAACAGCTCTGTCAGCTCGGCGGCGGCGGGGCCGGTGATGGTGTTCTGCCAGGTGCGGAAGGGAACCAGCAGGTTCCAGTCCTTGTCAAAGGCCAGGTAGCCGTGCATCATGGCGGATACGCCGGCGGCGGCGATGCCGTCCCGGTTTTCCACCTTGGAGAGGGCGGTCTTCAGCCCCGTCCACACCTCGTCCAGGGAGTAGGTCCATACGCCGTCCTCATAGCTGGACGCCCAAGTGTAGTCCCCGGAGGAGACGGGCTTGAACGACTCGTCAATGGTGACGGCCTTGATGCGGGTGGAGCCAAGCTCCAGCCCTAAGCAGCTTTTCATCGTGGGTTTCCCCTTCCCTTTTTCAAAATTTTGTCTTTGCGTGAATCTGGTTACCAGTATATCATTTTTGTGCGGTTCCGTCAATGATCTGGATTTTTAACTTTGTATTTTGTCACATTCCGACAAAAGCCGCCGGGAGGGTCGGAATTATTTCCGGCGATCCCTTTCGCTGGCCATCAGGTCCAGGTTCTGCTGCTCAATGCTGTTCAGCATCTCATAGGAGAACGCGTCCGCCGGAATGGTGCCGTGATACCAGTCGAACTGCTCGAAGTAGAGGCGCAGCTCCTCGCTTTTAAAGATGTACCCGTGGCGCGCGTAGATCTCGTTGATGGCGTAGGTCAAATCGGTGTTGGACAGGGCCTCCACCTCCCAGCTGTTGAGCAGCTGGGTGCTGCTGTGGGGGAACACGTCGGCGGGGGCCGGCGCCGGGATGTCCACCGGGGTGATGGAGGTGCGCTTCACGTCCGTCAGCTTGGCCGTTTCCCCGGCGGCGGTGGTGATGACCGCCTGGTACTTCTGGGGGTTGTCATAATTGGGCGCGAAGCGGACGGTGAGCTCCCGGCTGCTGGTGGCCAGGTTCAGGCTGACCCAGTCGGAGCGCTCCACATCGGTGGAAATGGTGTCCAGGTAGTAGCGCTTGGCGCCCAACTCGTAATCCAGCGTTGCGGCCGGCGCCTTGGTGGAGGGGTTATAGCCGATCTGGAGGGAATAGCCGCTGTCGGACTGGTACGTCCCCAGGAATTCGGCGTAAATCTCGGTGAAATCCATGTCATAATAGGACTTGTCCGGGACGCTCTCCACGTTTGAGGAGGCGCTGGGCCGCTGGTTCTGCGCGCGGTTTGATTCCCTGTCCGCGGCGCCGAGGGGACCCCATTTAAAATACGCCGCTATCCCCACAATGGCGAGCAGGACGGCCAGCAGGCCCAGAACGATGTATGTCTGCTGTTTTTGCTGTCCACCGTTCCGGTGGGTGGCGTAGACCGGCCCGCCGTCCATCGGCCCATTGCCCGGAGGCCCGCCGGGCGGGGGTGCGGCCCCTCTGTTGAACCTCCCTGCCGCAGAGATAACCTGGCCGCAGCCGGGGCAGAACTGCGCGTTATCTGGCAGCGTTTTTCCGCAGTTGGTGCAAAACATCGTCAGCTCCCCTTTTCTTTTAGGCAAAGATGAAACAATTCACTTTTTCTTGATAGGTGATATTATATGGCATTGGCGGCATAATTGCAAGGCTTTCTGTGGGCGGGAGCGGGCCGTTCGGCGGTTCCGGGCAAAATACGGCGGATTGGGGGAAATAGGCAATGCGGGTGATAGAACGGATGTATCATGAAAAATGGGCCTGGATGAGTACGTACGGAAGCGCCGCGCCCAAACCCTCTTCAAAATTATGAATGAACTATTAATTTTTTGCTGGCTATTATTGGAGACAATATTTTAGACGAAAAATAGATAAAATAGAATTGAACAAATTGAAAATGGAACATTTTTAGAAACTTGAAAATAGCGCCTCTGGAAAAAACCTCTTGCAATTTCCCAATTTTGTGGTACAATCAACGTGTAACAGATGGCTGAGGCCCAGCCGGATGTTCCCGAAAGAAGCTGCCGCGAACGGCCGCTCTATTTAGAATTGGCATGAAACGAACGTTTGTTCCAATGCTGAATGGCCCGGTCCGGCGGCGTCAAAGACGGTTTTTAATACGCGTATGCGGATTAGGAAAGGAGTCTATCTATGAAAAAGAAAGCAATGGTTTCCATATCGCTGCTGCTGGCGCTGTGCTGTATGCTGACAGCCTGCGGCAAGCCGGCCTCCAACGCCGGGGCCGCGGACGGCACGCAGCCTGTTCAGCAGGAGCAGCCCGGTGACAAAAATACCGAGGCGCTGCCCACCGAGGCCCCTGCCGGGGACCCGGAGGAGACGATCCCGTTTATCGACGAGGTAAACATGGGCGAGGACGTGGAGATCGTCGAGGAAATGATTCCCCTGTCCACCAGCCCCGCCGCGATGCCCAGTATGCTGATGCCCATCGCCTCCGGCACGGCGGTGGCCAATGGCAACGGCGCGGAGATCGACTACTCCAATGTGCAGGACGGCTATGTGATGGTCCGCTTCCAGGCGGCCAACAGCAAAACGCTGAAGGTGAAGGTGACCGGCCCCAGCGGCACCGATTATTACTATAACCTGCCCACGGGCGCGGCCTGGTCCACCTTCCCCCTGTCCGACGGCAACGGAAGCTATAAGGTTATGGCCCTCCAGAACATCACCGCGAAGAAGTACGCCGTCCTGACAACCGCCAGCTTTAGCGTCACCCTGAAGGACGAGTTTGCCCCCTTCCTGCGCCCCAACCAGTATGTGAACTATGAGGGCGCCACCAACACCATCGCCATGGCGGCCCAGCTCACCACCGGGGTGTCCGACCCCCTGGACAAGGTGGGCAAGGTGTATAACTACGTGGTGAAGACCCTGACCTACGATCAGGACCGGGCCAACGCGGTGGCCAGCGGCCAGCTGACGGGCTACCTGCCCAACCTGGACAGCGTGCTGGCGGAAAAGAAGGGCATCTGCTTCGACTACGCCGCGCTGATGACCGGGATGCTGCGCAGCCAGGGCGTTCCCTGCAAGCTGGTGGTGGGCTACGCGGGCAACGTCTATCACGCCTGGGTCAGCGTGTGGACCCAGGAGACGGGCTGGGTGGACGGAGCCATCTACTTCGACGGCACCACCTGGCACCGGATGGATCCCACCTTCGCGTCCTCCGCCAACAGCAGCGACGCAATCATGAAGTTTATCGGCACCGGCAGCAACTACACCATTAAATTTCTCTATTAATTGGGGTGCGGCCCATAATGAAACGAATGATTTCCAGTGAAGAGATCGCCAGCCTGTGCCTGGAGCTGTCCTTGCTGCTCCACGCGGGCGTAGGCACTGGCGACGCCCTCTCCCTGCTCGCGGAGGAGGGGGATTCCAAGGGAATGCTTTCGGCGATGGCAGAGCAGGTGGACAGCGGGGAAACGCTGTCCACCGCTCTGCGTGAAAGCGGAAGGTTCCCCGTCTATGTCTGCGGCCTGGTGGAGGTGGGCGAGCGCACCGGCCGCACCGAGGAGGCGCTGGCGGCCCTGTCCAGCTACTACGAGGACCGGGTCCGGCTGGCCCGGAGGGTGCGCAGTGCCCTGCTCTACCCGGCGGTGATGCTGGCGCTGATGCTGGTGGTCATTGGGGTGCTGCTGGTGAAGGTACTGCCCATTTTCGACGACGTGTACGCCTCCCTGGGCGGACGGCTCACCGGGGTGGCCGCGGGACTGCTCAATATCGGGCAGTGGATTGAGGGAGCCATGCCGGTGCTGTTCACCGTGCTGGCCGTTGTGATCCTGGCGGTGCTGGCGTTTGCGGCGGCGCCCCCCCTGCGGGGGCGGATCGTCTCCCTGTGGCAGGCGGGCCATGGGGACAAGGGCGTGTCCCGGAAGCTGAACAACGCCCGTCTGGCCCAGGCCCTTGCCATGGGTATGGCCAGCGGCCTGCCGGTGGACGAGGCGGTGGCCATGTCTTCCGCTCTGATGGAGGGCCGGGCGAAGGAGCGCTGCGAATCCTGCCAGAAACGGCTGGAGGACGGCGCGGGGCTGGGCGAGGCGCTGAAGGAGAGCGGCCTGCTCCCCCCCCGGCAGATCCGGCTTCTGGAGCTGGGCCAGCGCAGCGGCGCGGGGGACGCCTCCATGGAGAAAATCGCCCGGGATCTCACCGAGGAGGGCGAAGCTGCCCTGGATGCCCTGGTGGGCCGGGTGGAGCCTGCCCTGGTGCTGCTCTGCTCGGTGCTGGTGGGGCTGATCCTGCTGTCGGTGATGCTGCCGCTGATGCACATCATGAGCGCCATCGGGTGAACCCATGAAGAAAAAGAAGAATGGTTTTTGGGGGCTGATCCGGGGGCTGCTGCTGCCGGCGGCGGCCGTCGCGGCGCTGCTGTGGTTCGCCACCGCCGTGGACGGGCTGAACACCGGACGTGCGGAGGAGGATCTGCGCCAGCTGGAGGAAACCCTCCGCCGGGGGTGCGTGGCCTGCTACGCCGCAGAAGGGGCCTACCCCACCAGCCTGGACTACTTAAAGGAGCGCTACGGCGTTCAGATTGATGAGGAGCGCTATACGGTGTACTATTCCGCCTTCGCGGAGAACCTGATGCCGGATATCACCGTGCTGGAGAACACGCCATGAGGAAACGAGTGAGCCAACACCATATGAGCGGCCTGCTCATGCTGCTGCTGTTTGGGATATTTGCGGTATGCGTGCTGGCAGTGCTGCTGACGGGGGCGCGGGCCTACCGGGGCCTCACCCAGCGGGATCAGGCGGCCTTCGGCCGGCGCACCGGGACGCAGTACATCGCCGCCCGTGTGCGGCAGGCCGACACGGCGGGCGGCGTAGCGGTAAAGCCCTTCGGGGACACCACGGCGCTGGCCCTGACCCAGGACGGTATGGTGACCTGGGTGTACTGGTACGACGGGTATCTGATGGAGCTGTACACCTTTGAGGACGGGGGCCTTTCCCCCGGGGACGGCGTGCCGATTATGGAGCTGGAGAGCCTGGAGCTGAGCATGGAGGACGGCCTGCTGACGGCGGAGGTTGGAAGCGCCGGGGGCGTGACAGATACCATCCGGCTGTCCCTGCGCAGCGGAGAGGGGGCGGCGGGATGAAAAGCAAAGCCCCCCTGCTCCTGATGGAGCAGATGATCATGCTGCTGGTGTTCGCCTTTGCCGCCGCGTTGTGCTTGCAGGCGTTTGTGAAGTCGGACAACATCTCCCGGCGCAGCGAGGCCAGGGACAGGGCGGCCACCCTGTGCCAGAACATCGCGGAAACCATTCGCGCCAACGGCGGGGATGCCGGCGAGGCCCTGCGCACCGTGACGGGACAATGCCTTGCCGCGGAGGATGGGAGCTTCGAGGCCCGGTTCGATGGGAATTGGAACCTGATTGAAGCCGGCAAGTCCTTGGGGGTTGGGGATCAGTACTATTTCGCGTGGACCAATGAAATAGACAGCGAAGTCCCCGGCCTGGGCAAGGCGGAGGTCTATGTGGAGTCCGTGGCGCCCGCTGACGGGGAGATCACGCGGATTTTTGAACTTGAGGTGGCCTGGCAGGAGGAGGTGGACGGCAGTGGAGGCTAAGAAACAGCGCTTCTCCCCGCCCGCCATCGGCGGCACCTCTTTGCTGGTGGTGTTCGCGGTGCTGTGCCTGACGGTGTTCGCCCTGCTGTCCCTCACCACGGTGCAGGCGGACGTGCGGCTGGCGGACGCCTCCGCCAAGGCGGTGACGGACTACTACGCCGCCGACTGCCAGGCCCAGGAGATCCTGGCCCGGCTGCGGAACGGCGAGCGCCCCGAGGGCGTGGCGTTTTCCAACGGCGTCTGGCCCTATGGCGTGCCGCCTTCCGGCAGCGGCCCGCTCTATGCCGGCTACGCCGTGCCCATTTCGGATACCCAGGAGCTTCAGGTCTCGGTACTCCTGATGGGGGGGGCAGGCGTGGACTATGTGGTTCAGCGCTGGCAGGCAGTGCCCACCGGGGAGTGGGAAGGCGACGAGTCCCTGAACCTGTGGGACGGGACGTAATATGATGAAGGAGAAAGCAGACATGGATCTGATGGAATTTTTGAAGCGGGCCGTGAACGACCATGCGTCCGACCTGTTTATCGTGGCGGGCGGCCCGGTGTCCGAAAAGCTGGAAAACCGGTTGGTCCCCATCAGCGAGGAGCGGCTGTTCCCCAAGGAGACGGAGGAGCTGGTCCAGGCGGTCTACGCCACCGCCAACCGCCCCATGGAAAAGTTCCTCAAGGAAGGG
Source organism: uncultured Oscillospiraceae bacterium (assembly GCA_910579595.1). Classification (GTDB taxonomy): domain Bacteria; phylum Bacillota; class Clostridia; order Oscillospirales; family Oscillospiraceae; genus Enterenecus. The sequence goes on from CAJTVM010000053.1 coordinate 8,912, forward strand.
GACGACGACTTCTCCTTCTCCGTGCCTGGTCTGGCCCGGTTCCGGGTGAACGTGTACCGGCAGCGGGGCTCCATGGCGGCGGTGATCCGGGTGGTGGCCTTTGACATCCCCGACTGGCGGGATCTGGGCATCCCGGCCCAGGTGATGGAGCTGTCCGGGGTGCAGCACGGCATGGTGCTGGTCACCGGCACGGCGGGCAGCGGCAAGTCCACCACCCAGGCGTGTGTCATCGACCAGATCAACCGCACCCGGGAGAGCCACATCATCACCCTGGAGGACCCCATCGAGTACCTCCACCGGGATCAGAAAAGCATCGTCAGCCAGCGGGAGATGGCCATCGACACCCAGGATTACCCCTCCGCCCTGCGGGCCTGCCTGCGCCAGGCCCCCGATGTGATTCTGCTGGGGGAAATGCGGGATCAGGCCACCATCCACACCGCCATGACGGCGGCGGAGACGGGGCATCTGCTTATCGCCACCCTGCACACCAAGGGGGCGGTGAACACCATCGACCGCATTGTGGACACATTCCCCAGCGGCCAGCAGGATCAGGTGCGGGTGCAGCTGAGCATGGTGCTGCACACCGTGGTGTCCCAGCAGCTGGTGCCCGATATGGAGGGGGGGCTGGTGCCCGCCTTTGAGATCATGCACGTCAACAGCGCCATCCGGAGCCTGATCCGGGACAGCAAGACCCACCAGATTGATAACGCCATTACCGCGGGGAGCGCGGAGGGCATGGTGAGCATGGACCAGTCCCTGCTGGCGCTGTACAAGGCCAACCGGATTTCCAAGGATACGGCCATGTCCTTCTCGGACAACCCCGACCAAATGCGCCGCAGGCTGGGGTAACCTGCGCCATATGCAGGCATAGACCCGGCCAGACGGTGAATCGAGGTTGTGAATGCAGGTTCTTAATTCGGAGGAACGAGGGGGAAGCGCGTGAGGGCGGACATACCGGCGGGGGCGGAGCGTATTCTGCGCACCCTGACAGGGGCGGGCTTTGAGGCGTATCTGGTGGGCGGCTGTGTGCGGGATCTGCTGCGGGGAGCCCCGCCCCACGACTGGGATATCTGCACCAGCGCCCTCCCCGAGGAAACAGAGGCGTGCTTCGCCGGACGGCGGATCATCAAGAGCGGGCTGAAGTACGGCACGGTCACGGTGCTGGAGGCCGGCGGGCCATACGAGATCACCACCTACCGCACCGAGGGGCCGTACTCCGACAGCCGCCGGCCGGATTTTGTCCGGTTTGTGCCCGATTTAGGGCAGGATCTGGCCCGGAGGGACTTCACGATGAACGCCGCGGCTATGGATTTGGAGGGGAACCTCCGGGATCCCTTCCACGGCGCTGAGGACATCCGGACGGGAGTGATCCGGTGCGTGGGGGAGCCCGCCCAGCGCTTCCGGGAGGACGGCCTGCGGGTGATGCGGGCGCTGCGGTTTGCCGCCGCGTTCGGCTATGAGATTGAAACGGGCACTGCCCAGGCCGTCCACGAGAACCGGGCCATGCTGGATAAGGTGGCGGCGGAGCGGATCAACGTGGAACTTTGCGGGCTGCTGGCGGGGCAAAGCGCCGGGGAAATTCTGCGGCGGTATCCCGACGTGCTGTGCCAGTTCTGGCCGGAGCTGGGGCCGCTGGTGAGCTTAGAACAGCACACCCCCTGGCACTGCTGGGGCGGCTGGGAGCACACCATCCACGCGGTGGAGGCCATCCCCGCCGATGTGACGCTGCGGCTGGCGGCGCTGCTTCACGACGTCGGCAAGCCATACTGCAAATCCACCGACGGGCAGGGCATCGACCACTTTTACGGCCACCCGGCGGCAGGCGCGGAGCTGGCGAACGGGATGCTCCGGGCGCTGAAATTTGACAACGCCACCCGGAAGCGGGTGGCGAAGCTGGTGGAGCGCCACGACGCCCAGATCGCGCCCCAGGGCCGCGTCATCCGCCGGTGGCTCAACCGCATGGGGGCGGAGGCGTTTTTTCAGCTGCTGGAGCTGAAACGGGCGGATGCCATGGGGCAGGCCCCGGAGAAGGCGGCGGGCCGCCTGGCGGAGCTAACAGAGATCCGGGCGGAGGCGGAACGCGCCATCGCGGAAGGGCAGTGCTTTGCCCTGAAGGATTTGGCGGTGGACGGCCGGGACGTCATCGCGGCGGGGGCGTCGCCGGGTCCGGAAGTGGGCCGGATTTTGAATGCGCTGCTGGAGCGGGTGCTGGGCGGCGGGGCGGCCAACGAGAGGGGGGCGCTGCTCGGGCTGGTTGAGCGGATGCTGACGGAGGACAGGCGGTGAAAAAGCCGCCCGTCTTTTGAGAAAAGGGGCATTTTTTCCTTGACAAGCGCCGGAGGACGCTATATAATAACAGCCGTGTTCAAAGACAGCAGGTGCAAGAGCGCTGAGCCGTCGTGAGCGGCGCGGATGAATCAAAGCGAGGGCGAAAGCCAGGGCCGACGAAGTTGGGCCGGGTTTACCCGAGACGGAGGGAAGCCGCGCGCCGCGAACAGGCGAAGCGCAGCGATGCGTAAGTCCTGCCGAGAATGCAGCCAATACGCTAGTTTGCGCTGTTTTCGTTGGAACACGGAGGCAGCGGTTTTTTTGTGCTTACAGAAGAATCACCTGCCGCGACAAATTACCCGGAGGTGAATTTTAACAATGCCTAACGCAAAGGTTCTCAGTGAGAAGCAGGCCATCGTGGCCAGTCTGGTAGAAGACCTGAAGGCCGCCAATTCCGGCGTCCTGGTGGACTACAAAGGCATCACCGTGGCCGAGGACACCGCCCTGCGCCATGAGCTGCGGGAGAACGGCGTGGAGTACGCCGTGGTGAAGAATACCCTGCTGCGCCGCGCCCTGGACGATGTGGAGCTGGGTGAGCTGGACGGCGTACTCAACGGTACCACGTCCATGGCCATCTCCAAGGATGACCCCATCGCCCCCATGCGAATCGTCAACAAGTACGCCAAGCAGATGGGCGACCGCTTCAACATCAAGGCCGGCTTCATGGACGGCAAGGTGCTCCCCCTGGACGATGTCATCGCCATGGCCGAGCTGCCCTCCAAGGACGCCCTGCTGGGCCAGGTCCTGGGCATGATGCTGGCGCCTATCACCAGTCTGGCCATCGTCATCAAGGCCATCGCCGAGAAGGACGGCGAAGCCGCCCCTGCCGAGGCCCCCGCAGAGGAGGCCCCCGCCGCCGAATAAGCGGCGCTGTCCCATGGGGACGCAACATATTTTAACATTTGAAAATTAGGAGGTAGTTCATCATGGCAAGCGAGAAGATCACTGCTCTGATTGAAGAAGTTAAGGCCCTTACCGTTCTGGAGCTGAACGACCTGGTCAAGGCTCTGGAGGAGGAGTTCGGCGTTTCCGCCGCCGCTATGGCCGCTCCCGCCGCCGCCGGCCCCGCCGCCGCCGTGGAGGAGAAGACCGAGTTCGACGTGGTGCTGGCTGGGTTCGACGCCGCCGCCAAGATCAAGGTCATCAAGGCCGTCCGCGAGATCACCGGCCTGGGCCTGGCCGAGGCCAAGGCCGCTGTCGAGGGCGCGCCCAAGACCCTGAAGGAGGCCGTGTCCAAGGACGAGGCCGAGGAGCTGAAGAAGAAGCTGGAAGAGGCCGGCGGCAAGGTGGAGCTGAAGTAACCAAACCCTTGCCCGTCAAACGCAAACGCGCATTGGAAAATGCCTGCGGAGGCAATTCCGCAGGCATTTTTTCATGGTGGGACGCCCCTTTGAGGCGGTTCCGCCCTGTGCGGCAGGCTGACGGCAATCATTTTTAAAGAAGGAGGATGCTGTTTGAAGTACGTTAAATCGGTGACTGTGCGCTGACCGGGAGGACAGTGCATGACACGCCTCCCGATGGATGACAAATTCAATCAGGAGGAATTTCCCCATGAACCGGGAGAACAAGAGAAAAACCTTTGAACCAGGCTATTACAAAACCCATGCCTGCAAGGAAGCCTTTACCTGCCGCTGCTGCGGCCGCCTGGTGACGCCGGACGGCGCGGCCAGCGCCCACCGCAACCACTGCCCCAACTGCCTGACCAGCCTCCATGTGGACGTGGAGCCGGGGGACCGGGCGGCGGACTGCGGAGGGCTGATGGAACCGGTGGCGGTGTGGGTGCGCAAGGGGGGCGAGTGGGCCATTGTCCACCGGTGCCGCCGGTGCGGTGCGTTCAGCTCCAACCGGGCGGCGGCGGACGACAACCCCATGAAGCTGATGTCCATCGCCATGAGGCCGCTGGCCTCGCCCCCCTTCCCCATCGAGCGCATGGAGGAGCTTACCCGCCTCATGGGCGGGGAGGGCAGCCTTGGCTGAACAAAGACCGGCCCCCGCCGATGGCAGGGGCCGGTTTCTTGCGCGGTTCACTCGGAGAGCAGGATGCGGTCGTTGTCCAGATCCTTCCCCGTCCCCGCCTTGAAGCGGCGGAGCAGGCCGTCCACCGTCATGCCGGATCGCTCCTGGCCCGAAACGTCCAGCACGATGTTCCCGCCCGCCATCATCAGTGTGCGGCTGCCCAGATCCAGGGCCTGCTTCATGTTGTGGGTGACCATCATGGTGGTGATGTGGTGCTCCGCCACGATGTCCCGGGTGAGCTTCAGCACCTTTTCCGCCGTGCCGGGATCCAGGGCGGCGGTGTGCTCGTCCAGCAGCAGCAGCTTGGGCGGCATCATAGTGGCCATCAGCAGGGTGAGGGCCTGCCGCTGCCCGCCGGACAGCAGTCCCACCGGCTGGCGCATCCGGTCCTCCAGGCCCATGTCCAGCAGGGCCAGTTTGTCCCGGAAGCGCATCCTGTCCTTCTGGCCCATGTGGGAGAACCAGCCGCCGCTGCCCGCCGCCAGCGCCAGGTTTTCCTCAATGGACATCCCCGGCGCGCTGCCCCGCATGGGGTCCTGGAACAGCCGCCCGATGGATTTGGCCCGTTTGAACTCGGGCAGGAAGGTGATGTCCTGGCCGTCCAGCACGATGGAGCCGCTGTCGGTGAGGAAGCTGCCCGCGATGGCGTTGAACAGGGTGGACTTCCCCGCCCCGTTGGAGCCGATGATGGTGACGAAGTCGCCGGGGGCCAGGTGGAGGGACAGGCCGGTGATAGCCTTTTTCTCGTTTACTGTGCCGGGGTTGAAGGTTTTAGAGATATTGGCGATGTTCAGCATACTCAGTTCCCTCCCCTGGACGCGGATCGATAGGAGAGCCTGCGGGAAATGGTGGGCCACTGGGCCTTGAGGTAGGGCAGGGCGATGGCCAGGGCCACAATAACGGAGGAGATCAGCTTGAGCATGAAGGCGGGCAGCACGTCCAGCCGCAAGGCCACAGCGTACACCAGCCGGAAAATGAACGCGCCGACGACCATGCCCACCGCGCGGGTGAAGATGCCGCCCCGGCCCAGCAGGGTGGAGCCGATGAGCAGAGAGGCCAGGGCGATGGTGACCATGCCGCTGCCGATGTTGATCTCCGACATCTTCTGGGACTGAGCCATGAGACAGCCGGACAACCCGGTAAAGGTGTTGGCCACGCACAGCCCCACGATGGTGGTAAATACCGGGTTGATGGAGGAGGAGCGCACCATGTCCGGGTTGTTGCCCGTGGCCCGGATGGCCAGCCCCAGCCGGGTATTGAGGAAGAAGGTGAGGAATGCCACCGTCAAAATCACCGCCGCCCCAGCCACCACGGTGGTGGATTGGCCCACCAGAGGTGTTCCGGCCAGCAAGTCTTTCACCATGGTGAACACCGTGCCGGATTTGTTCAGATTGATCTGGGCGGATCCGGACATGACGGCGATGTTCACCGAGTACAGCCCCGTGTTGACGATGATGCCGGACAGCAGGCTGTCGATGCCGAATTTGGTCTGCAAAAGGGCGGTGACGAGGCCGGAGCACATCCCGGCCAGCATGGCGGCGGGGATGGACAGCAGCGGGTGGCCGGCGGCGGCCACCACCGCCCCCACCGCGGCCCCCAGGGTGAAGCAGCCGTCGGTGGACAGGTCGCAGACGTTGAGCATGGAATAGCTCAAAAACAGGGCCAGCACCGTGAGGGAGCAGATCAGCCCCAGCTCCAGGGCGGTCTGTCCTACGGCCAGCAGGGCGGGTAAATCCATGTCGGTTTCCTCCTTATTCCTTCCGCATGATATCCAGGAAGTGATTGGACGCGCCCACCAGGCCGGGCCGTTCGCACACGGCGAAGTGGCAGCGCAGGTAATGCTCTGCGAGTCCATCGCTTCGCCCTATCCGCTCCAATGAGGGCGGCTTGCCGCCGTCCCCACCGGGTTTTTCGCGGTTATGGGTCTCAGCCGTTCACGTCGCCGAACTCCTCGGCGGTGGTGATGCCCTGCACCTTGGTGCACAGCGGGGCAAAAAGCGCCTCGATCTCCGCGTAGTCCAGCCCCAGGGCGGCGCAGGTTTCGGTGTTCACGGTGGCGGTGCCGTTGTCGAAGGTCTTGACGGCCATGGCGGCGGGATCCGCGCCGTCCAGCAGGATGGCGGCGATCATGTCGGCGGTCTCACGGCCCAGGTTGGCATAGTCCACGCCGTAGCCCAGGAACGCGCCGTTGAGGGCAAAGGAGTCCGCGCCGGTATAGTGGGGGATCCTGGCGTCGGTGAAGATCTCGTAGATGGCAAGCTCGGACTTCATGATGGTGTTGTCGGTGGGGGTGAACACGGCGTCCACACCGTCGCTTACCAGGGCCTGGGCGGCCTGCTGCACCTCGGCGGCGTTGGTGCCGGTGCGCTCCACGTACTCAATGCCCTTGGCGTCCAGGTACTCCTTGGCGTGGGCGATGGGGGCGGAAGAGGAATCCTGGCCCACGTCGTACAGCAGTCCGATCTTGACCGCGTCCGGGTTCTGGGCGAAGATCAGCTCCATGATGGAGTTGGTGTCCAGAAAGTCGGAGGTGCCGGTGATGTTGGCGCCGGGAGCGTCCAGGGAAGCCACCAGCTCCGCGCCCACCGGGTCGGACACGGCGGAGAACACTACGGGGGTGCCGCTGTCCTCGGTAGCGGCCTGCATGGCGATGGCCACCGGGGTGGCAATGCCCACCATCAGGTCCACCTTGTCGGCCTGGAAGTTGGAGATGACCTGGCTCATGACAGTGGCATCGCCGTTGGGATTTTCGTAGTCGATTCGGAAGGTGACGCCCCTGTCCGCGCCGATCTCGGCCAGACGGGCCTGGATGTTCTCGTTAATCTGGTTCAGGGAGGCGTCGTCCACATAGTTGCAGATGCCGATCTTGTAGGTGGCGCCATCGCCGGAGGGCTGGGCGGGGTCAGTGGAAGGGCTGTCAGATTCACCGGCGTTCACGGTGGGACCGTCGGTGCTGGTGATCGTGCCGCCGGAGCAGGCGCACAAGGTGAGGGTCATGGCCGCGGCGGCGGCGATGGCGAAGAACTTCTTGATAACATTGCGGGTTTTCATGGTGTTTTCCTCCAATTATATGATTTTGGATGGCAGATGACCCGGGTTTTGCCGGGACCCGGGGAGGAAAAGGCAAACAAAAAAGCTTTTGTCCCACACATGGGACAAAAGCTGCTGCTTCTGCGATACCACCCAAATTGACGTTATAAACGTCCACTCGCTTTCGCGTACCATCATACGCGTCCCGATGGATAACGGGTGGGATGCCCGTCGGTCCCTACTTGGCGCATACGCCGTTCGGTCCGCCCTCCGGAGTCCATTCGCCGACCGCTCGCCGCCCCGTTCCCACCATCGGGGGCTCTCTGAAAGGTCTGCCGCGCCAGGTACTTCTCTCCGTCACTGGTTTGTGCTGTTCGGTTGTTGTGGCTTATTATACGCATGAGGGCGTGGTTTGTCAACCCCCTTTTGGCGGAAAATTTTTACCGCGTTAAAGCGGGAAACACCCAAGGCGTTGCCTCAGACCCGGGAATGTGGTATACTGCCATCAAAAAATGGAGGAGGGCAAGCCCATGAAAAAGCTGCTGGGCTGGACGGCGGGGGTTGTGGCGGGGGTGCTGCTGGCCCTGGGCGGGGCCGCGCCCGCCAGCGCCGCCTTTTCCGACGTGGCCCCCGGCGCGTGGTATGAGCGGGATGTGTCCGCCATGGTGGAGGCCGGGGCGCTGACGGGCTACCCGGACGGATCCTTTCGCCCCGGCAAGGCCATCACCGCCGCTGAGTTTGTGTCCGTCACCGCGCGGCTGGCAAAGCTCCCCCAGGGGCAGGGTCAGACCGCCCATTGGGCGGCGGGGCAGATGCAGTCCGCCCTGGAGGCCGGGTGGTACGACTGGGACGAGATCCCGCCCACCGGGGAGGAATTCGACCAGCCCATCCCCCGGCAGCTGGCGGTGAAGGTGCTGGTGCGGGCATTCCGGCCCGACGCCCGGGGGGACTACAACACGGAAAGCGCCAAAATCAGCGACTTTTCCGCCTTGGACGGCCGGTACTATGAGCCGGTGCTGGCGGCCTATGCCCTGGGCTGGGTGCAGGGCGATCCCGATGGGGCGTTCCGGCCAACGTCCAGCCTGAGCCGGGCGGAAGCCTGCGCCCTATTCCGCCGGGCGGGGGGCGGTGCGGTGCAGCCCGCGGCCCCCTCCCCTGCCCCGTCCCTGCCGGTGGAGTCCCGGCGGGGCGGCGTGTCGGAAAACGGGTGGCTCCAGGTGGCTGGCACACAGCTTTGCAATGAGGCGGGCAAGCCCGTGGCGCTGCGGGGGATGAGCAGCCACGGGCTGCAGTGGTACGGGCAGTTCGCCTCTGCCAAGGCCATCGCCGCCACGGCGGAGTATGGGGCCAATGTGTTCCGCGCCGCCATGTACACCGGCGAGGGGGGCTTCCTCAGCCAGCCCGAAGCCATGAAGGCCAAGGTAATTGCCGCGGTGGACGGGGCGGTGCAGAACGATATGTATGTGATCATTGATTGGCATATCCTCAGCGACGGAAACCCCATGTCCCATGGGAATGAGGCGGAGGCGCTCTTTACGGAGATGGCCCGGCGGTACAAGGACGTGCCCAATGTCATTTACGAAATCTGCAACGAGCCCAACGGAAACGTCAGCTGGGCCGGGGATGTGAAGCCCTATGCCCAGCGCCTGGTGCGGGCTATCCGGGCGCAGTCCCCCCGGGCGGTGATTCTGATTGGAAGTCCCACCTGGAGCCAGGACGTGCACCTATGTGCCGCTGACCCGGTGGAGGGGACGAACCTGATGTACACCCTCCACTTTTACGCGGGCACCCACGGCAAGGAGCTGCGGGACCGGATAGACGGGGCGCTGGCCAAGGGCCTGCCCATCTTTGTATCCGAGTGGGGGACCAGCCGGGCGGACGGGTCTGGCGGGGTGTTTTTGGAACAGTCGAAGGTGTGGCTGGACTTCCTGGACCAGCGGGGGATCAGCTGGTGCAATTGGTCGCTGTGCGACAAGGGGGAGTCCTCCGCCGCCCTGCTTCCCGGCGCCCCGGCGGACGGGCCGTGGACGGCAAACCAGCTGACGGAATCGGGGCAGTTTGTCTTTTCCCGCTTTGCCCCGCAGGAAAAGCCGGGGGACGGTTTCCGGGAGTGATCCCGGGGCCGTTCCAGGCGGGCGCCGCCTTTTTTGCGCTTTTTTGTCCAGGGGGATTGACAAGCGGCGGGGTTTATGGTATCATACCCAAGCTGACATTTGCGGAGGCATCCTCTTGCGGGTGTAGTTCAATGGTAGAATCCCAGCCTTCCAAGCTGGTCGCGTGGGTTCGATTCCCATCACCCGCTCCAGCGTCGGGGCGAGCTCCACATCCCTCGCTTCCGGCTATGCCGAAAGCTCGCTCGTTTTGCTGCCCCTTCTTTCCCCACAAAGCCTGTGGGGCGGCTTTGTGGGGGTCCCGTAAAGCGCACGATATGCGCCTGTAGCTCAGGTGGATAGAGCAACTGCCTTCTAAGCAGTGGGCCAGGGGTTCGAGTCCCTTCAGGCGTGCCAGGGGCCGGATCGGCCATTCGCCGAAGGCGAATGACGGTTCATGGCAGCAGGATGCTATGAGCCGTTTTCGTCCCGGCAGCGTCAATTGTATATGGTGGGTATAGCTCAGCTGGCAGAGCACCGGATTGTGGTTCCGGGTGTCGTGGGTTCGAGCCCCATTACCCACCCCATACCGAGGCTGAGGGCCGGAGCGTCCGCTCCGGCCTTTGGCCCCACCTCCCATTTTGGGGTGTAGCCAAGTGGTAAGGCACGGGACTTTGACTCCCGCATTCGCTGGTTCGAGTCCAGCCATCCCAGCCACGCTGAGGCAAGCTCCATGCCCCTCGCTTCCGGCTTTGCCGAAAGTCCGCTTATTGTGCTGCCTTTCCTTTCCCCACAAAGCCTGGAGGGCGGCTTTGCGGGGGCCCCTTGGGGCGGCTTCAGACCGCTCCCTGCGGTCAAATCAAATATGACCCAGTAGCTCAGTTGGTAGAGCAACGCCCTTTTAAGGCGAAGGTCCGGGGTTCGAGTCCCCGCTGGGTCACCACATCG
>CAJTVM010000054.1 GCA_910579595.1 uncultured Oscillospiraceae bacterium
AAGGGCATGGAGGTGGAGCGGTTCTACCGGGACGCTAAGATTACCACCATCTACGAGGGCACCAACGAAATTCAGCGTGTTGTGATTGCCGCCCACATCCTGGGCAAGGCCGCCAAGGAGGCCCCCTCCGCCGCTGCCACCGGCCCCCGGGGTCCCGAGACCGGTGCCCGGAAGCGCCTGGTCCTCAAGGACGGCACTGCTCAGGAGAAGGTGGCGGCCCTGGTCGCCAACCTGAAAAAGGACGGCCACGACTTCACCGTGGGCATCCCCATGGACACCCCCATCACCCAGGCTGAACGGGTGGTGTCCGCCGGACAGGGCATCGGCGAGAAAGAGAACATGAAGCTCATCGAGGATCTGGCCCGCGCCGCCGGCGCCGCTGTCGGCTCCAGCCGCCCCGTGGCCGAGACGCTGAAATATGTACCCCTCAACCGCTATGTGGGTATGTCCGGCCAGAAGTTCAAGGGCAACCTGTATATTGCCTGCGGCATCTCCGGGGCCGTCCAGCACCTGAAGGGCATCAAGGACGCCTCCTGCATCGTAGCCATCAACAAAAATCCCAACGCCAAGATCTTCAAGAACTGCGACTACGGCATTGTGGGTGACGTGATGGAGATCCTGCCCCTGCTCACCGCTGCCCTGGACACCGGAGAGAAGCTCCCCGCCCCGCCCATGACCAAGATGAAGCGCATGGCCCCCAAGAAGGTCTATCAGCCCCGGAAGCTGTACATCTGCAACGGCTGCGGCCATGAATACGACCCCATGCAGGGCGATATCGAAAATGAGGTCAAGCCCGGCACCGCCTTCAAGGATCTGCCCGAGGGCTGGACCTGCCCCCACTGCGGCGAGGGCGTGGACGCGTTCTTCGAGATCGAGGCGTAACTACCACTAAAATGATAAAGGAGGCAATCCTATATGTATAATTACCGTATGGTCACCGATGACCTGTACTGGGTTGGCGCGGACGAGCACCGGCTGGCCCTGTTTGAGAACATCCACCCCCTGTACCACGGCGTGTCCTATAACGCCTATGTCCTGCTGGACGAGAAGACCGTCCTCTTCGATACCGCCGACTGGGCGGTGGGCCGGCAGTTCATCGCCAATGTGAAGGCCGTACTGGACGGCCGTCCCCTGGACTACCTGGTGATCAACCATGTGGAGCCCGACCACGCCGCCTCCATTGAGGAAATCCTCCTGCGTTGGCCCGAGGTAAAGATCATCACCACCCCCAAGGCGGTGACCCTGCTGAACCAGTTTGGCTTTGGCCTGGATCCCAGCGCCATTGAGGAGGTCAAGGAGGGTGATACCAAGTGCTTCGGCAAGCACACCGTGGCCTTCGTCTACGCCCCCATGGTTCACTGGCCCGAGGCCATGGTCACCTTTGACACCACCAACGGCGTCCTTTTCTCCGCCGATGCCTTCGGCTCCTTCCGCTCCCTGGACGGCAAGCTCTTTGCCGATGAGGTGGACTTTGACGGCGAGTGGATTGATGATGCCCGCCGGTACTACACCAACATCGTGGGCAAATACGGCCCCCAGGTGGTGGCCCTGCTGAACAAGGCCGCCAATATCGTGGGCTTGGACAACATCAAGATGCTCTGCCCCCTCCACGGGCCCATCTGGCGCAAGGATTTGGGCTATATCATTGACAAGTACACCCACTGGGCCACCTATGAGCCGGAGGAGAAGGGCGTCATGATCGTCTACGCCTCCATGTATGGCAACACCGAGGCCGCCGCTGAGGTACTGGCCGCCAAGCTCACCGCCCGGGGGATCACAAACACCCGGCTGTACGACGTGTCCTCCACCCATGTCAGCTACCTCATCTCCGACCTGTTCAAATACAGCCACCTGGTGCTGGCCTCCGTCACCTACAACCTGGGCATTTTCCCGCCCATGCACAACTTCCTCATGGATATGAAGGCCCTCAACCTGCAAAAGCGCACCGTGGCCATCATGGGCAGCGGTTCCTGGGCCCCCCGTTCCGGCGCGCTGATGAAGGAGGAAATCGAGTCTTTGAAGAATATGACCGTCCTGGATGAGGAGATGACCGTTACCTCCTCCCTTAAGGCCGACAATGAGTCCGAGATCGACGCTTTGGCAGACGCCATTGCCAATTCCGTACTGAAATAGAAAGGGAACCACCAGGATCAGCGAACTTTCTTTGTATAGGCATCCAAAGTGTTTGCCCCTGCCAAGTCTCGTTGACATACGAGATGCAGACAAAAATCCCGCACTTCGGTGCGGGATTTTTGCATATAAAGTCAAAAATAAAGAAATTAAGAACAATTTTCTCATATTTAAAAACAGGGAGTGTAAAAAATAACGCACCGGAGATACAAATTCGCCGGATTTGGGAGTTTTGGGGATACGCATGACTAGAACTCCCAAGCATTCAAAAAGGCGAAAAAGGCCGTCCACAGCCTGCCAGGCCCTTGGGCGGCTTTTTTCGTTCCCCCGACTGTTTGCATTGATGGTAATGGGTTCATCGCCGGAATTGAATGTAATTGTGATCCTATCATCTTACAGGAAAATCTTGTTGATAAAAATATTGATAAGCGTCTTTCGATACTTTATATCATTGGTGTTTCCTTTTTTGAGTACCGTAAGAAAGAACTTGATTTTAGGAACGCTTATCGTTGAGAAAGCCACTTCTTCTTGTGCAATCTGGCGTTCAATTTCTGCGTGTTCGCTTTCCAGCGTCGGCAACTTTCCGTAAAGCGTTTTGCGTACACTTTCAATATCGCAATCCATGATTGCGTCAACCGTATTCTTATGCTTTCGCTCATTTTCAGAAAGAAGCTTTTTCAAATGTTTCAAGTAAGAACCTGTATTCACAGCCGAAACCGGCGGATGGGCGAGGGATTTTCCCGTCAGGCAAGGCAAATTTTCGCAGGAATCATTGTGTTTATTTCAAGAAAATTTTACGCGGCATGGCGGGAATAGACCCGGCCAAACGGTGAATTGAGGCTGTGAATACAGGTTCTTAAAGCATTTCACCGCAATTCCAGAGCAAGCCAGAGTAATGGCCAGCATCACAAGAATGGGTAGTGTGAAATGTTCAGTAGAAAGTACGGTCAGGAGCCAACTTGCAGCAAATCCACCCCAGGAGCCGCGCAGGTGAACGCCCCAGGCCAGCTTGGAAAAAGGTTTTCACTCGATCCCCGCCCCGAAAAACTACGATGAGCAGGGCCGCCGCTGCCCAGCTCACCGGGCGCATTTCCAAAATTGTTGCCGCCACCAAGGGGCTGCTGAAATCTTATGAGGAACAGGTTCTAAATCGTAGCTAAAAAATTGGAATCCATTGTGCTATTTGTTTGTCAATCCCGCAAAGGGGCTTTTGTCCATTTTCACATTTGCACTTGATTCCCGGAGGGAAATCGCTTATAGTAATTATCGTACCGATTGTTCCCGGCAAAACGAAAGGAGAGATCTGGAATGCCGAATTTCAAAGGGATGTTCTCTAACCCGAAAAAAGCGGCGGTGACGGTTGCCTGTCTGTTGGTGATCCTGGTGACAACGGGGGTGTGCATCGGTATTGTATATGCCGGCAGCACCAATTCCGCCGCCGAAAATTCGTCCATCGGAAACGAAAACGCCCAAAATTTTGCTTTTGCCGATGCGGGGGTGGATCCGGCGTCCGTCCAGGCCGTTAAGGTGAAATTTGAGCGCTTCCAAGGGGAGTTTGTATATGAGGTGGAGTTTATCTCCGAAAACACTGAATATGAGTACAAAATCAACGCCGCCGATGGCTCGGTGGTGAAAAAAGAGCTGAAAACAGTGGAAGGCCCCGAGAGCACCGGCCAGCTGCCTGCCGCTGTATCGCTGGAGGACGCCCGGGAGATCGCCTTGGCGGATGCCGGGGTGAGCCGGGAGCAGGCCACCTTTACCAAGGTGGAGGGGGACACCGAGGGCGGCATACCGATCTTTGAGTTCAAGTTTTACGTGGGAAATGTGGAGTACGAGTATGAAATCAATGCCCAGAGCGGGGCGATCTACAGCAAGAAAACCACCACTTATGTGGCCCAGGATCCCGGTGTGACGGCCTCCGCACCGCCCCGGCAGTCCAACCCGCCCACGGCGCAGCCGGCCCAGACTCCCGCCGCCCAGATACCCCAGCCCACGCCGGAACCCACCCCGCCGCCTGCCACACCCGCGCCCCAGCCCACCAGCCAGCCCCAGCAGGGCGGGAGGTACTATATCGGCTCCGAGGCGGCGAAGAACGCCGCGTTGAGCGATGCGGGGCTGAGCGCCAGCCAGGTTTGCTTTACCGAAGTGCGGATGGATTATGAGGATGGCATAGCGGTATACGAGATTGAATTTTTCACCGAAACTCATGAGTACGGGTACGAGATCAACGCAAAGACCGGCGCGGTGTACAGCAGGGAAATAGAGGTGCGTTCCTTTCCCGGCGGGAGCCACCATTCGGAGGATTACGATTCCGAGTGGCACCACTGATTATTTAGACGGCTCCTCTTGCTTTTTTCTGCCAGATATGATATAAATCTTTGCAATACCTCTTAACAGGGGTAAATCTTTACTTAGTTTAATTAGGAGTTGATTTGTCCATATGGACCCAGATAGTATGATACTGCTGGCCGTGCTGGTGCTGATGGTGGTCATGTCCGGCTACTTTTCCGCTACGGAGACGGCCTTCACCTCGCTCAACCGCATCCGCCTAAAAAGCCGCGCCGAAAATGGCGACAAAAAGGCGGGCAAAACCCTGGCCCTGGCGGAGGATTACGACAAGCTGCTCTCCACCATCCTCATCGGCAACAACATTGTGAACAATGTGGCCGCCACGCTGTCCACCCTGCTGTTCATCAAGCTGATCAATGAGGAAAGCGGCCCGGCGGTATCCACCATTGTGCTCACTGTGGTGGTGCTGATTTTTGGCGAAATCTCCCCCAAGAGTTTGGCCAAGGAGTCGCCCGAAGCCTTTGCCATGTTCTCCGCCCCCCTGCTGCGGCTGCTCATGTGGCTCCTCACCCCGCTGAATTATATCTTCAGCCTATGGAAAAAACTGCTTACCCTGCTGTTCCATAAGGAGGCGGATGAGGGCATCACCGATGAGGAGCTGGTCACCATGGTGTCTGAGGCGGAGGATCAGGGTGGTCTGGACAAGGAGGAAAGCCAGCTGATCCGATCTGCCATCCGCTTTGACGATCTGGAGGCCGGGGACATCCTGACCCCCCGGGTGGACGTGGTGGCGGTGGAGGATTCCTCTACGCTGGAGGAGGTGGCGGCGGTATTTGCCGCCGAGGGTTACTCCCGCCTGCCCGTTTATCATGAAAGCATAGACGACATTGTGGGCGTACTCCACCAAAAGGATCTATTTTCTGCCCGGTTCCACGGGCGTACCCAGTTGGATCCGTTGGTCCGGCCAGTGCTGCACATCACCGCCTCCACCAAAATCGATGATTTGATGCGCCAGTTCCAGCGCAGCAAAACCCAAATGGCGGTGGTAGTGGACGAGTACGGCGGTACAGAGGGCATCCTCACCATGGAGGACATTGTGGAGGAGCTGGTGGGCGAGATCTGGGACGAGCACGACGAAGTGGTGGAGGAGTTCCGCAAGCAGCCCGACGGCAGCTATCTCATCGCCTGCTCCGCTGATTTGGACGATATGTACGATCTGTTTTCCGTCACCGGGGAGTGCGACGCCGCCACCGTGTCCGGCTGGGTGTTAGAGCAGCTGGGCCGGGTGCCCGAGGTGGGGGATCACTTTGCCTGGGAAAATCTGGACGTCACCGTCACCCGTGCCGAGCACCACCGGGTGCTGGAGATCCGGGTAGAGGTACTACCCGATGAGGCGCCGGAGGACGAAAGGGCTGACTGAAGCTATTTAGGAACCTGTATTCACAGCCGAAACCGCCGGATGGGCGAGGGATTTTCCCGTCAGGCAAGGCAAATTTTCGCAGGAATCATTGTGTTGTTTCAAGAAAATTTGACGCGTCATGGCGGGAAAAGACCCGGCCAAACGGTGAATTGAGGCTGCGAATACAGGTTCTAAGATATGGATTTTGGCGCTGTGCGGCCCAGAGAGCCGCACAGCGATTCTTTGTGAAAGAGAGGCAAGCTATGAACGTTGCCATTTACACCCTGGGCTGTAAGGTCAACCAGTATGAGTCCCAGGCTATGGAGCAGGAGCTGATCCGCCGGGGCCACGCCCTGGCGGACTTCGATGGTCCGGCGGACGCCTACATTGTGAATACCTGTACCGTCACCGCCGTCAGCGACAAAAAGTGCCGCAACGTCATCCGCCGTGCCCGGAAAAACGCGCCGGACGCAGTGGTGGCGGTATGCGGCTGCTATGCCCAGACCGATCCCGGCGCGGTAGCAGCGCTGGGGGTGGATCTGGTGTCCGGCTCGGCGGGACGGATGACGTTTTTAGATATGCTGGAGGGGCTGCTCCAGAGCCGGGAAGCCCAGGTGGTGATGGTGGACAAGGCCCTGTCCCGCCGGGACTTTGAGCGGCTTCCCGCTGGGGGGGGCGTTGGGCGGACCAGGGCTATGCTGAAGGTAGAGGACGGCTGTGTCAATTTCTGTGCCTACTGCATGATCCCCTACGCCCGGGGGCCGGTGCGTTCCCTGCCCCTGGACGAGGCGGCGGCGCAGGCCGCGAAGCTGGCGGAGGAAGGCTATCGGGAGGTAGTGCTCACCGGAATTGAGATCTCATCCTGGGGGCGGGATCTGAAAACGGGGCAGACCCTCACCGATCTGGTGGAGGCGGTGTGCGCCGCCGCACCGGGACTGCGGGTGCGGCTGGGTTCCCTGGAGCCGCGCACCGTCACCGAGGACTTCTGCCGCCGGTGTGCCGCCCTTCCTAACCTGTGCCCCCATTTCCACCTGTCCCTCCAGTCCGGGTGCGACGAAACACTGGCCCGGATGAACCGGAAGTACGATACTGCTCGGTATTTTGAGAGTATAACGCTGCTGCGGGAGCATTTTACCGATCCCGGCATCACCACCGACCTGATCACCGGCTTTCCCGGCGAGACGGAGGGGGAATTCCAGCAGACGCTGGCCTTTATAGAGAAATGTGCCTTTACCGCGATGCACATTTTCCCCTACTCCCGCCGCCCCGGCACCCCCGCCGACTCCATGCCGGCCCAGGTGCCCAGGGGGGAGAAGGAGGAGCGGGCCGGCCGGGCCATTGTCCTGGCCGGGGCGTTGGAGCGCCGCTGGCTGGAGGGCCAGGTGGGCCGGACGCTGCCAGTGCTGTTTGAGGAGGAAAAGGACGGCCGGTGGCAGGGACACACGCCCAGCTATGCCCTGGTACGGGTGAAGGGGGAGGGACTGCACAACCGCCTTCTGGACGTGGAGATAACCGGTGTGGAGGGGGATGCTTTGGCGGGGGTCTGTCCGGCGTAAATGCGGCGGGCAAGCTCTTAAGAGAACCTTAAAAAATTCAACACCAAAACCTAAGAAGGTTCTTTGTTGAAACTGAAGATTTGTCCTCTATAATCGGGAGTATAGAACAGGACGGGGTGTGTTTGTGTTGGAAAATGCCTGTATTGCCTCGTCAAACAAGATTGGCTGCGCCGCGCTGGGCACGGCTTGGGGCGGGACAGGGGTGCGCTGTCCGCGCCGATGACAGGAGGTTCTTTTGTGAAGATTTTGATTTTAACCGGAAAATTTGGATTGGGCCATATGTCGGCCGCCCGGGCGGTTGAGGAGCAGTTCCGGCAGGCGGGCCATCAGGCTGATGCGGTAGATCTGTTTGAATATGCCATGCCGGAGCAGGCGCCCATCATGTACTGGTGGTTTAATGTGCTGGTGATCTACGGCGGGGTGTTTTATAACATCCACCACAACTGGACCGCCAACAGCAGCGGGGAAGGCCGGGGAGACAACCTGATTGAGGGGTTGGAGCGGCTGCTGGATGAGTACCAGCCCGACGTGGTGTATTCCACCCACCCCATCTGTTCCGCCGCTATGGCACGGTACAAGGATGACAACGCGTCCGACCTCCCCCTGATCACTTGCATTACCGATGTGACCTGCCACAGTGAGTGGATTCATCCCGGTACGGATGGCTATCTGGTGGCCAGCGAAGCTGTGCGCGAGGGGCTAGCTGCCAAGGGCGTGGATCCGGATACCGTGATGAAGTCGGGTATTCCGGTGAGCGGGCGCTTCCGTCCCGTCCGCCGGGACGGCGGCGGCCCCCGGGAGCTGCTGGTTATGGGGGGCGGCCTGGGGCTGATGCCCCGGCGGGAGTCCTTCTATCAGGCGCTGGACGCCCTGCCCGGGGTGCACACCACTGTCCTGACCGGCCGGAATGAAAGACTGTACCGGCGTTTGGTGGGCAAGTTCGAAAATGTTGAGGTGCTGCCTTTCACCCGAGATGTGGATAAGTATATGGATCGCGCCCACCTGGTGCTGTCCAAGCCTGGCGGAATTACCAGCTTTGAGGCCATCGCCGCCCGCCTGCCCATGCTGGCGTGGCAGCCCTTTTTCCAGCAGGAGCAGGAAAACGCCGAATACCTGGAGCGCCGCGGCATGGCCCGAATCGTCTATAAAGAGGATAGCTCCTGCGTGGACGTTATCCGGGAAACTATTTTCGATCAAAATGCCTTGAACGCTATGGCGCAGGCTATGGAGAGAACCGCCGCCGGACTGGATCGCGGCGCGATCTGTAACATAGTGGCTGAACTGGCGGGGGAAAGGGCATCGGCATGAAGAATCAAGCCAAAAATCTGATCTGTGGAGGGGCGGTGCTGACCCTACTGGTCTGGACGGTGCATACCATCCTGAAGGAGCAGTCCCCTGGCCAGTTGGCCGCCGCCCTGCTCAGCGCGGACTGGCGCATCCTGCTGCTGGGCCTGCCGCTGATGGCGCTGTCCCTGCTCTGCGAGGCAAAGTCCACCCACTCTATCCTGCGGGCCCTGGGCTGTCCCCAGCCCTTACGCCGGTGCGCCTATTACTCCTGCGTCGGCTACTTTTTCAGCACCATTACCCCCTCGGCCAGCGGTGGACAGCCCGCGCAGATTGTCGCTATGACCCGAGACGGCACCCCTGCCGCTGTGGGGGCGCTGGATATGCTGCTGGTTACCATCGGCGGCTACAATACCGCTGCCATGGGATGGGCGATCTACGCCCTTTGTACGGCCGGGAACTTCACTGAGCACCTGGGCGGACAGGTGGGGCTGCTGCTGGGCGTGGGCCTGGCGGTATTTGTCCTGCTGGATGTTGGGATGTTTTTGTTCCTGTTCCTTCCCGGCCCGGCCAGAAGTTTGCTATATGGCTGCATCGCGCTGGCGGCGAAGGTCTGGCCCGGTTGGGATAGGGCCGGACTGGAGGCCAAGGCCGACGCCCAGATCGCCGAGTACCGCCGGGGTGCGGACCTGATCCGCCGCGCCCCCATCCTGCTGGTGAAGGTACTGGCGCTCAGCACCCTCCAGCTGGGGTGCACTTATGCCATGCCGTATGTGGTGTACCGGGCTTTTGGTTTGTCCGGGTACACTTTGGGCCAGGCGGTGGCCCTCCAGGCCCTGTGCTCTATTGCGGTGGTTTACCTGCCCCTGCCCGGTTCCGCCGGGGCGGCGGAGAATGTGTTCCTGCGCAGCTTCCTGTTGATTTTTGGGGCGGAGCTGGTGGCCCCCGCCATGATTTTAAGCCGTACTCTGAGCTGCTACCTCGTCCTGATAGCCACCGCCTTGATATTAGTTTTGGGACGGATAATGCGCAAGCGGGCGGACAAGGTGGGACAGCCTGCGCCGGCAAAGAAGCCCGCGGTTCAAAAAACCGGGGCCGCTCGGATCGCTCCGCGCTTGGGCGGGCAGCCGTAAAAATTTCTGTCATTGAAACGCGCCCCTGTGCATATACTGGTTTGTATGGACAACGTGTATTTGCAGACAAAGGAGCGATTAAGATGGAGAAAAACAAAACGGCGCCTGCCGCCGGAACCCCTCAGCAAGACGTGGATGACCTGATTTTTTTCGGTCAGACGGATGCCCAGGTTAGCCAGAGGTGATCCAGTCCCCACCCCAGTTTGGGGTGGGGACTGTTTTTTGCTGGTATGGAAGGAGCTGTGTGGGATTGTCCAATATCTATAGCAGTTCTTTGTTCAGCTCGTATCATAAAAACCAGCGGTACGCGATGGCTGTCTGCGCACTGCGCAGCGTCCTCCGCGGCGATGGTGTCCCGTCCAGATGCTGTACAGCAGACTTCATAGCGTACCGCCGCCCATTCGCCGCCGGACAGCGTGGCGGCAGGGGTTCCAGTGACGCCTATTTCGCCAACTGGAACAGCCAGAGAACAACGCCGTACACCACGCTGGCTGAGATGCCGTAGGCCAGCACCGGCCCCGCCACAGTGAACAACTTGGCCCCGGTGCCGGTGACGAAGCCCTCGCTCTTGAATTCCAGCGCCGGTGATACCATGGCGTTGGAAAACCCAGTGATAGGCACCAGTGTCCCCGCGCCCGCATGCTTGGCAATGTTGTCGAACACCCCAAGCCCGGTGAGCAGGGAGGCCAGGAAAATCAGGGTGATGGAAGTCCAGGTGCCCGCGTCGTCCTTGCTGGCCCCCAGGCTTTGGTACAGGGCTGCCAACCCCTGGCCACCCGCGCAGATGGCCCCCCCAACGCAGAAGGCCCACAGCATATCCTTCCAGATGGGGGACGGCTTGGCCCGCTTGTTCACATATTGGCTGTATTCCTGGTTATTCATATCCATTGCGCTTCACCTCCCCGCCAGTATGCCCCATCTGCCGGGGATTATCCGGCGGGGCACGGACGCTTCCTGTTTCTGCCCGTGTGGGGGATGGAGAAAACAAATGCGGGAAGAAACGTTTCACCATTGACAATCCCATGGAAATGGGATAAAATAGGCGCAGAAACCCCGGAACATAACGAGGAGGTATCGTGCCATGGCTGGAAAAAAATTTGACGTCACCGCGTTAGGTGAGCTGCTGATTGATTTTACGGAAAACGGACTCAGCGGACAAGGAAATACCCTGTTTGAAGCCAATCCCGGCGGGGCGCCCTGCAATGTGCTGGCGATGCTGAAAAAGCTGGATCGGAGCTGCCTCTTTGTGGGCAAGGTGGGGGACGATATGTTTGGCCGCCTGCTTCGGGATGTGGCCGCCCAGGCGGGCATCTGCATGGATCATCTGGTGTTCGGCAAGGACGTGCGCACCACCCTGGCCTTTGTCCAGACCTTCCCCAATGGAGATAGGGACTTCTCCTTCTACCGCAACCCCGGCGCGGACATGATGCTCACAGAGGACGAGCTGCCCCTGGACGCCATCGCCGGCAGCCGGATTTTTCACTTCGGCACCCTGTCCATGACCCATGAGGGGGTGCGCAGGGCCACTTGCAAGGCCATTGACCACGCCAAGCAGAGCGGGGCCATTATCTCCTTCGATCCCAACCTGCGCCCGCCTTTGTGGGACAGCCTGGACGAGGCGAAGCGTCAGATCGAGTACGGCCTCGCCCGGTGCGATGTGCTGAAAATTGCGGACAACGAGCTGGAGTTTATGACCGGGGAGGCTGGCTTTGACAAGGGCGCGGCAATTTTGCGCACCAAGTTCCCCAACATCAAGCTGTTCAACGTTACCGCAGGGGCGGAGGGCAGTTATTCCTATTATGAGGACAAGCGGGTGTTTGTCCCCGCCTGCAAGCTGGGCGGCACCATCGAAACCACCGGGGCGGGGGACACCTTCTGCGCCGGCGTGCTGAACTTTGTGCTGGATCACGGCCTGGACGGGCTGAGTGAGGCGGATTTGACGGAGATGCTCCGCTTTGCCAATACAGCGGCCTACATCGTCACCACCCGGAAAGGCGCTATCCGCTCCATGCCCGAGCGGGACGAGGTGGAGGCCCTGCTGAAGTAAACCGAATCGGTAAAACCCCCGTCCGGCGCTGCCGGACGGGGGTTTTTACAGGCATTACTGCCTGCGCCAGGCCGCGATACAGCCGGCACGGCTGAAAAGAAGCGTTTACTTCTGTTCAACCGCGGCAGTTATGGCGGCGCTCATTTTCTGGGCGGTGCCGGGGCCGTACTTATCCAGTTTTTTCTGGAACCTGGGGTCGTTGACGTACATCTGACCCAGGCAGGCCAGGATCCCGTCGGTGCAGTTGTAGTGGTACTTGGTGATGTGCGCCTGCCAGCGGCGCGCCAGCGCCTGACCCTCGGGACCCTCCGGGTCGGCGCACGCGCCGAAGGCGGTGAAGATCTCCTCCATTTCGGCGTTGATCTGTTCCTCCTGCTGGGGGGTATACTGGGCGTGCTTTTCCCGGCTCTCCAAAAACGCCTCGGTGTTGCCCCAGCGGTCCGCCGCCTCCTGGGCATACTGCTCCTTTACCGCGTCCCAGTCCGCCTGGGTAGGTTTGGGCCTCTCGTTGTACATTGCGATACCTCCAATCGTCTCGTCTACCAGCCGCAGCATATCATCCAGCCGCTGCCGCTTCATCAGCAGCAGGGTCCGGTGCTTTTGCAGGGCTTCGGTTCTGTCGTTGTCGGGAGATTGCAGGATATGTCCGATCTGCTCCAGCGGTATGTCCAGCTCGCGATAAAACAGGATCTGCTGCAAAGACGCCATGGCCGCGCCATCGTAAAACCGATATCCGGCCTGGCTGGTCTCTGACGGTTTCAACAGTCCGATCTCATCGTAATAGTGCAGTGTCCGCACACTGACGCCGGCGCGCTTCGCCGCTTCGCTGATGGATAGTTTCATCCTTGACCGCCTCCCAGACAAGAGCATACCCTATGACGCGGCGTGAGAGTCAAGAGGTTTTTTTCCGATGTGCTTATTTAAAAATGCTTCCACCGTAGACCAGTACAGCTCCGGATCCTTTGAGGAGGCTTCTCCGTGGGCCGCGCCGGGGATGGACAGCTTTTCCTTGTCTGGGCTGGCGCAGGCATGATATACCACGTCCAGCATGGAGTAGGGAACAAAGGTGTCGTCCTCTCCGTGGATAAAGAGGACGGGCAGGGAGGTCTTTTTCAGCTGCTCTACCGCCGACGCCTCCTTGAAGCCAAACCCTGCCCGCACCTGGGTTACCAGGGAGGCCGCGTCCAGCACCGGGAAGGTGGGCAGATGGAACAGCTCGTCAAGCTGTCCGGCGAACTCGTCCCACACGGAGGAATAGCCGCAGTCCTCGACGACGCACTTCACGTTGGGCGGCAGGCCGGCTTCCCCGGCGGTCATCATCACCGTAGCCCCGCCCATGGAGATGCCGTAGAGGACGATCTCCGCGTCCGGATCCTGCTCCACGATGGAATCCACCCAGGCCACAATGTCCCGGCGTTCCAGCCAACCCATACTGGCATACCGGCCCTCGCTGAGCTCGTGGGCGCGGGCGGCAGGGGCCAGGATGTTGAAGCCCAGCTCATAGAAATGGGCGGCGGAGCGGCCCATGTATTGGGGTATGCTGCCGTAGCCGTGACAGCAGACCGCGTATCTATGGCTCGCCTGGGGCTGGGCCAGGTAAAGGCCGTGGAGCTTCAGCCCATCATGGCTGGTGAGCCAGCGGTCCTCGCTGTTCTCGTCCAGCCAAGCGCTGTCCCCCTCCAGATCCCACTCGGTCTCTTTGGAGATCATGCCGCCAAATTCGGGATCCAGGGCGAAATGAAACAGGTAATTTCCGGCAAAGGCCAGCGCCCCCACGATGAGCGCCAGCAGGACGGCAAGCACGATGAGGGCGATTTTCGGCCCACGGCGCTTTTTCGCAGTTTTTTCCATACGCCTGTGCTCAGAGGGCCTGGGCCATGGCGCGGGCCAGTTCCTTCATCTGCGCCCGGTTCTCATCGGTGGCGGCGGAGCGGATGGTGATCTTCGGCTCCAGAATGTCCAGCCCCTTCATGGCCTCCAGCTCGCCCAGCATGGTTTTCATGGCGCTGGGGCCCCAGGATCCGTTTTCCACCAAACCCACGGTGCGGTCACGGAAGCCCTTGGACTTCAGCCGCATCAAGAACTGGGCCATGGGCGGGAACACCCCGGCGTCGTAGCTGGAGGCCGCCAGTACCAGGCCGCTGTACCGGAACGCCCCGGCAACGGCTTGTGCCCAGTCCTGGCGGGCGAGATCGATGGCTTCCACCGTCAGGCCCTCGGCCCGGAGCATTTCCGCCAGCTCCAGCGCCGCGCGGGCGGTGTTGCCGTGGATGGAGGCGTAGGCCAGCAGTACGCCCTTGTCCTCGGGGACATAGCGGCTCCAGATATCGTACTTTTCCAATGCCAGGGCCAGGGCTTCCCCGGACAGGATGGGGCCGTGGAGGGGGCAGACGGTCTTGATATCCAGTCCGGCCGCCTTTTTCAGCAGGGCCTGCACCTGCACGCCGTACTTGCCCACGATGTTAATATAGTACCGCCGGGCCTCGTCCACCCAGGGATCATCGGGGTTGGTGGAGCCGAACCGGCCGAAACCATCGGCGGCGAACAGGGTGCCGCTGGCCTTTTCAAAGGACACCATCACCTCCGGCCAGTGAACCATAGGGGCGGTGTAGAAGGTGAGGGTGTGAGCGCCCAGGGACAGCCCGTCGCCCTCTTTCACGATCAAGGCCCGGTCCCCAAAGTCCCGCCCGGTAAAAGCGGTGAGCATGGGAAAGGTCTTGGCGTTGCCCACCAGGGTCATGTCGGGATATTTATCCGCCAGGGTGGAAATACTCCCCGCATGGTCAGGCTCCATGTGGTGGATTACCAGGTAGTCCGGCGTCCGCCCCGCCAGGGCTTGCTCCAGATTGGCCAGCCAATCCCCGGTTTTACGGGGATCTACCGTGTCCAGCACGGCGGTTTTTTCGTCCACGATCAGATAGGAATTATAGCTTACGCCGTTGGGGACGGCGTACTGGCTCTCAAACAGATCCAAATCCCCGTCAAAGCACCCCACTGGTACAACCACCGCGTCGAGTTTTGAGGTCATCATTGATTTCACAGCCTTCCTTGGAATTTTTCCCCACGATTTTACTATGAACCGCCCCCTTCGTCAAGCGGTATTTTACCCAGAACGGCGGCGGTTTTCCCCGGGTTTCTCTTGACTTTCCATGCGGTATCTGTTATGATATAATTATCAATATGATGTTTGGGGTTTTTGCGTATGAGTTTCAAAATCATCGTCGACAGCTGCTGCGATCTCGGCCCGGATTTGCTGTCCGGCCCGGTGTACCAAAGCGTTCCTCTGACCATCCAGGTGGGGGAGCGCGAGTTCCGGGATGATGAGACGCTGTGCACCCAGGAACTGGTGGACGCCATGGATATGTGCCAGGAGGCGTCCCGCACTGCCTGCCCCGCGCCGGCGGAATACCTGGCCGCTTACGAGGCGGCGGAGGGGGATATCTATGTGGTCACCCTGTCCGCCCTTCTGTCCGGCTCCCACAACAGCGCGTGGCAGGCCGCTCAGATCTTCCGGGAGGAACACCCCGACCGCAATATCCATGTGTTCAATTCCTGCTCTGCCTCCGCCGGGGAGACGAAAATTGCCCTCGAGCTGGCCGGGCTGGCCGGATCCGGGCTGCCCTTTGACGAGGTGGCGGCCCAGATGGACCGGCGCATCGCCGATATGAATACCTTGTTCGTGCTGGAAAACCTGGACACCCTGCGCAAGGCGGGACGGCTCACCCGGGTGCAGTCGCTGATCACCGGGGCGCTGCGGGTAAAGCTGGTGATGGGTTCCACCCCGCAAGGGGAGATTATGCGCCACGGGCAGGCGCTGTCCATCAAGCAGGCGCTGAGCAAGCTGGTGACCATTATGGCCGATGACGAGAAGCACCGGGGAAAGCTGCTGTGCATCTCCCACTGCCTGTGCCGGGATCGGGCGGAATATCTTCGTTCGCTGGCTTTTAAGTATTGCAGCTTTGCCGATGTGCGCATTGAGGAAACCCGGGGCATCAGTTCCTTCTATGCCAATTCGGGGGGCATTGTGGCGGCGTATTGAGCGGATCTTAAGAGGGAAAAGGACGGCGGGGCAGGGATCCTGGCCGTCCTTTTTTCGTAAGTCTTAATATTTTTTCCCTTCCCACATGGGCTGATGTATGCTATAATATGCTTTATTCTACAGAAAATATACGGCGGGCGGCTCAGCCGCCCGTTTAACAGGAAAGACGTGAGATCATGAGGAAGCAATACGATGCGCTGGTGATCGGCGCGGGCTATGCCGGGGCGGTGTCCGCCCGGCGGCTGGCCGAGGACGGCGGAAAAAAGGTGCTGGTGCTGGAGCGCCGGGGCCATGTGGGCGGCAACGCCTATGACTGCCTGGATGATGCCGGTGTTCTGATCCATCAGTACGGTCCCCACATTTTCCACACCAACGACAGGCGGGTGTTTGACTTTCTGTCCCGGTTTACCCAATGGCGGCGCTATCAGCACAGGGTTATTGCCAATCTGCCAAGGGACAACCCCGAGGTGGTGCCGAAAGGCAAATCCACAGACGGGCGGTTTTTCTTCCCGGTCCCCTTTAACCTGGATTCCATGAAAAACGCGTTTGGGAAAAAAGAAGGGGAACGCCTGGGCAAAAAGCTGCTGGACGCTTACCCCGCCCAGAGCCAGGTGACCATTCTGGAGCTGCGGCAAAACCCCGATCCCGAGATCGCCGCTATTGCGGACTATGTGTATGAGCACGTTTTTGTCCATTACACCATGAAGCAGTGGGGGCAGACCCCGGAAGAGATCGACCCCAACACCACCGCCCGGGTGCCGGTGCGCCTGTCCCAGGATGACCGCTACTTCCAGGATGCCTACCAGGGAATGCCCCTGAAGGGCTACACCCCCATGTTTGAACGGATGCTGGACCATCCCAACATCACGGTGGAGACGGGAGTGGACGCGCTGGAGCGGCTGGAGTTGGCGGACGGCAGCATCAAGCTGGACGGCGAGGTGTTCAGCGGCCCCGTGATCTACACCGGCCAGGCCGATGAACTGTTTGACTTCCAATTTGGGCCGCTGCCTTACCGCACCCTGGATTTTGGCTTTGAGACGCTGGAGCGGGACTATTACCAGACCCACGGCACCGTGAACTACACTGTGGACGGGGAGTTCACCCGCATTACCGAATTTAAGCTGCTCACCGGGCAGAGACTGTCCGGCGTTACCACCATTATGAAAGAGTACTCTCGGGCCTATACCGGTGCGGACGGAGAGATTCCCTATTACGCCATCATCAACCCGGACAACAATGCCCTGTATGCCAAGTATGCTGATCTGGCCGGCCAATACCCCAACCTGCACCTGCTGGGCCGCCTGGCGGAATACAAATACTATAATATGGACGCCATTGCCGCCAGGGCGTTAACCCTGGCGGCCGGTTTGCTGTAAAAGCGCCCCAATGGGGCATACTTAGTTGAGGAGAGATATGATATGGACAAACTGATCACCTTCGCCGTCCCCTGCTACAACTCCGCCGAATATATGGATCACTGTGTGGAGACGCTGCTGGCGGCTGGGGAGGACGCGGAGATTATTCTGGTGGATGACGGTTCCACCAAGGACGACACTCCCGCCAAGTGTGATGGATGGGCGGAAAAGCACCCCGGCATTATCCGGGCCATCCACCAGGAGAACGGTGGCCACGGTGAGGGCGTCAATCAGGGCATCCGCAATGCCCGGGGGCTGTATTACAAGGTGGTGGATTCCGACGACTGGCTGGATACCGATGCTTTGGCCAAGGTGATGGATAAGCTGCGGGAGTTTGCCGCCATGCCCGCCCCGGTGGATATGCTCATTGCCAACTATGTCTATGAACACATGGAGGACAATACCCAGAAGGTTATGGGCTACAAAAACGTGTTCCCAGCCAACCAGATCCTCACCTGGAACAACATCCACAATTTCCGCACATCCCAGTATCTGCTGATGCACTCCGTTATTTACCGCACCCAGATGCTCCGGGACTGCGGGCTGGAGCTGCCCAAGCACACCTTCTATGTGGACAATATTTTTGTCTACCAGCCCCTGCCCTATGTCAAGACGCTGTATTATATGGATGTTGATCTGTACCGCTACTTCATCGGCCGGGCGGATCAGAGCGTCAACGAGGCGGTGATGGCCGGACGGATCGACCAGCAGGTGCGGGTGAGCAAGCAGATGATCGCGTCCCACGACGTGATCGCCGTCAAAGCCATCCAGCCCAAGCTGGGCCGGTATATGCTCAACCACCTGTCCATGATGATGACCATCTCCTCCATTTTTGCCATCATTGCCAACACGCCCGAGTCGCTGGGAATGCGCACCGAGCTTTGGGAGTACCTGCGTCAGAAGGATGTTTCCCTCTACCGCCGCTGCCGCCTGCGCACCACCAACCTGGGCACCAATATCCCAGGGTACCAGGGGCGGAAGCTGTCTGTCAAACTGTACCGGCTGGCCCAGAAGATTTACAAATTTAATTAAGGAGAAATGATGTATGTCCGTACAAACTATTACCAATGAAAATTTTGATGATGTGGTGCTCAAGTCCGGCAAGCCTGTGCTGGTGGACTTCTGGGCGGAGTGGTGCGGTCCCTGCCGCATGGTATCCCCCATCGTGGATGAGATCGCGGAGGAGCGCTCCGACATCGTGGTGGGGAAGGTGAACGTGGACGAGCAGGGCGAGCTGGCCATGCGCTTCGGCGTGATGAGCATCCCCACCCTGCTGGTGTTCAAGGGCGGCGAGCTTGTGCAGAAGGCGGTGGGCGCCCGACCCAAGGACGCGCTGCTGGCTCTGCTGGACGGCTAAGCAGCGGCACGATCAAACAATAAAAACGCAAACACCCCGCTTGCCGGATTGAACTGCACCCCATTTGTTAGACAGTGTGGTATACTATCTAACAAGTGGGGTGA
>CAJTVM010000055.1 GCA_910579595.1 uncultured Oscillospiraceae bacterium
TGGTGCGAGTGGCGATATAGGATTTACCCCGAAACCCAGTGATACCAACGGTTTGCGGGCAGTCAAGCAGCAGTATTTACACCAAAAACCAAATATCAACGATGGATTTTGGGGGCGTTCCAGCGATGGAGCGTCCTTTTTTCTTGACCCAAAGCAGGGGAGGGGAAGCCCTACCATTGACAAAGTTTTTCCGTATATTATCATTTGTTTTAGAAGGAGGTCGAGACCCATGAACGCCCAAGTGGTGGCACTTGTCAACCAAAAGGGGGGCGTTGGTAAATCGACGACTTGCGTAAACCTCGGCGTGGGACTGGCCCAAGCCGGGAAGAAAGTTCTCCTTATTGATTGTGACCCCCAGGCCAGCCTTTCCATCAGCCTGGGGCACTCCAAGCCGGACACCCTGCCCGTCACCCTCTCGGATGTGATGGGGAAGGTGCTGACCGACCAGCCCATCGCCCCCGGCGAGGGCATCCTGCATCACGCGGAGGGCGTGGATCTCATGCCCTCGGACATCCAGCTTTCCGGCATGGAGGTATCGCTGGTGAACGCCATGAGCCGTGAGACCATCCTGCGGCAATACCTGGACACCGTTCGGAAACAGTACACCCACATCCTGCTGGACTGCCAACCGTCCCTGGGTATGCTCACCGTCAACGCCCTGGCCGCTGCCAATCGCCTGATTGTGCCGGTCCAGGCGGAGTACCTTCCGGCCAAGGGCCTGGAACAGCTCTTACAAACGGTGGGCAAAGTACGGAGACAGCTTAACCCCAAGCTCCTGATCGACGGCATCCTGCTTACCATGGTGGACAGCCGCACCAATTTTGCCAAGGAAATCAGCACCCTGCTGCGGGAGACCTATGGCAGCGACATCAAGGTATTCCAGTCGGTAATTCCTCATTCTGTCCGCGCCAAGGAAACCAGCGCCGAGGGCAAGAGCATCTTTGCCTATGACCCAGGCGGCAAGGTGGCGGAAGCCTACGGAAATCTGACGCGGGAGGTGTTGCGGCTTGAAAAGCAAAGAGCGCAAAATAGAGCTGGCTTCAGCCGCTGATTTGTTTTCTACGGAGCAGGAGCGTCAGGACGCCAAGCTGGAACGCTTGCAGCATATCCCGCTTTCGGAGCTGTACCCCTTCCCGGATCATCCCTTTTCTGTCAAGGACGATGATACCATGCAGGAGACTGTGGAAAGCGTCAAGGAGCGCGGCATCCTCACACCTGCGATTGTCCGCCCCCGCGAGGGCGGGGGCTATGAGATCGTGGCTGGACACCGCCGCAAACGTGCCTGTGAGCTGGCTGGATTGGACACTATGCCCGCTATTGTGCGAGATGTAGACCGAGACACCGCAATCATCATTATGGTGGACACCAACATCCAGCGGGAGAATATTTCCCCCATGGAAAAAGCCAAGGCCCTCAAAATGAAATTGGATGCCATTAAAAGGCAGGGGGCAAGGCTGGATTTAACTTGTGACCAAGTTGGTCACAAGTTGGATGGGAAAAAGAGCGTTGAAGTTATCGCTGAACAAGCTGGCGAAAGCAAGACCCAGGTACAGCGATATATCCGTCTTAATAACCTATCCCCCCAGCTTCAGCAAATGGTGGAGGACAAAAAAATGGCTGTCACTCCCGCCTCTGAAATTGCTTATTTGAAGCCAGAGGAACAGGCGCTTCTCGTTGAAACCATCGAAAGCGAACAGGCCACCCCATCACTGTCCCAGGCCCAGCGCATGAAAAAACTCAGTCAGTCCGGGGAGCTGAACGAGGACACCATGCTGGGCATCATGTCGGAGGAAAAAAAGCCGGAGGTGGACAAAATCATATTCACTTCTGACACCCTCCAAAAATATTTCCCCCGCTCCTATACGCCCAAGCAGATGCAGGAGACCATCATCAAACTGCTGGACCAATGGCACAAAAGGCGCCAGCGCAATCAGGAGCGGTAATTAAATATCGGATTGCTATATCGGACGGATATTTTTTCTTTTCTCTGCCCGTTTTTTGCTGTCCGGGAAAGGAGACCCATTGCTTCAAATCAACACATTCCAGTACAACCCGGCAGACGTGGACTGTAACCGATGTGCCAAATACGGCGGGAAGGAGCAGGGCTGTACTGCTAAAACCTGTCCGTGGCTGGCAAAGGGTGTGGCGGGCTATGAGGAAGCTATCCGAGAGACCTTCCCCCATGACGCACACCTGGACGCCCGCCTGCGCATCGTAGTCCGCCATTTCACCGGCTCCCTGTTCCTCGACCCCAGCCATGAGCAGCGCATGGAGTACATGAAAGCCGCGCAGGGGCACCGTCCCAAGCGGAATACCCCCGCTTACTATGCGGCCATGTACCTGCTCACCGCTGACGAGGATCTTTGCCGCCGCACAAAGGGCTGCTTTTGCAAACATGGCATCGAGTTCGACAAAGCCGACCTGCGGAACGTCGCGCCCCATGGCTTCACCCTGTTCAGCGCGGCGCGGGACATCTACACCGATTCCTCCGGCACCATGGTCAGCGACCTTGCCAACACGGAGGTCGTGGACACCCTGGCGTTCAGCCTGATCGTCAACGCCCTGCTTGTGGCGCGGTATGGCTGCGCTGTCCTAAAAATTACAGACAGGGAGGGCAAAGCGTGAAAACACCCAACCAGCCCATTATGGGCCATGACCTGCTGGCCGTAGAGCGGTTCCGGGACGATACCCGGCACATGGCCGAGTTTTCCATTTTGGCGGACTGTTCCCTGGGGCACGAGGGCCAGTACCTGCGCCGCTTTCTCAATGAGGACGGCTATGCCCAGGTGCTGGACGCCCAGCGGCAGGGGCAAATTCGCGTCTACAAACACGCTGCTGTGATCGAGGGCCACATCATGCCCCCCAAACCCAAGCGGCGGCGGGGCAAATAGCCCGGAAGGAGAGATTTCCCATGTATATCGTAAGTTCTTTGGAGTATGTCATTGACCGCCTGTTCCGCTGTGGTGTCGGGGACCCCGGCTACAAGGAGCAGGAGGTGGAGGAACTGCTGGCTGGTATGGACTATAACTCTTTGCTCCAGGCCGTCCGGCATGAAGCCAAGACCGTCTATGCCTATGCGACCTACGGCAAGCCGCCCCAGACCTTCGACTACCGGGGCGCGGACCTGTTCGGCCAGCGGGCCACCCTGCTGTATGACGATTTCGACCAAAGCGACGCAGCCCAGGTGCTGGCGGAACGGCGCTATGAG
This sequence comes from uncultured Oscillospiraceae bacterium, assembly GCA_910579595.1. Classification (GTDB taxonomy): domain Bacteria; phylum Bacillota; class Clostridia; order Oscillospirales; family Oscillospiraceae; genus Enterenecus. The sequence goes on from CAJTVM010000055.1 coordinate 3,209, forward strand.
CTGTGGCTGTTGGAGGATATGAGCCTTGTGGTGGTGTCCTGTGTGTCCGTGGACTTCGCGGGCGGCGAGTTTGTCGCCGAGTACCGGGAGATCAAGCAGGGCGATCCCTGGAACACCCCCATGTGCCTGGACCTGGAGGAACTGCGCAATCGGCTGGTGGAGATGTTCTGCCAGTGCTACGAGCATGAGTTGCCCCTCTACGAGCTGTAACCCCATCAAAATCTAATCAGGAAGTGAGTTGAATGGCTGTCTATCGTGTAGAACGGACGCGGGACTACACTGTCATGTCCAATTATCATTTGAAGGATACCTCCCTGTCGCTGAAAGCCAAGGGGCTGCTGTCCATGTTCCTGTCCTTCCCGGACGATTGGAATTACAGCACCAGGGGCCTTGCCGCCATCTGCAAAGAGGGTGTGGAAGCCATCGGCAACACCATCAAGGAGCTGGAAAAGGCTGGCTACATCGTCCGCCGCAAACTGCGCGGAAGCAACGGGCGGATCACCGACACGGAGTATGTCATTTATGAGCAGCCCCAGGAGCCGCCCGCCCCGGATGCGGATGGGCCGGATACGACCCCGCCAGATACGGCCCATCCAGATACGGGAAAGCCGGATATGGCTGGCCCGGATGCGGTTGGCCCGGATATGGACGCCCCGCATACGGAAAACCACGCCCAATTAAATATAAATCAATCCATTACTCAAAAATCAAATACTCAGCGATCCAATACTCATTCATTCCCTCCTTCCGCTCCCCCCGCACAGCAGGCACCGGCAAAGCCCGTGGAAGGAATGAAGGAAATTTTTGAGCGGCGGGCTGATATTCAAGCTCAGATCGAGTATGACCTGATCGTCACGCCCTCCAACCGGGCACAGCTCGACGAGTTTGTGGAGATCATGCTGGAGGTGGCGCTGGCCCGCACCCCCACCATGAAGATCGGGCGGGACGCGGAATATCCCACGGCCTTTGTCCAGCAGCGTTTCGACCAGCTTACATCGACCCACATTGAGAAGGTTATGGACGGCATCCGGGAGAACACCACCCGTGTCCGAAACGCCAGGGCTTATCTTTTGGCGGCGCTGTTTAACGCGCCCTCCACGACGGACAACCACTACACCATGCAGGTCAATCACGACCTCCATAACTTTGACGGCTGACAGGCCGTCTTATTTTTTACCCGGACACCGGGAGAAAGGACTTTGCCATGAAACGACCCCTCGCCTACATCACCGCCGCCTGGAGCGGCAACGACTGCGACAACACCGAGACCGCCGCCCGCTATTGCCGCCAGGTGTACGAAGCGGGCTACTCGCCCATCTGCCCCATCCTGCTCACCAGCCGCTTCATCCATGACGGCATCCCCCAGGAGCATAAGGACAGCCTGGATATGGCGCGGGACTACCTGCGCCGGTCCCGCGTCCTGGTGGTCTGCGGGAAGCGGGTGGATGAGACGGTGAAGAACGACATCGCCACCGCCCAGCGCCTGCACATCACCGCCACCACCCTGGACGGCATCCTCACCGTGAAGGGCCAGGGGCGGTGTGAGAACGATCCCCGCTGACAAATCATCAAAAAGGAGTTTATCTCATGAAAAAGCGAATTGTGACGCTGCTGTGTACCGCTGTTCTGACGCTGGGCCTTACCATGGCCCCCGCGATGGCTTCCGGCGGGCCGTTCTACCCCATCAAGGTGGAGGAATACACCTACGGTCCCCTGGACGAGCTGCGCATCAACAAAGTGTACCAGCTTTCCCTCTCCGACGATCCCTCCGGCATCCCCACCGAGGACTTTGTGCGCGGCGGGCGGCAATATTATCTGCTGGACATGATTAAAGAGGACGAGGTTGGGGTGGACACCCAGGACTACACCGACACCATCACCGTGGACAGCGACACCAACGACCTGTCCAAAATTTTGAAACAGTTGGACGCCCATCGGGAAGTGACCACCGAGGACGGCTACACCGGCCTGCTGGCTCTGGATTATACCTCCGTGAAGGTGGAGGCCAAGGGCTACACCACCAACACCCGCAGCTTGTCCGCCACCCGCACCTATCCCAACCTGTCCGACGCAGATCTGGACCTGATTCCCAAGACCATCACGGATGGCGGCAAGACCCTGACCCTGGGCGCGGTGGAGTGGTCCGGCGGCGAGAATGGTTTTTACACCGCCACCGCCACCTACACCGGCACCTCCAGCACCCGCGCCGCCACCGGCTACACGGTAACGGCCAATTACACCGGGCAGGTGGCAAAGACCGGCTGTGAAGTGGTCACTTACACCGCCATCTTCGGCAGCGTGGAGCTGGCCGAGGACGAACAGGAGCCGGAAGCGTCCAGCCAGCCCGAACCCCCGGCTCCTGATACCACCCCCGCCGAGACCGGCACCGGCCCGAATCTGCTGCCCATCCTGGGCTGTGTGGGCGGCGTGGCCGCTGTTGCGGTGGTGGTGCTGTGGGCCGTCCAGAACAAAAAAATAGGAAGGAGAGAACGAACATGAAACGGCATCTGCATATTTTCTTTGTTGCGGCGGCGCTTGCCGCCCTGTGCATCGCTCCGGCCCATGCGCTGGAGTACACCATCGACGGCGCGGACGATTATCTGTTTGGCCGTCCCACCAGCGATGACACCATCTACGAGTGGGAGAATCCCAACGTGGACAGGAGCAAGAACACCGCCCTGATTCCGCCCGGTTTCGGCACCCCCACCAGCTATCTGCCCAATTCCGGCGAATACCTCACCCCCAACCTTGTCCCCGGCGCTCTCAACGGCGGGCTGGTGAACCAGGTGGGGAGCGTGGGCAACCCCAACGGCGGCACCCCCACCAACGCCACGGGCGGCGGCTACCCCGCCGACAGTACCAGCGTCAGCGTGGACAGCTCCGGCTTCCCCACCGTCAGTACCGGCACGTCCGGGCAGACCATCGCGTTCACCGATGTCACCAGCTCCATGTACTACTCCAACGGAAGCCTGGGCACCCTCAAAATCCCCTCCATCGGCCTGACCGTGGGCGTGTATGAGGGCACCGACAGCGCCGCCCTGCTCAAAGGTGCGGGCCACTTTGAGGGCACCAGCATTTGGTTGGGCAATGTTTGTGTCGCGGGGCATAACCGGGGTGTGCGGAACGACTTCGGAAAAATCCACACACTGAAATCCGGCGATACCATTACCTTCACCACCGCGCTGGGCACTATGACCTATTCCGTGTCCAGCGTGACCAAGGTGGCCGTCACCGATACCTCCGGCCTGTCCGCTACCGCCACCAATCAGATCACCCTCTATACCTGCGTCCAGGACCAGCCCGCCTACCGCTGGTGCGTGAAAGCTGTGTCCGTTTCCTGACCCCTGGCTGACATCCTCGACTTCCCGCGCCGCTTTTGGTATCATATGAGTGTAAACAAAAACACTTCATTCTTTTTAGGAGGCGCAGGAATATGAACAGAACGCGGGAAATCATCTTTATGGGCATCGGCATCCTGACCGGCATTACCCTGTGCGGCCCCGCCGCCCAGGCAGCTACCGCAATCACCGCCACGCTGAGTAACCAGCCCATCTATGTGAACGGTCAGCGGGTGTCCATGACGGCCTACCATATCGGCGGCAACAACTATGTGAAGCTCCGCGACATTGGACAGGCCGTTGACTTCGGCGTGACCTATGACGCCGCCACCAACAGCGTCTACATCGACCCCAATTCTTCTTATCAGGAGGAAGTGAAACAGGTTGCACAGACCCCGACCACCCCCTCCGCCGCCAACCTCTCGGAAGAAACTGTGCGCTCCACCATCCGAGCACTCCGGGACATTTACCCCACCAACACCCTCTATGGTGCTCCCTACCGCTCTACCAGCAACGGCCCCTACGGAGTATCTTCCACCAACTGCGCGGGCTGGGCTACCCTTTGCAGCGACGCCGCCTTTGGCAACCTCCCATGGCGGCGGGTGGACCGGCCAAGCTGGGCGCAGATCAGGGCCGGTGATCTCGTTGAGTACGCTGACGGGACCAATCATCATGTGGTGGTAGTCCTGGAGAAAACGGACGAATACATCAAGGTCACGGAAAGCGGGCTGAACAATAAGGCCCGGTGGGGCGGGCAGTATTTCAAGTGGTGGCTGGAGGGCCAGCCCAGCTACATCCTTCACACGCGATACCCCAACTGATCCTCAAAATTCAATCATCAATACTGGCAGGGCCAGATCGTGAAAACGGTCTGGCCCTGTTCCACGTCAAAGGAGGTTTTCATTTTGAAGAACAATATCATCAAACGCGCCGTCAGCCTGCTGTTGGCGCTGGTGTGCGTCATGGGCGTCCTGCCCCTGTCCGCCTTTGCCGCCACCGGGCTGTCCTCGGCCCCTGGCAGTATCACGCAGAAGTCCTCGGACTATATGTACATTGGCGGTCGGCCCGTCCGTTACCGCGCCGCCAGCAGCACCATCAACAATGCGGGCCTGCCCTATGTCTTTGACGAGCAGGTGAGCGTCCCCGGTCTGGACGCCCCCACCCGCGCCCTGTGCGCCTATCATAAAGGCACCCTGGGTTCCGGGGCTAACGGCCAGAAGTGGAATTTCAAAACCGAAGCGGACAGTTCCTCGCTGAAAGTGCTGCTTACCTACATTTACGCCCACACCTATGGCAATTTCACCGATGCGGGCAACGCTGTGGGTTTGGAGCATTGGACCGAGTATTGGTCCGACATTTGGTTCATGGTGGCCCAGGCCATGAGCTGGTATTATGAATACGGCATCATCCTGGATGTGAACAGCAACCGGGAGGGTTTCATTGAACAGGCTGCGGAGGAATTTGTGGCGGCAATGAAGCTGTATCACCGCACCTATGGTCAGTCCTCCTGGATCACAGATTGGGACGCCATTGACACCCACTCCATCATCGACAGTAATGATAACGGCGCTACCGGCAACTCCGCCTATGACTATATTGCCACCGGCGTGAATTTGGTGCTGGACCACCCGGAATACTACCCCAATTATCATTTGTGGATCTACGAGTGGGATCAGTCCCAGCCCTGGAAACTGCCGGGGCAGTCCGGCGTCCCCATGCAGCGGCTTCTGATCGCGGTGCCGGACGATAAGCCCACCGAGACCAGCGTGCGTCTCACAGTAAAAAAGCTGGAAGCTGGCACCAACAAGCCCATCCCCGGCGTCACCTTCAAAGTCGAGAGCGCGGACGGCTCCGGCGATTTTTCTGTTACCAGGGAGACCGGCGCGGATGGCACTTTTACGCTGACGGCGGAAGCCGATGGGCTTACCGCAGGGCAGTTTACCATCACGGAGGAAGCAGCGCCGGAGGGTTATGTGGCGCAGACCGCATCCCAGGTGGTAACGGTCATGCCCAACAGCTCCGTTGGTAACACCTTCACTTTCTACAACACCACCGATAAGAAGGACGGGGACGGCTCCATCAGGAAGGTGGACGCGGATAATCCCACCGTGGGCATCCCCGGCGCGGTGATCCGCATTACCAGCGTCCTGCTGGATGATGGCGGCAGCTTTGTCAGCGAGTACACCACCAAGGACGGCGGCTACATTCTGAAGGAGGATCTGGACTTTTCCAACCTTCCCACAGGCAGCTACATCGCGGAGGAAATCACTCCCCCGGAGGGCTTCATCCTCAGTTCCGACATTTCCAAGCGGAAGCAGGCTTTTGTGTGGGACGGGGAGCATGACATCTCCCTGATTTTTGAAAATAGCAGCAAGGTGAAAGTGCAGCTCAAGAAGGTGGACGAGAGCGGCCAGCCCCTGCCCGGTGCTATTTTTGCTGTTCTGCGGGACGGTCAGATCATTTCTACCGAAGAAACCCAGGCGGACGGCACCATCACTGTCAGCAACGTCACCGAGGGCTATTATGAGTTCCGCGAGGTTTCCGCCCCCGCTGGTTTCGACTGTGACCGCTCCCCGGTGGGCGTTCACATCAACGCCGAGGATTTGCAGGGTGAGCAGACCATCGTGGTGGAGAAGATGAACCATCACAAGCGGTCCCTGACCATTTCCAAGCGGAACACCGAGACCGGCGATCCCGTCCCCGGCACCAGCTTCCACATCCGGGGCGTGAACATCGGCTATGAAAACGATGTGGTCACGGGCGCGGACGGCAAAGTCACCCTGTCCGATATGCCCTCCGGGTGTTATGAGGTGGAGGAAACCGATGTCCCCGCCCCCTATATCCTCGATACCAACAACCGCAAGACCGTCTGGATCGACGCCGCCAAGGATCAGGATGTGGTGGTGGACTTCGTGAACAGCACTAAGCCCGGTCTGCGTCTGCTGAAGATCGACCAGCAGACCGGCGATCCCCTCTCCGGCGTCCAGTTCCGTATCCGTGAGGTCAACGGCAGCTACAATGAGCTGCACTTCACCGATCAGAACGGCATGATTATCCTGGAAGGAATGAATCCGGGCGCATATACCGTGCAGGAGACCAAGCCCAAAAATGGCTGGGTGGCCGACGATACCATCCACACCGTCTACCTGGAGGAAAACAAGACCACCACCATTGAGCTGAGCAACCTGCGCAAGCCGGATTTGTTCGTTAAAAAGGTGGATTCCGTCACCGGAAGCCCCATTGAGGGTGTGAAGTTCCAGATTTGGCGCGGCTCTGATGATACCAAGACAGGCGAATACAACGACCTGGGCGTTTTCTATACTGACGCCGAGGGCCAGATCCACCTGGAGCGGCAGGAAACGGGCTGGTATAAAATCAAGGAGCTGGAACCCGCCCCTGGCTTTACCATCAAACAGCCCGACACCCAGGAGATCTATCTGGCGGCGGGCAAGGACCACACCGTGACCTTTGAGAACACCCCCAAGAACGCCATCGTGGTCGAGAAGTACGATTCCGTCACTGGCGAGGCGCTGGCCGGATGCACCTTCCAGCTTCGGTATCTGTCCGGCACCAGCGGCACGGGCGGCACCGTCATCGGCCAGAAGGTGACGGGCAAAAATGGCATCGCCATGTGGACCGGGCTGGAGCCAGGGGCATATGTCGTGGAGGAGGTAAGCTCTGCGGATGGCTACTCCATCATCAACTCCTCCGAAACCGTGTTCATCGTGGACAACGGGGAGCAGAGTGTGGTTACAGTCCGCTTCGACAATATGCCGGACGGAAATCTTCTTATTCGGAAGGTGTGCGCCACCAACCCCAGCGTCACCCTTCAGAACGCCGAGTTCAAGGTGATGTATGCTGATGGCACCCTCATCGGGGACAGCAACGGCATATACAGAACAGATGAAAACGGCGAAATCCGCATTGAGGGGCTGAAACCCGGCAAGAGCGTGATCGTCACCGAGGTCAAAGCCCCTCCCGGATTCCTGATCGACACACAGAGCCAGACGATCCAAATTAAGGAAGGGCGCACCGTGTCCCTGACCTTTAAGGACCAGCCGAAGGGTAAGCTCATTATCCAGAAGCGGGACAGCCAGACCAACGAGGTTCTGCCCGGTGCGGAGTTCCGCATCACCACGGCGGCGGGCTGCGAGGTCGGTCTGGACGGCGTGATCGGAACGTCCTCCCTTACGCAGAATGGCATTTTCACCACCGATTCCCAGGGTGAAATCCGCATTTCTAACCTTGCCCCGGGCGCATACGTCATTTCTGAGATAAAAGCGCCGGACGGAGGATACGTCATTGACACCCCCTCCACCAACGTGGTCATTGGCACCGGCGGCGACACCCAGACCGTGGTGATAAAGAACACCAAAAAGGGTGGGCTGATTGTCGAGAAGTACGATTCTGTGACCAAGCAGCCGTTGGCTGGCGCTCGGTTCAAAATCATGATGGCGAACGGGGAGCTGACGCCCGATAACGAGGGCATGACCAGCTCCAACGGTCTCTATACCACCGATGTGAACGGCCAGATCGTGCTGTCCAAGCTGCTCCCCGGCACCTATGTCGTGACTGAGGATCGTGCGCCGGACAATTACCGCGCTGACCCCACCCCGCAGACCGTGGTGGTGAACGCTGGGGACACGCAGACGCTCCGTTTTTACGATGATCCCCTCTGCACGTTGACCATCCTCAAACGGGATGCCGTGACCAAGAAGCCCCTCAAAGGCGCTGAATTTTTGGTGACGGACAGCTCCGGCTTTGTGATTGGCCCCAACAACGGGCTTTACACCACCGGCACCGATGGCACCGTCACTGTTACCGGGTTGGCTCCCAACTCCACTGTCGTGGTGTCCGAGAAACGTGCGCCCTCCGGGTATGTGCTGGATGAAACCCCGAAGAATATCGTGGTGCGCTCCGGCGTGGCAAACAGCCTGATTTTTGATGACGAACCTGGCACCACCCTCATTATCAGGAAGTTCATTGAGGGCACCGAGAACGAACCCCTGGCTGGCGTGGCCTTCAAGGTCGTGGACGGTGCTGGGGCGGCAGTCGGCCCGGACGATGGCGTGTACTACACGGACAAGGCAGGCGAGATCGTCCTGGACGGCATCGAACCCGGCACCACCGTAATCGTCCGCGAAATCAAAACTGTGGAGGGTTTTGTTTTAGACGGCACCCCCCAGGACATCAAGATCGTGGGTGGCCGCGTGCAGCAGCTCACGTTCTGGAATAAGCGGGCGGGCACCCTGGTCATCCAAAAGAAAGATTCCGTGTCCGGCGCTCTTATTTCCGGGGCGCAGTTCCAACTGACGTATGCTTCTGGCGGCTATGTGGACAATGACAACGGCCACCTGTCCAGCAACGGTCTGTATACCACCGACGCCAACGGGGAGATCCGCATCAACGGTATCATCGGCACTGTGGTGGCAAAGGAGATCCAGGCGGCACCGGGCTACGTCATTGACCCGGCCACGCAGACACAGACTGTCACCGTGAATCCTCTGGACACGCAGACCCTCACCTTCCTCAATGAGCCTTTGGCTTCCCTGACGATCACGAAACTGGATTCTGTCACCGGGAAGCCCGTCCCCGGCACCGTTTTTGCGGTGAAGGACGGCAATGGGAATGTGCTGGGCCGCTACACCACCGGCAAGGACGGCACCGTGACCGTCACCGGCCTTGTCCCCGGCAGCACTGTGGTGGTGGCGGAGGTCAGTGTGCCCAGCGGCTATGTCCTGGACACCACGCCGCAGTCCATCATCGTCAAAAACGGCAGCGGCAACAGCGTCACCATGGGTTCCAACGCCACCGCGACCAATCCGGGGACTACTCCGGGCGGCAGCTCCAACGGTAACGATCTTACTTTTGAGAACGACCCGAAGCAGACCCTCACCATCCACAAATATATCGAGGGCACCGCCAATGAGCCGCTGGCTGGCGTAGCTTTCAAGGTGGTGGATGGGAGCGGCGCTCCTGTCGGCCCCGGCGATGGCACGTTCTACACCAACGCGGCGGGCGAGATCGTCATTACGGGGCTGGAACCCGGCACCACCATCACCGCCCGCGAGATCAAGACCGTGGAGGGCTTTGTTTTGGACGGCACCCCCAAGAGTGTGCAGATCAAGGCGGGCCAGGGAGCGCCGGAGCTGACCTTCTGGAATAAGCGGGCGGGTGAGCTTATCATCCGCAAGCTGGACAAGGCCACCGGCAAGCCGCTGGCCGGGGTGGAATTTGAGCTGACCTACGCTGGCGGCGGCTATGTGGACAATGCCAACGGGCACCTGTCCTCCAACGGCCTGTACACCACCGACGCCCATGGCGAGATCCACATCTCCGGCGTGACCGGCACCATCGTAGTCAAGGAGACCCGGACGATTGAGGGCTACACCATCGACCCCGCCACGCAGACGCAGACGGTAAAGGTCAACCCCCAGGACACGCAGACCCTTACCTTCTACAACGCCCCCAAGCAGACCCTCACCATCCAGAAGTATGTGGACGGCACCACCGACCCCATCCAGGGCGTGACCTTCCTCGTCACCGACAGCTCCGGCGCGGTGGTTGGTCCCAACAACGGCGAGTTCATCACCGACCGCAATGGCCGGATCGTCCTCACCGACCTGATCCCCGGCACCACCATCACCGCCAGGGAAACCAAGACTGTCAGCGGTTTTGTGCTGGACACCACGCCGCAGTCCATCCTCATCAAGAGCGGCGTCGCTCAGACCCTCACCTTCTTTAATAAGAGCGAGGGCGGGCTGGAGCTTATCAAGGTTTCCGAGAGCGACCCCACCCAGCGCATCCCCGGCACCACCTTTGAGATCAGGAAGATGGACGGCGCTTTGGTGGAGACTGTGACCACCGGCTCGGATGGCCGTGTCCACGTCAAACTGGACACGGGCCACTACTACGCGCTGGAAACCGAAGCGGCACAGGGCTTTAAGCTGGATGCCACTCACCATGATTTCACCGTCCAGGATGGCAAAACCACCACTCTGACGGTGAAAAACAAGCCTTTCTGCGGGATTCTGATTCATAAAACGGATAGCGTGACTGGCAAGGGCATCTATGGCGTGAACTTCCTCTTGTACGATAGCACCAATCAGCCGGTGGGTCAATACACTTCCGACAATCAGGGCTATGTTTACATCGAGGGCCTGACGGACGGTGGCCGCTATTACCTGCGGGAGCTGGAAAATCCCGGCTACATTCCCGACACGCAGATGAAAACGGTGTACGTCAAAGCTGGCGAGACTACCCTGATTGAATGGAAGAACACCCCCGTCACCGCGCAGATCCAAATCACCAAGAAATCCGCCGACTACAACTCCACCAACGGCCTGCCCGCTGGGACGCTGCTGGAGGGCGCTATTTTCGAGATTCGGGACAAGGCGGGCAATTTGGTGGACACCATCCGCTCCGACAGCCGGGGCGTGGCAGCTTCCAAGCCCCTGCCCCTGGGCCGCTATACCATCAAAGAGGTAAAGGCCCCGGCGAATTATGGTGTCAGCGACCAGGAGCTGACCGCCTACCTGGAACACGCTGGCGAGATCGTCCGCTTTGAAGTGGCCGACAAGTCCCTGTCCACCGGCGTGTCCATCACCAAGACCGGCCCCAAGCAGGTCATGGCGGGCCAGCCTGTGCGCTATGTGTTCAGCGACATTGCCAACAATTCCAATGTCATGCTGACCTCTTTCTACTGGCGCGACACCCTGCCTGCCGAGGTTCGGCTGGACAAGGTGGTGACGGGCACCTACAATTTCCCCGGCACCTACAAGATCACCTATCGCGTCAACGGCGGCGAGTGCCGCACCCTGGCGGATAACCTGTCCACGCAGAAGAATTACACTCTGGCTGCGTCCGCCACGGCGCTGGGGCTGGCGTCCAATGAGCGCGTTACCGAGATCATGTTCGTGTTCGGGCAGGCCCCTGCCGGTTTTGCCCAGGTGGAGAAGCCCATGCTGTACTGCACCGCAGTCAAGAGCATCGCCGCCGCGTCCTTCGTGAACGTGGCCGATGTGGGCGGCGTATACAATGGGATCTGGGTGCAGGCGGTGTCCCGCTGGGTGACTACCGTCTACGGCAAGCCCACCACACTCCCCAAAACCGGGTATTGATCTCCCAGGACAGGGAGGTTCAAGGCTGGGAGGATCTTTTTTCAGCGGAGGAAATGGAGATTGCCAGAAACACCGACCTTCCCGATCTGCTGTCCTCATTGGGTTATCAGGTCAAGAAGATCGGCAGCTACTTCACCACGAAAGAAATGGACAGCATCCGTATCCGCAGTCGAGACCGCCAGACGTGGTTCCGCTACTCGGAGCTGCGGGGTGGGGATGCGATCTCTTTCCTGAGAAGGTTTCAAGGCAAGAGTTTTTCCGAAGCGGTAAACTTCCTGTTGGACTACCATGGAGGGGTGCGGGCAGTCCGCGCCCCTCCACCGCGTCCGGCTCCAAAGAAAAATGTCCCCTTTGCGCTCCCAACCTCCAGCCCGGACACCCGCCGCGTATACGCCTACCTCAATCAGACCCGGTGCGTCGCGCCCCAGGTGATCCGGGGCTTTATGGACGCTGGCCTGCTGTATGAGGAAGCCGAGCGCCATAATTGTGTTTTTGTGGGCCGGAACAGCGGAGGGAAGCCGGTCTACGCCGCCAAACGGGGCACCTACGACAAGGACGGGAAATCGTTCCGGGCCGGAGTCCCCGGCAGCGATAAGGAGATCGGCTTCCGGCTCCGCTGTGATAGAAATTCCATGCGGGTATTTGTTTTTGAAGCCCCCATCGACCTCATGAGCTACTGCACCCTGCATCCCAGCGTTACAAGCAACGCCGTGGCACTGTGCGGGCTGTATGAGGGGCCGCTGGACACTTACCTGCGGGAGAATCCCCATCTGCGGCGCATTGACCTGTGCCTGGACGCGGATGGGCCGGGGCGGGAAGCGGCGGCAAAGCTGACAAAAAAGTACACCCGGCAGGGTTACAGCGTGTCCGTCCACACCCCGGCGCGGGGCAAGGATTGGAACGAATATTTACAGCTCCGGCAGAAAGACCGGGGACAAGAGAGGTGATTTTTTCATGCAGGAGGAAGTGGAGAATAAAACACTCACGCTGGTCATCAACGGGAGCAAGCTCACGGGCCGGATGCTGCAATCGGCCATTTCTAAGTATCTGGCCCACCGCAAGGAGGTCAAGCACCAAAAGCGGCAAAGCCGGGACAGTCCCGTGAAGCACCATGGCAGGCAGACGGTGAAGCAGCTCATCGGCCAGGATCAGGGCGTGTCCAATATTGAGATCAACGACCCCTCCATCAAGGATTTTGACCGTATTGCCCGGAAATATGGTGTGGACTACGCCATCAAGCGGGATCGGAGCAGCGATCCGCCCAAGTTCCTGGTGTTCTTCAAGAGTAGGGACGCCGACGCGCTCACGTCCGCGTTCAACGAGTACGCCGGGGAAAAGGTCAAAAAAGCGTCCCGGCCCTCGGTACTGCAACGTCTGGCGGCGTTCAAGGACATGGTGAAGGACACCACGGAAAAGGTTCGGAAGAAGGTGCTGGAACGGTGAAGCAGGTCAACGTGAAAAAGCTGGCGCTTGCCAACCTGCCCTATGCGGTGATCGGGCTGTATGCGTCCAAGCTGGGGCAGGCGTGGCGGCTGGCGGAGGGGGCCGACACATCCCAAAAGCTGCTGCATCTGCTGGATGGATTTTCCATCGCGTTCCAGAACAGCTTCCCCAGCTTCCACCCCTTCGATCTGCTGGTGGGGCTGGTGTGCGGTGTCCTGCTTCGGGTGGCGGTCTACTACAAGGCCAAAAACGCGAAAAAGTTCCGCAGAAATATGGAATACGGCACCGCCCGCTGGGGCACACCGGCTGATATTGCCCCTTATATCGCACCGGCCTTTGAGGACAACATCATCCTCACCCAGACGGAGCGCCTGACCATGAACAACCGGCCCAAGGACCCCAAGACCGCCCGCAACAAAAATGTGCTTATCATCGGTGGTTCCGGCAGCGGTAAGACCCGCTTTTGGCTGAAGCCCAATCTGATGCAATGCACATCGAAAACTTATCCGACTTCGTTCGTGGTCACTGACCCGAAAGGGGACATCGTGATCGACACGGGGAAGCTCTTGCAGCGCAACGGGTACAGGATCAAGATTTTCAACACCATCAACTTCAAAAAATCCATGCACTATAACCCTTTCGCCTACATTCACAGCGAAAAGGACATTTTGAAGCTGGTCACGACCCTGATCGCTAACACCAAAGGGGAGCAAAAAGGCGGTGACGAGTTCTGGACCAAGGCCGAGACCCTGCTGTACTGCGCCCTCATTGGATTCATCCACTATGAGGCCCCGGTGGAGGAACAGAACTTCTCCACCCTCATTGAGTTCATCAACGCCATGGAGGTCCGGGAGGACGATGAAGAATTTAAGAATCCCGTGGATCTCATGTTTGAGGAACTGGCCGAACGGGAGCCGAATCACTTCGCTGTGCGCCAATATGCCAAATACCGCTTAGCTGCCGGCAAGACAGCAAAGTCGATTTTGGTGAGCTGCGGCGCTCGGCTGGCCCCCTTCGACATCGCGGAAGTGCGGGATGTGACGGCCTATGACGAGCTGGAGCTGGACACCCTGGGGGATGAAAAAACGGCGCTGTTCCTTATCATGAGCGATACGGACGACAGCTTTAATTTTCTGATCTCCCTTTGCTACACCCAGCTATTCAACCTGCTTTGCGAAAAGGCGGATGATGTGTACGGTGGCCGTCTGCCGGTCCATGTGCGGTGCCTGATCGACGAGTGCGCCAACATCGGGCAGATCCCCAAGCTGGAAAAGCTGATGGCTACCATCCGCAGCCGGGAGATCTCCGCCTGTCTCGTTCTCCAGGCGCAAAGCCAGCTCAAGGCCATATATAAGGATAACGCGGACACCATCGTTGGTAACTGCGACTGCTCCATCTTCCTGGGCGGCAAAGAGCCATCTACGCTCAAAGACCTGTCCGCCGCCCTGGGGAAAGAGACCATAGACACGTTCAACACCGGCGAAAGCCGGGGCCGGGAGCTGTCCCACTCGCTGA
>CAJTVM010000056.1 GCA_910579595.1 uncultured Oscillospiraceae bacterium
GACCGCGCCCCCCGCGCCCGCCCCCGCGCAGCAGCAGCACCCCAAGGAAACGCTCATCAGCGTCAACCTGAGCAAGCTGGACCTGCTGTCCGCCGTGGTTGGCGAGATCGTCATCACCGAATCCATGGTCACCTCCTCCCCGGATCTGAAGGGCCTGAACCTGGATGCCTTCTCCAAATCCGCCCGCCAGCTGCGCAAGCTTACCGACGAGCTTCAGGACGTGTCCATGTCCCTGCGGATGGTGCCCGTGTCCAGCGTGTTCCAGAAGATGACCCGTATCGTGCGCGATATGACCAAGAAGCTGGACCGTCCCTGCAAGCTCACCCTGGTGGGCGAGAACACCGAGGTGGATAAGACCATCGTGGACAACATCGGCGACCCCATCATGCACATGGTCCGCAACTCCATGGACCACGGCATCGAGGAGACCCAGGAGGAGCGCATCGCCGCCGGCAAGGATCCCGTGGGCGAGATCATGCTGTCCGCCCGGGACACCGGCAGCGAGGTCATCATTGAGATCGTGGACGACGGCCGGGGCGTGAATGACGAGGCGGTACTGGCCAAGGCCATCCGCCAGGGCATCGCCTCCCCCGACGTGGAATACAGCCACAAGGAGATCCTCAACTTCCTGCTGGCCCCCGGCTTCTCCACCAACACCGAGGTCACGGAGTTCTCCGGCCGCGGCGTGGGCATGGACGTGGTGAAGCGGGGCGTGGAGGAGCTGGGCGGCTCCGTGTCCATCTCCAGCGAGCTGGGCCACGGCATGACCACCACCATCCGCATCCCCCTGACCATGGCCATCATGGACGGCATGGAGGTGTCGGTGGGCGACTCCATCTTCACCATCCCCATCAACAACATCCTGTCCACCATGAAGATCTCCTCCGAGGACGTGATCCACGACTCCCACAGCGGCGAGATTATCAAGGTTCAGGGCGACTTCTACCCCATCGTCCGCGCTCGGGATCTCTACCAGCTCCAGAACGGCTATACCAACATGGACGACGGCGTGCTGCTGTGGCTGGAGGCGGGGGATAACTCCTACTGCCTGTTCGTAGACGAGCTGCTGGGCCAGCAGCAGGTGGTGGTCAAGCAGCTGCCTCCCTACGTGAACAGCTTCAATGTCAAGAGCTACGGCATCAACGGCTGTACCCTGCGCAGCGACGGCAGCATCAGCATCATCCTGGATGTGGCCAGCTTGTACGGGGCCGCCCGGGGTATGTAAGTAAGGAGAGAAAACAATGAGCAATGACACAATGTTTGCCCGTGTGGATGACTCGGAGGCGCTGAACCTCCCCGTTGACGACACGGTGGATTCCCAGAAGTACCTGATTTTCATGGCGGGCCACCTGAAGCTGGGCGTGATTGCGGAGGACGTGGTGGAAATCCTCAACAACCAGGTCATTACCTATCTGCCCATGGTGCCGGACTATATCCGGGGCATCATCAATATGCGCGGCCAGATGATCCCCATTCTGGATATCCGCGCCCGGCTGGGCATGCCCACTCAGGATGAGGACAGCCTGGTGGTGGTGATCAATTTGGGCGATGTGCAGCTGGGCATCCTGGCGGACGCCGTGGATCAGATGCTGGACATTCCCAAGGCCAACATCCATCCCCTCCCCGCCAACAGCGCCCAGCCGCTGATGTCCGGGATGTGCTCCCTCCCCGACAGGGCCGGCACCATGATGGTACTGGACTGTGAGCAGCTGATGCCCAATGATTAATGCCGGGATAGGAGCGGGCGGCTCCGGAGCTTTTTCCGCCCTGACCATCACGGACAACGATTTTAACCGGCTGGTGAAGTTCGTCCAAGGCAACTATGGCATCGACCTGAGCCAGAAGCGGCAGCTCATCACCGGCCGCTTGTCCACCCCCCTGAAGCAGCGGGGCTACACCAGCTTTACCAACTTCGTCGATCACGTCCTCCAGACCAAGGACAACGATCTGATCACCCTGCTGCTGGATAAGCTCACCACCAACTACACCTTCTTCATGCGGGAGAAGGAGCATCTGGATCTGTTCTGCAAGCAGATCATCCCCGACATCGTCCGCAAGCACCAGAAGGACAAAACGCTGGCCATCTGGAGCGCCGGATGCTCCACCGGGGAGGAACCCTACAACATCACCATGTTCCTGTTTGACTATCTGGGCCAGCAGGCCAGCCAGTGGGATACCCGGCTGCTGGCCACCGACATCTCCAACCGGGCCATGACCGCCGCCAAAAAGGGCGTGTACGAGCTGCCCGACACCATCCCCGCCGACTGGAGGAAGAAATATTTCGTCAAGCAGCCCGACGGCCACTACCAGGTGTCCAAGGCTGTGCGGGACAACGTAATCTTCCAGCCCTTCAACCTGATGGATCCCATCAAGTTCCGCCGCAAGTTCGATGTGATCTTCTGCCGGAACGTGATGATCTACTTTGACCAGCCCACCAAAGACGCCCTGGTCCGCCGGTTCTATGACGCCACCCTCCCCGGGGGCTACCTGCTCATCAGCAAGTCGGAGAACCTCAGCGCCAATATGCCCTACAAACGGCTGGCTCCTTCCACTTTCCAAAAATAAACCAGCGCAGCCGGATCGACCTGCATCCACCGGTCGGTCCGGTATTTTTAAAAAGAGGAGGCCATTCCCGTTATGGCGATTCCTGTAACCCCGAATGCCAACAAAAAGATCCGTGTCATGGTGGTGGACGACTCCATGGTGGCACGGAGCCTTATCATGAACGGGCTTTCCGCCCACCCCAGAATCGAAATTGCAGGTTATGCAATCAATGCCCTGGACGCCAAGGTCAAAATCCCCCAGTACAAGCCGGACGTGATCACCATGGACGTGGAAATGCCTGGACAGAGCGGGCTTGAGTTTCTCAAAACCTACCTGCCCACCAACCCCATCCCGGTGGTTGTGGTGTCCTCGCTGAACCTGAAGGTGTTCGACGCCTTGGCGGTGGGCGCCATCGACTTTGTGCGCAAGCCCGACGACCAGCAGAGCGCTGACGCTTTCGTGGCCGCGCTGACCACCAAGGTGATCATCGCCGCCAGCGCCCGGGTGCGCCCCCCCGCCACCGCTGCGGCGGCCACCGCCGGGCGGCCCGCGGCCCCTGGGGCCATCCCCAAGCTGGGCGGCAGCCCCAGCCTGAACAACGTCATTATCGGCCTGGGCGCGTCCACCGGCGGCACCGAGGCCACCCTGGAGGTCATGAAGCGCCTCCCCGCCGACATCCCCCCCATGGTGATTGTCCAGCATATGCCCCCCGGCTTCACCAAAATGTACGCCGAACGCCTCAACCGCCTGTGCGCCATGGAGGTGCAGGAGGCCCAAAGCGGCATGGAGCTGCGCCGGGGTCTGGCCCTGGTGGCCCCCGCCGATCTCCAGTGCCGGGTGGTGCGCATCGGCACCCGGTACACCGTCAACTGCACCCATGGCGAAAAAATCAGCGGCCACCGCCCCTCCGTGGACGCCATGTTCCAGTCCATGTCCGAGGTAGTCACCTGCAAAATGGTGGGCATCATCATGACCGGCATGGGCCAGGACGGCGCCGTGGGCCTGCTGGCCATGCGCAAAAAGGGCGCGTACACCATCGGCCAGGACAAGGAGTCCTCCGTGGTCTACGGTATGCCCGGCGTAGCCATGAACATTGGCGCGGTGATGACGCAGGCGTCCTGCGAGAACATCGCCACCGTTTTGCTGCGGCATCTGAAAACCCTGGGCTGAACCCCCATGGATATCCGTCCCGAAGCCCCTTTTCATGGGCTTCGGGACGTTTTTTCTCCCCTCTCAGCGGACCGGAAACCGTTGACACAAAAGAAATTTCCTGCTTTTTCTTATCTCCACGCCAATTATGCCGATATAACTACTGTAGATAATTTCAAACAGTAATCGGATATGGAAAAGGATGTGAGTACTGTGCTGACTTCTGGTTATGGCGCAATTTCTCCCGTCGCCCCGTCGAAGGTGTACCGCACCAAGGCTGGACGTGACAGCCGTGCCCAGGTTACCCAGGGCGCCAACAAATACGACAGCGTGACCCTCTCCGCGCCCACCCAGGACAGCCGTTTTATGGGTCTGGTCAGCAAGCTCTCTCAGGAGGTGCGCACCGCCACCACCACCGGCGACATCTCCGCCCTGCGCCAGCAGGTTGCCGAGCACGCCTATACGCCGGATCCCATGTCCATCGCCGCGCGGATTCTGCTGCTGGGGGAGGGCCGGTAAATGGAGGATCTCTATCGTTCCTACCTGAAGCTTCTGCGGGAGTTGGGCGGCACCCTGGAAAAACTCACCCCTCTGGCCCAGCAGAAGGCCGAGGCCGTCCGGGCCGACGACCTGCTTGCCCTGGATGAAGTGCTCAAACAGGAGCAGGCGTTTACCCTTAACCTCCGGGGACTGGAGCTGCGGCGCACCAAGCTGCTGGCCCAGATGGGGCTGGACAAGGTCCGGCTGATTGATCTGCCCGGGCGCTACCCGCCCGAGCTTCAGGCCGAGGCCCGGAAAACCGTGGACAATCTGCGGCACACCTATGAAATTTACCGCGGCTACGCCGATATGGCCCGCTCTACCTTAGAACTCAACCTCCACCAGATTGACAGGATTCTTATAAAGGCCGGGGTAGATCCCAAGCTGGCCGCCGAGGGGTATGAATCCCCCGCCAACATGGAGCCTCCCAAGAAAATGAAAACCGACTTTCGCGCTTAATGGCCCATCTGTGTGTTTTGCCGCAGGCGCGTCGATTTAGATCAACTGTAAGGAGTAATTGCTTATGGGTACGCTTGGAACCTTTGATTCCTTCACCACGGCCCGACTGGGCATCTACGCCGCCCAGCACGGCCTGAGAGTAACCGGCAACAACATTTCCAACATCAACACCGCGGGCTACACCCGCCAGCGGATTGACCAGGTCAGCTTCAAAACCGGCGCCAACGACCGCTACCGCTCCATGATGGACAACCATGTGGGCAGCGGCGCGCTGGTCACCGGCATCAACCAGATCCGCGACCCCTATCTGGACATCCGTTACCGCAACACCACCAGCGACACCACCTACTACGACACCAAGCTGGCCGGTTTGCAGGAGATCGCCTCCATCCTGGACGAGGTAGGCAAGGGCATCACGGACGGCGACGATATGTCCAAGGGCGACGGCCTGCTGTACGCCCAGCTCAAGGATCTGCATGATAAGCTGCTCGAGTACAGCGCCCACCCCACCAAGGACAACGAAATCCTGGTGCGCGGATCCGCCGAATCCCTCACCTCCCTGTTCAACAAGTACGCGGACCGTCTGGAAAAGCTGCACCAGGACTACGATAAGGACTTCAACGACAACATCAGCCTGGCAAATAAGGTCCTCGCCAACATCCGGGATCTGAACAAGTCCATCCGGGAGTGTGAGATCAACGGCGACAACGCCCTGGAAATGCGGGACGAGCGCAACCGTCAGATCGACAAGCTGGCCGAATACATGAGCATCAAGGTCGAGTACAGCATGGAGGACGTGGGCGCGGGCATCATGGTAGAGAAGCTGACCATTTACATGGGCGACTCCAACCCCGACCCCAAGGTGGAGACGGACAGCTCCATACTGGTGGACGGCCTGTACTGCACCCAGCTGTCGGTGCCGGAGCAGAAACCGGTGCTCAACCAGTATAACGGGCTTACCCAGGAAGCGATTGACAAGGATCCAAACCTTGCTCAATACGCGTATCTGAAGGATTATCTCTATCAAAAGGAAGTTCCGCTCACCGCGGATGAACTGGACGGCCTTCTTGCCGATGGCATTACACCTATTGCGCTCAAGAACGCCGACGGCACCGATAAGACAGATGCTGACGGCAATCAGCTTTACCTCATGGGCACCAACGACGCCGCCGCCGAAGGGATTATCACGGAGAAAAACGACAACTATACGGTCCAGCTGGGCAAGCTACTGGACGTCCACGACAAAGAGTGGGAGCGCCACAGCACGGATTGGACCGCCGTTACGGGCGGCGTGGTTGGCGAAAAGGCAAAGTATTCTTATACCGTCAGCTCTCAGAACTGGGACGAGACTGCCAATCCGCCTCAAACGTTCCAGATCGGCAATAACACGTACACCCTCGGACAGGGCGGTTTTACTGCGGCCGTTGCCAACGACCCGGCCCAGATGGCCGCGTTCATTGTCCGCGAGATGAACGCGCAGGGCATGAACCCGGATTATGTTGTCACCGCCAACGGGGAAAATATCGTCTACACCGCCAAAAACGCCGGCCTGGTCGGCGGCAACAACGGAGGGCCGGCGGCGGCCCCCAACCCCAATGTGCAAAACGGCCAAAATTTGATTTCCCTGACGCTCGGCGACAATTCACCGGGCGTAGACAGCGTCCCTCCCACGCCCAACCCCCCCACCGTCCCCGAGGCCGGCACCACCATTGACCCCGTTACCGGCACCGAGACCACCGTCGCCTACCGTGAGGTGAACGGCGCGTGGTATAAAATCACCATGACCACCGAGCACACCCATGAGGTGGCCCTGGATGACAACGACCTTTACGGCGAGCTTCAGGCCCAGCGGGAGTTCCTCACCGAGGAAGGCGAATTCTGCAGCGACAAAGACCGGTTGATCGATGAAAACGCCAGCATCAAGCGGGGCATCCGCTACTATCAGCAGGCCTTCGACCTGCTGGCCCAGAAGTTCGCCGAGGCGTACAACGGCCTGAACCAGGGCGTCATGCTGGACGAGAACGGCAACGAGATGGAATCCGTCACCGGGACGCTGGATGAGCTGCGGAGCCTGGGCGTGAATATTAAAGTGGCAGAGAAAAGCCCCGGCGGCTTTGGCGACGGCTATTATGTGGACTCCGATGGCCGGTTCGTGGGCATCCACGAGGGCACCTGCGAACTTGATGATGTGGGGCTGACCGTTAACGACACGCTCGCGGAGGCTTTTACCAAAATCAACAAGGCATTCCCCTTCGACCCTCCGGTTGACGAAACAGACGAGGCCGCCGTGCTTGAGGCTGTAAAGGGCTTCATGAAGGAACACGGAGCCAGCGCCGATGACAAAGACGCGAAACTTACCGTCAAGAAGCCCATCCCCATGGGCGGTCCGCTGTTCAGCAACCGCAACGACAACGACGACCCCACCGGCATCACTGCCGCCAACATCAGCGTCTCCCATAGCTGGAGCCATAACGCGGTAAAGCTCATCCCCAAGTTCGAGGTATTGTTCGGCGGCGATATAGAGCACAGCACCCAGAACACCAATGCCGACCACATGGTTTCCATGATCGACAAAGCTCTGACCTACGACCCCAGAGAGCTTAACGGCTCCGACGCCACCGGCCCGATCCTGTTTGAAGGCTCCTTCAACGATATGTTCAGCTATATTATGGGCGTGCAGGCCAAGGACGCCAGTGAAACCAACGTGAAGCTTATTACCAGCAGCACCACCTTGGTGGAGCTGGACAGCTCCCGGGAGGGTGTGTCCGGCGTTGACCTCAACGATGAGGCCATGAACATGATGCAGTACCAGAAAGCCATGAACGCCGCGATGCGCCTGATGACCGCAATCGACGAGTCGCTGGACCGTCTGATCAACAATACCGGCGTGGCCGGGCGCTAATAAGGAGGGTTTTATAACATGATTCGCGCAACAACCGGCGGTGTGCTGAAAAGCTACCGCAGCAGCCTGATGAATTCCTTCATCAGCATGAATAAATCACGGAACACCGTGCTCTCCCAGCGCAATTTCAACTCCTATGCCGAGGATCCCGCCGCCGCCGCCAAGGCGTTCCGGCTGCGCAAGTCCCGCATGACAGTGGACAGCCAGCACGATATCTGCAACGACACCCTGAGAAAGTACCAGGCCGGTTTCAGCTGCCTGCAGTCCATCGACGAGGTGCTGGACACCAGCGGCGCCATTGACGGTTCTTTCATGAACACCCTGCACGGCGCCACCCTGAGCTGGCTCAACGATCCTAATGGCGATGCCCGTGAGCAGCTCACCAAAGCCCTGGATCAGATGTCCGAGTCACTGGTGCAGACCATGAACCAGAAGTACGGCGACGACTTCATCTTCGCCGGGGCGGACGGCCACAACGTGCCCTTCGAGATCAAGGACAACAAGCTGTACTACCGGGGCGTGCCGGTGGACGCGATGGAGCCGGAGCTGAAGCAGGATAACGGAAATCCCGTTCAAACCGATGATGGCAAAAACTATGTGCTGGACAGCGCCAAGACGGTT
The DNA here is from genome assembly GCA_910579595.1 of uncultured Oscillospiraceae bacterium. Classification (GTDB taxonomy): domain Bacteria; phylum Bacillota; class Clostridia; order Oscillospirales; family Oscillospiraceae; genus Enterenecus. The sequence continues at coordinate 8,216 of CAJTVM010000056.1, forward strand.
GACGTGCCGCAATACCAGGATGATCCCGCCAATCCCGGCAATCCGCTCACTGTGACGGCAGACGATGGTACGAAGTACTATGTAAACGATGGCGCCACCGCGCCCATTGACACCACCACTTATGACGCCTTAACCGATGAGCAAAAAAAAGAGTACACGATCATCCCCGGCGCCACCCCTCCGACAGACAATAAGTACTATAAAACCTCCGAGCTCACCTCCGAGGCCGATCATGAGAAGCTGCTAAACAGCGTGCTGAAGGATGAGAACGGCGATCCCATTACGGCCACTATCAACGGCAAACAGTGCTATATCTCCGATGCCACCCCCGGCATTATCTCCACGGAGGACTACGAAACCGCCTGCAAGGACGCCGAAAAGCTGAAGTACCTGGCCAACGAGAAGTACTTCGTGGACATCGGCCTGGGCTTCCAGGAGGATGAGAACGGCAAACTCATTGAGTCCAGCGGCTTCAACGCCGCCCTCAACGGCATCAACTTCATCGGCTACGGCCTGGATGAGGACGGCGATCCCAAAAACCTCTACTCCCTGGTGCAGAAGATGAAGGAGATCTCCGACAGCGTCCCCGAGGGGGGAGACTGGAAAGACGTCTATGACGATTTCTACCGCCTGGTGCAAAAGTTTGAAAAGGGTGCCTCCAGCTTCAAAACCGAGTTCACCAACCTGGCGGCCAGCACCGATAAGCTGGAGATCAACGAAAAACTGCTGTCTGACAACTTCTACAGCCTCCAGGAGCAGTATGCCGAGCTGGAGGACGTGGACATGGTGGATGCACTCACCTCATTCCTCTGGGCAGAGTACTCTTACAACGCCGCGCTGAAGGTCGGCAACACGGTCCTGTCCCAGAGCCTGATGGATTATCTTACCTAATCCCTTGCGATTTTCCTGATATATGTTAAGTGAAAGGAGCAGAGAATGAGATCATGTATCCGCTGATTGAAATCAAAACCGTCCCCATTGAGATTGAGATGAAAATGTCTCCCGCCAAATTGGAGTACACCCGCGGTACCGCTGATTTGGAGATTTCCCGCGGGGAGGGTGGCCTGAGCATCAAGAGCCGCCCCATCAAGCTGAATATCGACACCTTCGAAGCCCGCAACTCCGTGGTGCCCACCGCCATGCGCTCCATGGAGCAGTACGCCCAGAAGGGGCAGCAGGCCTCCTACACTGCCACCGCCACTTACGCCCAGCACGGCCAGATGCTGCTGGAGGCCAAAATTGGGCAGGATATGATTACCCAGTTCGCGTCGGAGGCCACCATGAAGGACTACCATCCCAATTCCGGGATCAAGTTCCTGCCCTCCGTCCCCCCCGAGATCACCTGTGATCCCGGTGAGCTGCAGATCCGCTATGAGATGGATAAGCTGAACTTTGACTGGCGGGTGAGCCAGCCCGAGTTCGAGTTCACCCCCGGTGACATTGAGCTGTCCGTCACCCAGCAGCCCGATGTGATCATCAAGTATATTGGCGGCCCAATCTATGTCCCCCCCTCCTCCGATCCCAACTACGAGTCGGTGGATGTGGAGGCGTAAGAACGCAACCGTTTTGACAGGAGGCTGTTTGCGTGAAGCTCCAAACCAAATATTTCGGCGAGGTTGACTATGTGGAAGCCGATGTGGTCAAGTTCCTCACCGGTCCCTTTGGCTTTGAGGAGGAACGGGAGTTCCTGATCCTCCCTTTTGAGGGGAGCACGGGCACCCTGTTGTGCATCCAAAGCATTCAAACCCCTGCTCTGGCCTTTGTGGCCATGGATCCCTTTTCCCTGCTGTCCGATTATAATCCCGTCCTCCAGCCTGGTGAGCTGAAGGAGCTGGGGGTAGGGGATAGTCAGGAACTGGGCTTTTACGTGCTGTGCGTGGTGAAAAAGCCCGTGTCCGACAGCACAGTAAACCTGAAGTGCCCGGTGGCCATCAATCCCGCCACGCGGGTGGCCCGACAGGTCATTTTGGAGGCAGACGCCTATGAAATGCGCCATCCTCTTGACCAGTTCGGCCTGAAGGAGGGCACACCATGTTGATCCTGCAACGCAAAGCCGGCGAATCCCTGGTCATCGGGGATGATATTACCATCCGGGTGGTTTCGGTGGACGGCACACGGGTGCGGCTGGCCATTGCCGCGCCGGAAGACGTGTCCATCCTGCGCAGCGAGCTGATCACAGCCACCGCCGCCAACCGGGATTCCGCCATGGAGGAGTCCGCCCCCGCGGAACTCTTGGATTTGCTGGGCGGCGTGCTGGACCATAAACGGGAGGGGGGCCCGGGCGCCCTTCCTGAGATCGATCCTCCGGAAGCCCCGGAGGGAAAGGAGGACTGACCTATGATGGAATCTATTGCCAGCATGGCGATGGGTATGAGTGCGGCGTCTTTTGCCACCAACTATTCCATGGCCGTCACCAAGAAAATGATGGACAGCCAGGAATTGGCCGGTCAGGAGCTTATGAAGATGTTAGAAGCCGTCCCTGCCCCCGCCAAAGGCCAGTACATCGACGTCTACGCGTAAGCGGCGAGAAAAGCCGGTCCCGAAGGACCGGCTTTTTTTGCTGCCATGGGGCGGCGGGAATCCCCAGCCCCCTATTGAATTTCAGGGCCGCACATCATATAATTGACCTATGGCCGGGACATCCGGACAAACGATTGACGGACGGTGAATCTTATGAATCTTTTTACCCCTAAAGAATGCGCGGCCAACTATGGGCTGGCGGGCGCCGCCAAGGCCCGGATGCCACTGGGCAAAATGCTCCTGCTGGCGGTGCTGGCTGGGTTCTTTATCGCCATGGGCGGGGCGGTCACCAACACCGCCGCCCACTCCATTGATAACGTGGGCACAGCCCGGATTGTGTGCGGGCTGCTGTTCCCCTTCGGGCTGGCCATGGTAGTGCTCACCGGGGCGGAGCTGTTTACCGGCAACACCCTAATCACCATCTCCGTGCTGGACGGCCAGATATCCGCGGCGGGAATGCTCCGCAACTGGGTGGTGGTCTACTTAGGCAACGCCGTGGGGGCCATGCTGGCGGCGGCGGGCTGCGCCTTTGGCGGGCAGTTCAACTACTCCGGGGGCCAGCTGGCGGTGTTCACCATGAAGCTGGCGGCGGGAAAATGCGCCCTGCCGGTGGGCAGCGCCGTCATCCTGGGCATTTTCTGCAACATATTGGTGACGGCGGGGGTGCTGCTGTCCCTGTCCGCCAAGGATCTGACGGGCCGGGTGGTGGGCGCGTACCTGCCGGTGGCGTTTTTTGTAATCTGCGGCTTTGAACACTGCATCGCCAACCTGTACTATATCCCGGCGGGATTGTTTGCCAAGGCAGTCCCTGCCTATGCGGCCCTGGCCAGCCAGTCCGGCGCGGACATCGAAGCCCTGACCTGGGGGAATTTCCTCCTGCGGAATCTGCTCCCGGTGACGGCGGGGAACATCCTTGGCGGCGCTGGCATGGGCGCTTTGTACTGGTACTGCCACGGCCGCGGCGAAAAGAGATGACCGTCTCCGCTCAGCGGCCAAGCTGCTCCATCCACCCCTTTTGCATGGCGCATACCCGGCGGAAATAGCCGGTGATATCGTGCTTCATGCCGCTGTTGAGCCAGTCAATCACCGCGCCGAAGCACTCGCACTTGTGGAAGCGGATCAGGACGTTTAAATCCTCCTCCGCCAGGGACTTCCCGGCAAATTCCGCCCTCAGATAGGTGTCCACAATATACCGGCAGGCCTCCATCAGGTGCCGCTCAAACACGTCCCGGCTCAGGGAGTTGTAGATGTGGTAGACGGCCTGCTTGTTTTCCATCACCAGCTCCACCACCGTCTCAAAGCACTCCTCCACGGAGCTGATGGTGGGATGGTTCTTAATCAAGGCCAATACCTGCTCGTCCACGATTTCCTCCACCAGGGCGGGCAGATCCTCAAAATGATAGTAGAAGGAGTTGCGGTTGATGCCGCATTCCTCCACGATGTCTTTCACGGTAATCTGATTCAAGGGCCGCTGATTGAGCAGCTTGAGGAATGTCTCCTTAATCGCCCTCCTGGTAAAGTTCGCCATGGCCGCGCCTCCCGCATATGTTCTGCCTTTATCCTCGGTTTTTCCGTCCCGATGCCCCCGGTATGTTCAGCTCATCCCGGTATTTGGCCACGGTGCGCCGGGAGATGGGGCACCCCTCCGCCGCCAGCGCTTCGCACAGCTTCTGGTCGGACAGGGGATGGGCCTTATTCTCCCCGTCAATGAGCCGCCGCAGAGCCGCCTTGGCCGCCGCGCCGCCTATGTCTCCCCCCGCGCCGCCCCGGGAAAAGAACCAGCCCAGAGGGTACACCCCCCGCTGGCATTGCAGGTATTTTTCCCGCACCGCACGGCTGACCGTGGACTCGTGAATGCCCAGCGCATCCGCCACGTCCGCCATCCGCAGGGGCCGCAGAGCCTGCTCCCCAGCGCGGAAGAACCCCTCCTGCCAGTCCAGGATAGCCTGGGCGCAGCGCAGCAGGGTGTCCCGCCGCTGGGTGATGGCCCCCAGCACGTCCTGGGCGGCCTGTACCTTTTTGCGCAGATAGTCCTTCACCTCGGGCTGGTCGGAGTTGGCCAGCAGCTCCTTGTAATAGCTGTTGATCTGAAACGCGGGGCGCTCTTGGCTTCGGATACGGGCCACAAAATGGCCGTCCCGCTCCTCCACAAAGATGTCGGGATAGAGGTAGGCGGTTTGCCCTGGCTGCTCGAACACCGCGCCGGGCCGGGGATCCAGCTCCCGGATGGCCTTCTGCGCCGCCAGCACTTCGTCCAGGCTGACGCCCAGCTTATCCGCGATGCAGCGGCAGCGGCACCGGGCCAGCGCCTCCAGATGATCCCGGACAATGGCCAGCGCGGGGCCGTCCACCCCCGCCCGCTCCAGCTGAAGGGCCAGACACTGGGACAGGCTGCTCGCCCCAACCCCGGCGGGCTCCAGGGTGCGCAGCACCGACAGGCCCTGCTCCAGCAGGGGCAGGGGGATACCGCTGTTTTCCGCCAGCTCGTCCAGAGGGGTGCGCAGGTAGCCATCCCAGTCCAGACAGGAGGATAAAAACCGCACCGTCCGGGCGGTGTCCCCGTCCAGCCGCAAGCGATCCAACTGCCGGGCGATGAACTTGGGGAGGGTTTCCTCCAGCCCGCCGCCGGTGCCGATCCGGGCAATGGGATCATCCTCGTAATCCCACAGCCCCTGGTAATAGCGGTTCTGCCGGTCACTGTCCGCCAGCCACCGCAGGTGCTGGAACCGCGCGTCCTCCCGGTCCGGCTCCGCCGGGGGAATGTCATCAAGCTCCACCACCGGATTCTCCTGGGAAAGCTCCTGCAAATAGTTCCGCAGCTCCAGCGCACTCATCTGAAGCACCTCCAGCCGCTGAATCTGCCGCTGGTCCATCTGCTGGGTCTGCCTTTGTATCAGCTCCAAGGCGCAGCGCTCCCTTCTCTCTTTGAATACCGCTTGCCGTTTCAAATGGCCTCGCCTTGCGGTTATTATAGCACAGCGCCCCATCCCTTTACAAGAGCAAGCCCTGCCTCGCCCAGCACCAGGGGTTTGGGGGCCTTTGGCCCCCAACAAGCTGCGCCGGGTATATACCAGTGTATTGCTGCCACTACTATCAGTACCTACATACGAGAGTTGAAAGTCGCATGCGGTGGTGGTATACTTGACTCGCATTTATTCGGCAAACTGATATATATAGGAGTGTCTCTATGAATGAAATGATAATGAATGATGCTCTCGAATGCGTCAAAAATACGTTTCATGATGATTATAGTGGTCATGATTATTTTCATACTTTGAGAGTATATAAAATGGCAACAAGAATTGCCGAACAAGAGAATGCAAATTTAATGATCGTTCAGTTGGCCGCATTGCTGCATGATGTCGATGACATAAAATTATCGCCTGAAACCTATGTAAATAAGGACAGAACGGTCGATTTTTTAAGAAAGCATGGTATAGCGGGAGGAATGACAAAAACTATATGCGATATTATTGGCGAGGTGTCTTTCAGAGGAACCGGTTCCACTACACCTAAAACGATCGAGGGTAAATGTGTGCAGGATGCGGATCGATTAGATGCTATAGGAGCTATCGGTATCGCCAGAGCTTTTGCATATGGCGGAAACCATAATCGAATCATTTATGACCCCGAGATAAAACCAACTATAAACATGAATGCCGATCAATACCAAAGTCATATTTCTACAACAATTAACCATTTTTATGAAAAGCTGTTCCAAGTTAAAGACTTGATGAATACAGACACAGCAAAAAAGATTGCCAAACAAAGAGAGGATTATATGAAAATCTACATTTCGGAATTTTTAGATGAATGGGACGGAATTCGGTAAATTTGCATTTTGCTTGGTGGAATTTCATCTTTATAGTGAAATCCCCCTTGGCAAATGTTCTCTTATGAAAAGTTTTTAAACAGGCTCTAAGACCAGTACGCCGTCGTTGTCCAGCGTTCCCCCGGCTTCGGCGGTCATGGACGCAGCGCCGGCAATAACTGGCAATCCCCCTGTTTTCTTGGCATTGGGATATCAAACGGCCCTGCCCAATCCGCTGTTGTTTGGATTGGGCAGGGCCGTTTAAACGTCAAATCCGCTGTTTGTCATCGGCGGCAGGGTTGTTGATAAGCCTGCCATCTTCCTCGAACCGGGAGCCGTGACAGGGGCAGTCCCAGGAATGCTCCGCCGGGTTGTATTTCAGCGCGCAGCCCATGTGGGGACAGCGGGGCGCGGTGGGTGTCAGCAGGCCCACAATAGATTCCCAGCCATTGATGGCCAGCTGGGGCCGGAAAACCGTCCGGCCGGGGGAAAACAACGGCGCATAGGGGTTCTTTCTCCCCTGGGCCAAATCCGCCAGCAGCGCGGCGGCGGCCATGGCGGAGGTCATCCCCCACTTGTTGAAGCCTGCGGCCACATAGAGGCCCCGCGTACGCGTTCCATATTGCCCCGCATAGGGCACGCCGTCCAGTGTCATGCAGTCCTGGACGGCCCAGCGGGCGGCTTCCCGCGCCTCCGGGTAATGACGCCGGGCAAAGCGCTCCAGCCCCCGCCATCCGTCCCCGGGTTTGCCAGTGCGGTGCGCCCCGCCGCCCAGCAGAAGGAAATCGCCGGCATTGCGGAAGGACAGCCCTTTGCTGTTTTCATCCACGTACATCCCGTTCAATTTTTGGCCGTTTTCCAGAGCCAGCACATAAGAGCGGTGCTGATAGAGTTTGAGGAAATACCCGCCGTGCTTGTTGAGCATGGGGAAATGGGTGGCGATAATGGTCCTTTCCGCCGTGATGGTTCCATGGTTCGTAACCGCTTTCCCCGGCGCCAATTCCAACACCTTGGTATGCTCAAAAATCCGCAGGCCCTTGGCGATGGCGGCGGCAAATTTCAGGGGATGAAACCGGGCCTGCCGGGGGAAACGCACAGCCCCCGCCACAGGAAACGGCAGAGGCAAGTCCGTCACAAGCTCCGCGCCAAAACCCAGACGATCCAGCGCGGCCAGCTCCTGCTCCAGCTTTTTTCGGTCGTCCGCGCTGTAGACAAAGGTATCCTCCTCCGCAAAATCACAATCTATAGTCTGGCACAGGGTTCGGTAGCGCTTCAATGCCGCAATATTGGCCTCCAAATAGAGCCGGGCTTTTTCCGCTCCGAATCTCTGAATGAGCTTGTGGTAGATCAGACCGTGCTGGGCGGTGATTTTGGCCGTGGTGCCCCGCGTAGTTCCGCCGCAGATCCGGCTGGCTTCCACAAGGACGCAGTCCACCCCGGCTTGGGTAAGCTGGTACGCACACAGCAGACCCGCTATCCCTCCGCCGATGACCAGCACATCTGTCGTCAGGTTTCCATTTAACGGATCAAACTGGGGCAGGCGCGCCGTTTCCAGCCAAATCGGGTTCATTCTATCACCTCAATAACCATTAAGATGTCCCGATCAGGCAAAATAATTCTTTCTTTTAAAGAGGAAATCATATTATGCAGAACAAACACATCGGGCTTGTTCCCGCAGACACATCTCTTGCAGAGCAGGTAACCAACTATTATGAGCGAATATAGAACGTTTTTAACAGACTATGAGCCAACAAGAGATGAACAATTCTTTTCGCTGGAATATCAGGTGGATGTCCTCTCAGAAAGGAATCGATTCCAATAAAGGTTTTAGGCACTGAATTTGTACAGGGTTTTATGCGCATGGCGGACGACGGCTGGCAGCAGGGCTGGCACGAGCGCAGCGGCGGGGCAGGCCCCGGAATCGGAGGGCATCGAAACCGGGACATTCTGGATCGGCGTCAAGCCCCTGTCCGGCCGCATCCCCGCGCGTCATTCGCCCCCTAACTCAGCCAGCGCCTTCAGCGTGCTGTCCACGTTCTCCTTGTGCCAGTTTTTGAAGAAACCGGCATATATGGTGGCGTAGATGCCGGAACTCCGCAGGTCGCTCAGTTCCGCCTGCTGGGCGGTCAGGCGGATGGTGTCCGACCCGGTACGAATGGTGATAACGGTGTTGAGCTTAACGTCTTCCAGCTCCACCGACCGGATGTCCTCATAGGGAAGGACCAAGGATATGTCTTTGCGCAGGTTGCCCCATGTGGTGTTGAAGGGGAGCAGGACAATTTCGTGTTCACACATCTGGAGAACATAAAATTCCGAATTAAAAAATGCCATAATTTGTTCGCTCAGGTTTTCCGGAGCGTATTTGATGATGATGCAGCGATCCTCCAGGGGCTGGTATCCAAGCTCCTGGACAAATTTTTTAACTTCATTTGCCATGATTATGTGCCTCCTACATCGTTGAAATTCGTTTTGGTGCGAACAGGCGGGATGAATTCATTGCGGCGCTATGTATCGCAATTTTTCAGTTCACGGTGGTAACGATGGGCTTGCCGTCGGCGTCCACCAGCACGGTCATCCCCGTGCCGCTTGCCTTATTGTGAGAGCCCAGCACATAGTTTACGCCAGTCTCCGTATCCACGATGATCCTCACCACATTCACAATGCCCTGGTTATAGACCTCCACAAAGCGTTCCTTCGCCATTGCGTTTCCCTCCTTTCCTATCCCGCCTGTCTGCAAGAAGGAGAATACCACAGCCCCCGCCCACCCTGGGCCAAATTTCCTAAACGACACAAATCGTTCCTGAACGGCAAAAAGCTGGAAGGGCGGCCTCACGGCCCCCCTTCCAGCTTTTTGCGCAATTCCGCTTTTCCCGCACGGGACAACAGGCATTCCCGTCCGCCCACCCGGACCCGGTTTTCCCTCCAGTCCACCGCCTCAATTTTATCCGCCGCCGCCAGATAGGCCCGGTGGACCCGGATGAACCGCCCGCCCAGCTCCCG
>CAJTVM010000057.1 GCA_910579595.1 uncultured Oscillospiraceae bacterium
GGCATTTTACGCCCCACATCGGGAAACATTGAGTTTGACGGCCACCCGTGGAACCGGAACGATTTGGAGCATATCGGCGCTTTGATCGAAATGCCCCCGCTTTATGAAAATCTGACTGCATACGAAAATCTCAAAGTCAGAACTACATTGCTGGGCCTGGACGATGCACGAATTAACGAGGTATTGCAAATTGTCCAGCTTGCGAATACTGGCAAGAAACGGGCCGGACAGTTTTCTCTTGGCATGAAACAGCGGCTTGGTATCGCTATTGCATTGCTGAACAGTCCCCAGCTTTTGATTCTGGATGAACCGACAAACGGACTTGACCCTTTGGGGATTGAGGAACTTCGTGAACTGATTCGTTCTTTTCCGTCAAATGGAATTACGATCATTCTGTCAAGCCATATTCTGTCAGAAGTCCAGCAGATTGCAGATCATGTAGGTATTATTGCTGGCGGTGTCCTTGGATATGAGGGAGAGCTTCGTGCTGGTGAAGATTTGGAACAGCTCTTTATGGATGTTATTCGCAGGAATGGCAAGGAGGGATATTAAATGGAAATGGCATATATTCAGGCCGAAAATCTAAAGCATAAGAGAACTTTCACTAAAACGCTGATGGTTCTGGCCCCATTTGTAACTGCGCTTATGAACTTTTTTGCCCCTCTTTGGTTCCAGCTCAATTCTTATAACTGGTGGTATATCCTGCTCTATCCCGGATTTCTCACGCTTACCTGCGCTTTGGTTGAGCAGCAGGATAATGGAAAATTAAAATATCGTGCTGTTGCTTCATTGCCTATTTCGCAGAACAAAGTCTGGAACGCTAAAATTGGAGTGTCTGGTATTTACTCCTGTGTGGGAAACTTCATTTTCCTGGTGCTAAATCTGTTGGGCGGTTTTGCAATATTCGTTATCAATGAAATTCCCCTGACAATCGGTGTTGGGCAGGCCGCCGCCGGAACAGCTTGTATTGGTTATTGCAAGCCTGTGGGAAATTCCATTGTGCTTGTGGCTATCAAAAAAGGTGGGTATCTTTGTCGCGGTTATTCTTAATGCCGGACTCGGCAGCGTTTTGGGAATTTTCACGGCTACGACCTCTTTGTGGATAATCTGCCCGTATCAATGTAGACCACCAGCTTTTAAGAAGTACGGAGGATGGCTACTACATCGAAACGCCCAAGACAGACAGCGGATTCCGACAGGTGCCAATGAGCGCAGCAGCGTATGAAGCGTTCCAGCGCGTGTTGAAGAACCGCAAACGTGGCAAGTCAATCCAGGTGGACGGATATAGTGATTTCCTGTTCCTGAACCGGGACGGCCTGCCGAAAGTAGCGGTAAACTATGATGCAATGTTCAAGTGCCTTGCCAAGAAGTTTAACAAGTGCCACAAGGAGCCGTTGCCAGCAGTAATGACGCCACACACCATGCGGCACACGTTCTGCACAAGAATGGCGAATGACGGCATGAACCCCAAGGCGTTGCAGTACATCATGGGACACGCCAACATCACCATGACGCTGAACTATTACGCTCACGCCACATTCCATTCCGCACAGGCGGAAATGGCGCGGCTGGAAGCGGCCAAGGCAGAAAAGGCCGTGGAAGCGGCGGAAACCACCGTGGAGAACACCGTGGAAGTTGCCGCCCCTGCCGTGGAGAACGCCGGGGAAACCAAGGCTGCCGCTTAGTAGTACACGGGTATTTTACTACCGCTTCTACTACTTTTGACCGCAAAAACGTGAGGGGTTATGAAAGTATATGTGAGGTTCTTCCGATAAAAAAATACCGGGAAAGCCCGAAAATACGGGCTATACCGGCATATAAACACTTCTAAAGAGATAATCTGAAATCTATTAAATCATTCATCTTAAAGGTAAAACAGCTACCCCTGCCAAGCGTACTCTCCACGGAGACTGCCCCGCCGTGGAGTCGCGCGATCTCCTGTACCATGGACAGGCCCAGCCCCGTTCCCGTTCCCGTCCTGGAAGCGTCCACCTGATAGAAACGGTGAAAGATTTTCTCCTGCTGCTCCGGTGCGATGCCGATACCGTTATCGGACACGGAGAGGACGGCGTTGCTGCCCTCGCTTTTCAGCGTCACACGAATCGTACCGTTTTCTCTCCCGTAGCGGTAGGCGTTGCTGACCAGGTTGGACAGCAGGCGGGAGAGCTGCTCGCGGCTACCAACGACCTTGGTCCGCTCCTCAATCTCAGAGGTGAGCTGGATGCCATGCTCCTTTAAAAGCGCCATGTCATTGCAGACGGAGGATACCAGCGCGGAAAAATCAAGTTCCTCCATATGGAAATGGTCGGATTTTTGTTCAAGACGAACAAAGTGCAGCATATCCTCAATTAACCGACTCATCTTGCCGCTTTGCCGTTGGATGAGTTGTAAAGCGGCCTCATATTCCTTCGGTGTTCTGACTTGTTCCAGCGAATACTCGCATTGCGCCAGAATGACTGACACCGGCGTTCTTAATTCATGGGATACATCCGAGGTGAATTGCCGCTCACTCTCAAAAGACGCATCGAGCCGTGTAAACATCTCATTAAATGTGTTGGCAAGCTGATGGAGCTCGTCTGTACCGGGAGACAGCTCGATCCGCTTCTTCAGGTCCTGCCCCCGGCCAATATGGACGGCGGCCTCCTCTATATCGCGGATTGGCTTCAGTGTTCGCCCGGCAATCAAATACCCGCCCAAAACAGCAAAGGTCAGCAGAAGGGGCAGCCCATACAGGGACAACCGGACAATGCTGGAAAGCTGAGCCGTCCCCTGTTCCTCCGACACCACACCCCGCAGCCACAAGCCGTCCAGGCCCTCCTGCGTCAGCATCTTGTCGTAGAGATAGTAGGTAACGCCGTTCACCGGCACCATTTGCATCTGCCCATCAGAGAAGGCGTGCCCGGCAGTATCTTTCGCAATCGGATTGTGTCCGTAAAGCAGCATGCCATTTTCAAGGTATAAGGACGTGGAAACGCCGTTTACCAGATCGAGATAGTCATCGTCTACCTCTAAATAGCCGCCATGATATTCGATATAGTGGTCCGCGTCATTATCGTTTTCGACCTTGTTCATACTGGGGAAAAACTCAACTTCATCCACGTTATTTTCGATGATGTTGATTAAATTGTCCTGGATCACCTTTTGCATGACTGAGCCGCCCACGGAAAAGATCACGGCAAAGGTCAGGACGACCATGAACGTGAGGATCGCGGCAAACCAGAGGGTGATCTTCAATCGGATCGACAAATGCTTCATGTGCCCTCCCGCAGAACATACCCGCTGCCGCGTACCGTATGGATCAGCTTGTTCTCATGGCCGCCGTCGATTTTTTTCCGCAGGTAGCTGATATAGACGTCCACCACATTCGTGCCGCCCTCGTAATCGGCGTTCCAGATATGATCCTCGATCCTTTCCCGAGACAAGACGGTCCCGGCATTTCTCATCAGGTATTCCAGCAGGGCGTATTCCTTTGCCGAAAGAGTAATCTCCCGATCCCCCTGTTTAACCGTGTGGGCGGCGGTGTCCAGCGACAAATCCGCTACCGTGATGACATTGCTGGCCATGCCAAAGCGTCCTCGCGTCATCGCCCGCAGGCGGGCGGTCAATTCCTCGAAAGAAAAGGGCTTCATAAGATAGTCGTTGGCGCCGCTGTCCAGACCTTTTACCCGGTCCGATACCGCGTCTCTCGCGGTCAGGAACAGGACTGGGGTCCCTTTTCCGGATTGCCGCAGGGAGCGCAGGACTTCAAGTCCGTCCTTTTTGGGCATCATAATATCCAATATGATGGCGTCATAGTCGGCGCAGGCCAAATAATCCAGGGCCTCCTCACCGTCAAAACAGCAGTCAACCATGTACCCGTCCGATGTCAGCTTCTGCCGGATGATCTGGTTTAAGTCCCGTTCATCCTCCGCCAGCAAAATACGCATATTCCCACCCTCTTTTCTATATCAGTCAGATGAAACTCTGATGAGAGTTTACCCTTACAGGCGCAAAGGATATTTTCGTTTTTCAAGGTCAGAGCGACCAACCCTGTTCGGGTTGGCCGCTCCGATCTTTGGCTGCGTGATCGCAATTGTACTGTGTGACAGGCGATATCTGTTACTCAATGGCGATCCGATTGGATTGCGGCAGACGCTCCTGCTCTCTCTTGGGGAGAGACACCTTCAGGATGCCGTCCTCAAACCGGGCGGACACGTCCGCAGGCTCCACGTCCTCACCCACATAGAAGCTGCGGCTGCAGGTGCCGGCATAGCGCTCCTGACGGATATACCTGCCCTGTTTGTCCTGCTCGTCCTTATCCAGGCCCTTTGCGGCACTGATGGACAGATAGCCGTCCTTCAGCTCCAAGGTGACCTCGTCCTTCTTGAAACCGGGCAGGTCGATATCCAGCTCATAGCTGTTTTCGGTCTCCCGCACGTCGGTCTTCATCAGGTTCTTGGCGTGCTTTCCATACAGCGCTTTGCTGCCGGGCAGGGCCGGGAACAGGTCAAGGTCGTTGCCAAAGAAATCGTCAAACAGGTTCTCACCAAAAATACTGCGCATCATAAGTCATTCCTCCATTTTTTCTGAAATGTTCCGTTGAGGGGCCCTTTTTGGCCTTCTCCCCTGGAACAAGCTCGTTATAGCACGGTGAATTAGCACTGTCAATACAAGAGTGCTAATATTTACAAAAGCAACTAATTTTGTTCATAAAATATATAATAATAGATTTTACACTCAGAATCCGCGAAAAAGCCGTAAGGGATATTAGGAATAGATTGACAACTTACATTTTGATATGGTATCATATGGCTTTCCCAAAATAGATTTGCCTGCCGGAGAGGATGTTGACTATGGATGCTTGTGAACAAAAGAAGACCGGCTATCCAAGCCGCGTGAAGGGTTTCAAAGTACGCACGCTGAATGTTATCATGATTTTAATCTCCTGTGCGCTGTATATCTCCCTGCTGATTGTTACGTTTCAGGCGTCGCGAAACTACGAAACCATGGTAGCCACCACCAATCTGTATATTGACTGCCAGGAGAACGCCGCCCTGGTTTCGGACGGTTCCGATTATCTGACCGAGCAGGTGCATTTATTTGTGGTAGACCTGAACCCGGAATACGCCGGGAACTACTTTACCGAGGTGAATGAGACCCGCCGCCGGGATCAGGCTCTGGAGCAGCTGGGCGGCCGGGCCAGCCCGCAGGCCGAGGGCTTTTTGCAAACGGCGATGGATCTTTCCAACCAGCTGATGGAGCGGGAGACATACGCCATGCGTCTGGCCGCTGAGGCGGGCGGTCTGGACCTCTCCGCCCTGCCTGAGGAGGTCCGCTCCGCTGCACTCTCCGAAGCCCACCAGAACCTCTCCCCGGAGCAGAAGCTGGACACTGCCCGCAAGATGGTGTTTGGCACGGAATACCAGGCACAAAAGCAGCTTATCACCAGCAATATCAATTATTTTTTAAGCGATGTCCTTCAGTCTACCCAAATGCGCCAAGAGGCCAGCGTGGAGGATCTGCATCATACCATGTGGCTGGAACGCGGTCTCTTCAGTCTGCTGTTTGTTCAAAACGTACTGATCTTCCTCATGATCATTTTCCTGATCGTTAAGCCCCTGAAGGTCTATGTCAACTGTATCCGCAAGGGAAAACTGATTGAGATCACCGGCGCTTATGAGTTCAAATACCTGGCGCTTACTTATAATGATATTTATGAGGTCAACGCCGCCAACGAGATTCTGCTGCGCCACCAGGCTGAACACGACCCTCTGACCGGCCTGATGAACCGGGGCGCCTTTGACCATGTAAAGGAGGTGCTGCGGGTCAAGGCACAGCCCATTGCGCTATTGCTGATTGACGTGGATCAATTCAAGCTGGTAAACGATGGCTATGGCCACGAGGTTGGGGACAAGGTACTGAAAAAAGTGGCCAGGCTGCTGGGAGAGAGCTTCCGCTCTACTGATTTTCCCGCCCGGGTGGGAGGCGATGAGTTCTCCGTGATCCTGACCGGCGTTGACAGGGGACAGCAGGCTCAGATTGAGGAGAAGATCAAGACCATCAACGACGCCCTCCGTAACCCCACGGACGGCCTGCCCCAAGTCTCTCTCAGCGTAGGCGGGGTCTTTTCCCCAAAAGGCTATACCGATGAGATGTACCATGACGCTGACGCGGCCTTGTACCAGGTAAAAGAAAACGGCCGCTGCGGCTGCCGCTTTTACACCCCGGATATGCCCCTGCCAGGCGCCAAAAATTAGCACTTTTATCGGCGGAGTGCCAACATTTACAGGATATGCGATTTTTGTTCACAAAATATACATCATTTGATATGCGCCGGGGCATATCTTTGCCATAGCCAAAACTCTGGAGGAATTATTTATGCTTGAAGCAAAGAAGAAATATAAGATCCTAGTGGTGGATGACTCGAGATTCAACCGCGCGGTCATGACGAGTATGCTGGAAAAGGACTACTTTTTGGAAGAGGCCGGTGACGGCAAAGAGGCACTGCTGCTCCTGGATGACCATGCGGAGGAATTTTCGCTGGTTCTCACGGACCTTGTGATGCCCAATATGGACGGCTTTGCCCTTCTCAGGGCCATGAAGGAGCGGGGCTGGCTGGACTTTCTGCCGGTCATCATGGTTTCCTCAGACTATACCTCTGAAAACATTGAAACCGCCTACAACCTGGGCGCCAGCGAGCTGATCCAGCGTCCGTTCAACGAGCGGGTGATCTGTCACCGTATCGACGATATCATTGACCTTTCTGGCAGGCAGCAGGAGCTGTCCAATGCCCTGGTGAACGAGGTGATTCAGGAAAACGAGACCAATTCGGCCATGGTCTCCATCCTTTCCCATATCGTGGAGACCCGCAACGGCGAGAGCGGAAACCACGTCCGGAACATCCGAACCATCACCAGAATGCTGCTGGAGGAGCTGACGAAGGTATCGGACCGGTACTCTTTCTCAAGTGAGGAGAAGCGCCTGATCTGTACCGCCTCCTCCCTCCATGACATTGGCAAGATGACTGTGCCGGAGGAAATTCTGAACAAACCGGGCAGGTTTACCGACGAGGAGTTCCAGATCATGAAAGGCCATGCCATGGCGGGGGCCAATATGGTCGACGCTCTGCGCCTGGGAAAGAACGCAAACGCCCTCATACAGCTGACGTATGAGATCTGCCGCTGGCACCATGAGCGGTATGACGGCAAGGGCTATCCGGACGGGTTAAAGGGGGAGGACATCCCGATCACAGCCCAAATTGTGTCCGTGGCGGATGTGTACGACGCCCTGGTCAGCGAGCGGTGCTATAAGCCGTCCCATTCCCCCGAGCAGGCATTCCATATGATTCTGGACGGACAATGCGGAACATTCAACCCTCTGCTGATGACGTGTTTGTCCAACATCTTTGACAATCTGAAAGACGCGCTGACCGTTTCCGGCTCTGAGCAGTCCGAAAATGGCGAAGACTCTGCCCAGGAGATGATTGAAGAGGCCGTGGCCCACCTGCACGACCATGGCGTGACCGCCACCGAGAGTATCACCCAGGAGCTGAACCGCGAGCGTCTGCGTTTTAAATTCTTTTTCAATGGTGCGTACCCCGGGTTTTACTACACGGTATCGCCGGCAGTCCTGCATTACAACAAAGCCGGAATGGAGCTTTTCGAGGTAGAGGAACCCATTGTGGAGATGGATCTGGAGTCGGCTCCCTATGAAAAGTATGACCGTCCCGCCGCGGATCGGCTGAGAC
This sequence comes from uncultured Oscillospiraceae bacterium, assembly GCA_910579595.1. Lineage (GTDB taxonomy): Bacteria > Bacillota > Clostridia > Oscillospirales > Oscillospiraceae > Enterenecus. The sequence goes on from CAJTVM010000057.1 coordinate 7,727, forward strand.
GCAAGCTGTCCACGGCGACCAACGCACACCCTCTGATTCGGGAGAATATCTTGCTGAACCTGCCCGGAGAGGAGCCCCGGCCATATCTGTGCGAGCTGCAAACCGTCTGGGATTCCCCCCATGCCGGGCATTACACGGAAGTTATGGGCCGGCTGATTCCCTTAGATGGCGAGCTCCCCGCAGCCCCCGACGCCGGCGAGCGGGGACAGCTCCCGGCAGTGCGCAGTGAGATGACCGGCAGGCAGGCCTATGATCTGCTCAGCGCCATCAAATTCATGGTCTACAATGTCCGTCTGGTGGATCCCACTGACAACAGCGTTCTGGAAATCGACAGCAGCGGCAGGCTGGTCAAAACCGGCCAGCCATGTTACCGTTTCTGGAAACAGGAAAAGCGGTGCGCCAACTGCACCTCCATGAAGTGCCTGGCGTTCCGGAAGAATTATTCCAAACTCGTATTCCTGGACGGCGAGGTGTTCCATGTAATATCCCGGTATATCAAGGTGGACGGCAAACCGCTGGTGCTGGAAACGCTGGTTCGGATCACAGAGGATGAACTGTTTGACGGAAACGGGGAGTCACTGCCCATCGCTTCTATCTCTGATATGCACAGCAAGCTGTATCTCGATCCCATCACCCATATATATAACCGGCGCTATTATGACGCGGAGACCCGAAGCGACGAAAAAATCTGCGCCTTGGCCGTCCTCAACGTGGACAATTTCCAAAATATTAACGATACATATGGGCGCAAGGCCGGGGACGATCTTCTGATGCGTGTCGCGCAATTGATCCACGCCGGTATCCGGGAGCCGGACACATTGCTCCGGTATTCCGGAGCGGAATTTGTGATGCTGTTTGCATCTATTCATCCGGACGCGCTGGAGGCGAGGCTGAATAAAATATGCGGCGACATCTCCGCACTGTCTGTAGACGGTACGGAAAACGGGCAGTATATCACCGCCAGCGTCGGCGGCGCCATCGGCCCGGATGTTCCGAAGGCGCTTTTGAAAAAGGCGGACGAAATGCTGCTCAAGGCCAGACTGAACCGGGGAAGGGTGGAGCTCTGGCGGCAGGACGGCGAGAGTTGAGTCCCGCACCGCAGGAGGTTGAGACGGGCTCAAAATAGACGAAAAATCTGACCGCCAACCGGGTCCGTTTTAGATAAAACTCCTCCTGTAAATTCAACAAAAGAAGCTATGATAGGCTTGCGTTTTGACATAGAAACAGGGAGGAATCACTGATGTCCTATCACTATCTGTTAGACCTGGCTTTGATTCTGCTCAGCACCAAGCTGCTGGGGATTGCCACGGGAAAATTTCAAATGCCCCGGGTGGTGGGCGCGCTGCTGGCCGGCCTGATTTTGGGCCCCGCCGTGCTGAATGTCCTTTCGGAGACCGAATTTCTCACCCAGTTGAGTGAGTTGGGCGTCATTGTCATTCTGTTTACCGCCGGAATGGGTACCGACCTGCGGGAGCTGCGCAGCGCCGGAAAGGCGGGCTTTCTGGTGGCGCTGTGCGGCGTGCTGGTGCCCATGCTGATGGGCACAGGCTTCGGCGCTCTGGCGGGGAAGCTGGGCTGGCTGCCTGGGAATACCTTTCTGGAGAACCTCTTTTTGGGCACGGTGCTGACCGCCACCTCTGTCAGCATCACCGTGGAGACCCTCAAGGAGCTGGGACGCCTGGATACCAAGGTGGGCAGCACCATCCTGGCCGCCGCCCTGATCGACGACGTGCTGGGCCTGATCGCCCTGACGCTGGTATCCAGTATGGCGGGAGGCGGGGACGGCCTGCTGCTGGTGCTGCTGAAAATCGTGCTGTTCTTTGTGTTTGCCATTGCCGCCGCCTGTGGGGGAATTTGGCTGTTCCGCCTGATGATCGAAAAGGCCCACGAGAAAAACCTGCGGCGCTATCCGGTGTTCGCCTTTGTGCTCTGCCTGCTGCTGGCCTACTGCGCTGAGGAGTTTTTCGGCGTGGCTGACATCATCGGCGCCTTTGCGGCGGGGCTGGTGGTGGCCTGTACCCCCAAGGCCGATTACATCCGCTCCAAGTTCGAGCCCCTGAGCTACCTGCTGTTGACCCCCGTATTCTTTGCCGGGATTGGCATCAAGGTGGAGCTACCCCGGCTGACCGGGACGCTGGCCGCCCTTTCTCTGTCGCTCCTGGCCGTGGCCATCCTGTCCAAGATCATCGGCTGCGGCTTGGGTGCCAGGCTGTGCGGCTTTGGGGGACGGGAGCGCCTCCAGGTGGGTACCGGCATGGCCTGCCGGGGCGAGGTAGCCCTGATCGTGGCCAATCGCGGCCTGTCCATGGGGGTCCTCAGCCAGGCGATAATGACGCCTGTCGTCATCACTGTTGTGGGCTGCGCGGTACTGACGCCCATTTTACTGAAGCTGGCCTTCCACGGCCAGCCCGAGGGTTCTGCGGCTGAAAACGATCTTGCCGGTCGCTACCACAGGGCGGAGCAGCTGGAGCAGGTGTCCGACGAGATGCTGCGAAAAAGGATGAAGTGACCCGAAAAAAGCAGAAGCCCGGTTCAACGTGAACCGGGCCTCTGCTTTTTATGACGGCGCTACCAGAATTTCTTCTTTTTCATGATCCACAGACAGAGCGCTACAATCAGCACACTGATCACAATGATAGCTGGATAACCGTACCTCCACGTCAATTCCGGCATATTGATGAAATTCATTCCATACCAGCCTACCACCAGGGACAGCGGAAGAAAAACTGTGGTCACAATGGTCAAAATTTTCATGATTCGGTTTTGGCGGATGTCGATCTCCGCCTGGAACAGCTCCCGCAGCTGGATGCTGTATTCCCGAAGAGTCTGTGCCTCGCTGTCCAGACGCCCGATCCGCTTTTCCACCATGTGCAGCATCTGCAGCTCACTGTCGCGGAACAGGGCGGTTTCATTCTCTTGAAATTCACAGACCATATCGTCCAGCTGTGTATAGTACCGGAGCCACCGGATAATCTCTTTGCGCAAAGCGTTCATGCGGGAGTTAAATTGATCCAGTTCCCCGGAGAGGACCTGCTCCTCCATCTGGTCCATATCGTCCTCCAGCTTCTGGAGGTGATGGAGGTCCTTTGCGATCAGCCACTCTAAAAACTCACAGAAAAAGCCTCCCACGCCCAGCTCCCGCTGTGGATTCCCCTTTTGCAGGTGCTGGACGGCGGAGCGGGCCGTTCCGGTGTCGTCGCACAGTACGGCCCATTTCTCGGTGAGAAGATAGCCGAAAGCAATGGGAGCGCCGTCCTTGGTGCGCCGCGGCGTGAAGATCGTCCCGCACAGGCAGTCATGCCGAAATTCTGCCTTACAGGTGCGGGCATCCTGGGCGGAGGGCGTATGGTGGATGATCTGCTCCAGACCCGGAATAGCCACACCCTTTTTTAGTTCCTCCGATGTCAAAAGCACGAGGGTGCTTCCACCGGGAGCCGGTACTTTTTCCAGCGCTTCCATGGCTGCACAGATGTTATACAAGTACATAATAATCACCTTGAAACGGATTGAATACTGGTATTTTACCACAGCGGCTGAAAAGCGCAAGGCCGGAAAGGCCCAAAATCGCATACTCTGTGAACAAACCTCGGTCATTTTGTAAACATTAGCACTCTCCTGTTGACAGCGCTAATTTGGAATGGTATAACATAATCGTTCCAAGGGGGAAGCAAAAAAGACTTCCTCGAAAGGGCATTTCAGGAACATGATTGGAGGAATGACTTATGATGCCCAGTATTTTTGGAGAGAACCTGTTCGATGATTTCTTCGGTCCCGATTTTGATATGTTCCCGGCGTTGACCGGCCGCAGCAATCCCCTGTACGGGAAGCACGCCAAGAACCTGATGAAGACCGATGTGCGGGAGACGGAGGGCACCTACGAGCTTGACATCGACCTGCCCGGCTTCAAGAAGGACGAGGTCAACCTGACGCTGGAGGATGGCTACCTGACCATCTCCGCAGCCAAGGGCCTGGACAAGGACGAGAAGGACAAGAAGGGCAAGTACATCCGTCAGGAGCGCTACGCCGGCACCTGCAGCCGCAGTTTTTATGTGGGCGAGGGTGTGGAACCCACCGATGTGTCCGCCAAGTTCGAGGACGGCATCCTGAAGGTCTCCCTGCCCAAGCGGGAGCAGAAGCAGCTGCCCAAGTCCAACCTGATTGCCATCGAATAACAAAAGCACGAAAAACAGCGGGACTGGGTAGTGCCCAGTCTCTGCTGTTTTCTTTTTGTTTCCACTCCCTTCGGGGGTGAAAACAGTATTAGCAATTTAGAGAATTGCTCTAAGAACCAAGGAGGATGACTATGTTTTTCTTCGCTCCATTTGTAGTTGCTCCCATGTACTACATCATTGCCATATACTTTCTTGCGGCTGTTCTGCCCGCCATATTCCTCATGCGGTACGTTTACCGCCAGGACAGCATTGAGCAGGAGCCGCCTTACCTCCTTTGGAGCTTGGTAGGGAAGGGCGTCCTGGCCGCTCTGGCCGCCATCGTTCTGGAGGTGATCGGACAAACCGCCTTGGATATCACGATGGACCCCAACGACCCCAACTACGTCTACATTTTGGCTTTCCTGGTTGTCGCTGTGATTGAGGAGGGCACGAAGTTCTTCTTCCTGTACCGTCGGACCTGGAACGATCCCAACTTCAACTACCAGTTCGATGGTATTGTCTATGCGGTTTTTGTCTCACTGGGGTTTGCCGCTTTTGAGAATGTGAAGTATGTGTTCTCCTATGGCCTGTCCGTCGCGCTGCCCCGCGCGATCCTGGCGATTCCCGGCCACATGAGCTTTTCGGTATTCATGGGGCTGTTCTATTCACGGGCAAGGCTGTGCGCAGACAGGGAAGAGAGGGCTGGCACGACGGTAAACCTGGCGCTTGGATACCTGGCTGCCGTTCTGCTGCACGGGTTCTATGATTCCTGCTGCATGATTGGCACCGGCCAGTCCACGATGGTCTTCGTGGCGTTCGTGGCCGCGATGTACTTTATCGTGTTCCGGCTGATCAAGCACGAGTCCAGGGTGGACAGACCTGTATAAGAAAAGCGGTGATGTGACTGGCTTACGTTGCCGCCTCCCCGCCGTAGAGGTCGTGGTTGACCTGGGCGGCGTAGTGGCTCTCTATGGTGACCGGGGCGTTGTATAGCACTGTCAGCAGGTACTGTTTCATGTTCCGCACCTGAGTGGTGTTCTCACGGAGGCAGTCGAACACGAAGCGGATATGCTCAGAGTCCAGCTTCAGCAACCGGGACTTCACCACCGCCTGGGGGAAGTCATTCCCCGCCACCCGGATATTTTTCTTTTTGGAGCAGACCGCCTCCACCATCAGTTCTACCATCTCGTCCAACTGACCGGCGTCATACGGATGCTCCCGTATAAAATCATCGTAGGCGATATTCTCCCGGATCAGTTCCCGACAGCCGTCCATCTCGCCCTGGCTCATCCCGATGCTCCTGCTCCGCTTCCTTCCCTTCACTTCAGGCGGCTGTGCCGCCGCTGGGGCAGGCGTCATGAAAGGGGCGGAAGGGAAAGGAAATGATTCCGTACTTACTGAGTCAGTTATTATTTTCTCTTTTTTTACTGGGTCTTTATTTATTTGCGTTGGATTTCCCGTCTGCGTGGAAGCCGTTGACGGTTTATCCGTTGTCGGGTTTTCCGACAACGGATGGGCCGATGACGGCCCCTCCGGCGGCGGTTCGTGGGAAGTCGGGCACTCCCGGATGATGTACTCGTTATTACTGAACTTTCCGGTTTTGTCGGTGGTCTGGCTGCGGTGGATATACCCGGCTTTCTCCAGCTCCACCACGGCGGCCCGGATGGCGTCCTTGCCCTCCAGGCTGATCCGGGCGAGGCCAGCGAGGGTATAATCCCAGGTTTCCGGGAGACTGAGCATAAGCGACAGCAGACCCTTTGCCTTGAGAGACAGAGTCTTGTCCCGCAGGTGATGGTTGCTCATGACGGTGTAATTGTTGGTACGCTCCACACGAAAAACTGCCATTGTATTTCAACTCCAAATTATATAAAATTGAGGCGGAGGAACAGATTGTTACCTGCTCCTCCGCCTGTTTGTGTATCTTGGATAGTGCCTTTTGCTCAAAATATCGGACAGCCGTAGCCCCAGATCTCGTAATGGCCCACGTTGTAGCTGCGCTGGCGGCAGCTATCGCCGGAGTTGCCCTCCACGGTATAGACTACGCCATTCTCCACCCGTTCCACGATGCCCACATGGTCAGGAACATCATCCTGGGGGCCGGAGTATCCGCCCGGATCGTCCCAATCGAAAAATATTAAATCTCCGGGGCGCGGCTCATAGCTGCCGTCCTGCCACTGACCCCTGGCTTTGAACCAATTGGAGCCACCTACACATCCGGCAAACTTGGGGATCACCCCGGCGTCAATGTAGCCGCACTCGTTGGCGCACCAGCTCACAAAGCAGGCGCACCACTCCACCCGGCTGTTGAAGCCGTACCAGCTCCAGTAGGGCTGGCCGCCCACATTGCCCACCTGGGACAGCGCCACGGCCACGATCTCGCCGCTGGAGCCGTAGAGGAGGGTATTCCACATCTCCCGGTTTGCCGCTGTCAGCAGCTCGTCCAGGGCGGCGTTCTGCTGATCCGTGAACGCATAAAACACCCGCATATCGTCCGGCGTCCTGGGCGTGACCGTGATGGTCAGTACCTTCTCCGTCCAGGCGGCGGTGTCGCCCTCGGCGGGATGCTCTACCTCCGACTCCGCCGTGGTGATCTTGGTCATATCCCAGAACACCGTCCGCAGTTTCTCCACTGTATCCGTGTCCAGGACGGACACCTGCGCTCCGTCCGCCCCTCCGGCAGTCTTGGCGGCAAACACCGCAAACACATCCGGCCAGGAAGGCGGGCCGCCCTGGATCTCCACCCGGTCATAGGTTCCCCCGGTTTGGAGGGCGGACAGCCTGTCCGCGTACTCGCTGTTGATCTGGGCGATCACCGCGGTGGGGGATACCGCATCCGGGGAACCTCCGCCGTCCGAGAAAAAGATGCCGAAGGGCGAGGCGATGAGCAATCCGATCATGCAGATCACCAGCACCACCACAATCACCACCCAGCCCCCGGCGGCGATGGCGGCGATCAGCTCCTGCATGGCCGCAATGGCCGCTTTTATCGCCGCCACGGTGGCTTTCGCCGTGGCCTTGGCCGTGGTCGCTGCCGCCTTTGCCGTGGCACGTGCGGTCTGTACGGCCCGCTGGGTGGCCTTGACGGTGGCTTGGGCGGATCTCTGGGCAGTCTTTACCGTCTGCTGCGCAGTTTTCGCTGTTCGCTGGGTGGTCTTGACAGCCTTTTTGGAGGAGCGTTCCGCAGTTTTGATGGTCTGTTTGGTGGTTCGCTCGGCGGTCTTTCTCCCGGAGCGGGCCGTTTTGATAATCTTCTGCCCACCATCTCGCACAGGCCGGATATCAGGTTCTCCCGGATCTATCGGCCTGCGCACAGCCTGGGCCGGGGAGTACCTGCCCTGCCCGCCAGCGTATCCACGCCGCACCGGAGCGGGAGGCGCCGTCTCCCCGCCGTTTCCGGCCTGGGGAACAGCGCCGTTCCCCACCCGCTGGGCCTCCGCCCGTTTGATGGCTGCGGTCCGGCCACGCTCCCACATGAACTCCTGTTTGCCTTGCACAAGCGCCTGGGGCGGCTGCTCCGGCGCAGATGCGGACTGGCTCTGGATGTACGCATCTCTGGTCTTAATGGACAGCCGGTTAGCTGCCTGATCAGTGCTGGGGGAAGGTTCTGCCGTACTATGGTCAGTGGGCGTACCAGTGGCAGCGTCCCGCGTCTTGATTTTCGGCGGCTCCGATCTCACCCGTGGGGCCGGTTCCACATCCGCAGTCATATCATGGGTAGCAGCCTCCCTTGTCCTGACCTGTGGCGGTTCCGATCCGGCCTGCGGTGCAGGCGGCACATCTGGGCGGGGATTATGAACAGCGGATTCCCTTGTTTTGATCCACGCCTGCCACATCCTCTCCCCAGGGGACGGCCCCGCCCTGCCGCTTTCAGACGGCCCAGCGCCGGTGCCGCCCTCTCTAGCAGAAACAGCTTCCCGTGTCTTGATCCGGGGCTGCTCCCGTGCAGACGGCCCCTGGGACAAGGGCGACCCTGCCGGGGACTCCGGGGGTGCGGGCGAATCAGGGGTGTGCGGCTCCTCGTCCGGCAGCCGATCTCTGGCGGACTTTCTTTTCTTTAGCAGAGCCTCCACTCCGCGCCGTGCCTGATATGCCCCACGGGCGGCGGTATCCTCGATCCGGTCGCCGCCGTAGTCGCTGGCCTGTCCCCGCTGGGCAGTCTCCCGAAGCTGGCCGCGCAGGCGCTCCGTACCGTCATCCAGACCGCGGCGGACAAGTTCTTTGGGCGCTGCCTCGACTTTTTCCTTTAATCTGCCAGTTGCCTTGCGTTTTTCCTTGATTTTTGCGATGTTTCATCACCTCCTACAACGAGGAACAGGGCTGTGTCTGCGGCCCTGTCCCCGATATTTTTACGCAGCTCCAGTGTTCTCGGAGAGGTCGGACGGGCGGGTGGTCATCAGCCGGTAGAGCCGGTTCTTGGGGAAGTTGTCCATAAAGGGTACGATGGCGCTTCCGCACTTGATGAGGCCACGCCCAAAATCTACGTTGGTGATATACGAGAGCTGGTTGTCCGAAATGTTCAGCAACCGCGCCAGCTCCGCCCGGTCGGTGGCCGCCTGGTTCAGCATGACCAGGAATTCGCTGTTGGCCAGCATGGTCCGGGCGGTGTGGGACTGGAGCAGATCGTCCACGTTTTGAGTGAGGCCGGTACAGCAGGCCCCGTACTTTCTGACACGCTTCCAGAGGGTAAACAGGAAATTAGCGCTGTATTCGTGCTGGAAAAGAAGGTAGATTTCATCGATATAGACCCAGGTGTTCCGGCCCAGTGCCCGGTTGCGGATGACCCGGTTGAACACGCTGTCCAGCACTACCAGCATACCAACGGGAAGGAGCTGCTTGCCCAGATCCCGGATGTCGTAGCAGAGGATTCTGGCGTCCGTGTCCACGTTGGTGGGCTTGGCGAAGGTGTTGAGGCTGCCCTCGGTGAACAGCTCGATTGCCAGGGCCACGTCCCGCGCCTCCGGCTCGGACTGGCGGAGCAGTTCGGCGTGGAAGTCCTGGAGGGTAGGCGCTTTCCCCTGGTAGCCGCCCTTGATGTAGCTGTGGTAGACATTGGCGGTGCAGCGGTCGATGATGGATTTCTCTTTGGCGGACAGCAGCCGGTCCCCCATGAGCTGCTCACACAGGGACAGCAGGAACT
>CAJTVM010000058.1 GCA_910579595.1 uncultured Oscillospiraceae bacterium
TGACTGAAAGGATGTCTTTTATTCTCTTTTACACAAATTTTTCGGGGCTCTCCAGGGAAGCACCTGATTTTGTTACCCCCCCCCGCCGAAAAACGACAAAATTTCTTCGGCGTTTTCTTACAATTTCATATCGGCGTTGACACCCCTGCTATGATTTCTGGCTACGGAGATAGGCGCCCTTCAAGATGTCCCTGACCACAGCCGGGGCTTCCGCATTCTTTTTGGCAGAAAAAATAAGGCGCACCACCGTCCCGTTGACCTGCACGGACGAAGTGTGTCTTACGCATCCATATTGCGTGTTATTCATCTTGCTCTGATCCTTTCCGTATAGTTTGGACAGCCTGCTCCAGCTGTGACAGTGTTTGCTGCGTCTCTCCAGGCAGCATAGCGGTCAAGGACTCCGCTGTCTGGAGGTGTTCCAATATGGAGTTCAGCTCCTCCGGCTGGAGGCCGGTATCCCTGCTGATTACGATGCAGCCATCGAGACAGGCAATCTGTAGGTCTGTACCCTGGGGGATATTGGCCTGCCGCATCAGATCCATGGGAATCCGAATGGCACTGTCCTCATTCGGGATGGCTCCATCCGCCTCGTTGGGTAAGAGCATCAACTCGCAGAACGTATTGGTTGTGCCGTCATGGGTCAGGTAGGCAACCCGCACATGGTCGCCCGCTGCCAGCCCCATTTTCGTCAAAACCGGGGCCGGGATCTTCAACCGGCCCCGATGATCCACGGTGAACGTCAATTCAAGGATTTGCAATGATAATCCCTCACTTTCTATTCAAAGCTATGGCTTGTCATTCAGGATTTGCAACCGCTGGGTGAACTATGGTATACTGTTCTCAGAGAAAACAAGGCGGTGACAGCCATGTGTGCAAAGAAAAAAGCCATCTCCAGCAAAATGTGGAGGATGGCTGGCGAGCCTCTCCGTTCCCAGCTGCTCAGCGCAGCGGAGCAGGAGTCATTTTCTGAGGAATTTTCCATCTACCGCCAATTTCGCAGCGGTACGGAAAATGGATTGGATTGGGTGACCCCTGCCGCCGCACGGCTCCATCAGAGCGCTGCCATGGCGGTTGCGGCAGCCCTGTGTGAACGGTACGCCGGACAATATGGGCGGGAAGCCGTAGTCATGGTAGTTTCCGCGACAACGGCAGTTCCGGCTCCCCTGTCGGCACGGATGGCCCGACGCACGGACTTTTTACTGGGGGCGGCGCTTTGGCTGCTGGACTACTGGGAACTGCACTGCGGCAGCGAGGAGGACTATCTATCCCTTCTGCCCCAAGAGCCGGACGCACGGCTGGAATATGATATCCCCTTTTCTGAGGATCTGGATCATTCCCGGGATGTGCTGCTTCGTATCCTGACGCTACTGTGTGGCCGGGAAGAAACATACCGCAAGGAATTCCGGGCCTTGCTGTCCCTGGTCGATAACAATGCTGCATCGCGGCTCCGCCATCGATTTAAGGATGCGTTTCTGGACTACATCGACCGGATCCTGGAGGTCTACAATCGGCTCCAGCCTATGTTGCCGGAGCTGCCGCCCTTTTTCGGCGCAAGCCTGTCTGGCACGGACTTTATACCGCCGGATGACCTTTTGCCTTCCGAGCGCCCAGATACCGTGGCTCTGCTTATGGGCCCGGAACTGATCTGCCGACCGGCGGCGGAAGTCCAGGAGCAGCTGGGCTCCCGGAAAGCGGCGGAGCTGCTGTCCGGCTACGGCACGGATGACCCCTACGCCTTATGTGCCGCCTACCTGCTGCTGGAACGGGAGAAGGACGCCTTGGCCAATCTGAACGGCCTGACCGCCATTGTGATGATTTGCGCGGAGCGACATCTGCCCTGGACACAGGATGACTTTGACGCCAGGGCCGATCTATTCGAGCCAGGCGGGCCAGACTACCGACTGCGGTACGAATACCGAATGGCTACTGGGGACGAAGCGGAAAGGGACGATATTCCGGACTGGATGGCTTCCGAGGCCCAGCTCTTTTACATCGCCACGGGCGTGATCCCTCCCCGGGATCAGCAGATGTCCCAAGAGTTGGTTCACTGGTTCGTATCCCACGGCGTTGCGGAACAGCGGGCCCGGGAACTGGCCTTCGGGGCGATGTTCGCCTACTACACGGATGCCGGAGAGCATGGCTGGAAAGAAATCGACTGGCCTTTTGATGACAGCAATGGGGATGAACCTGTCCCTTCGGAGGAATCAGAAGCATCTGCGCCCGTACCGCTTCCTGTTGAGGATCATGCCGCACAGGTTGAATCGCTGGCCCGGAAGGTGAAAGAGCTGCGGGGTGCGCTTCACGATGCGGAGCAGACGGCGGTGCGGCTGGAGGAGCAGCTTCGGGATGCGCAGCAAAGCGGTGAGACAGACCGCTCCGAGCTGGCTCAACTCCGGGAAACCCTCTACAATCTGAGAGCCAGGGAGGACGAATTGGAGGAGGACAGCGGCCCGCTGGTGGAATTGCCGTGGCAGGTGAGACGGCGGATCGTGGTGTTCGGCGGCCATGACAGCTGGCGCAAGGCGTTGAAGCCTTTGCTGCCTGGGGCCCGGTTCTATGACCGGGAGGCGCTGCCCGATCTGAACGCCATCCGTGGTGCGGACGCAGTATGGATCCAATCCAACGCCCTATCCCACAAATACTATTACCGCATCATTGACACTGCCCGGAAAAACAATATCCCGGTGCGGTATTTTGGCTTCGCCAGCGCAAAGAAGTGCGCCATACAGCTGGCACTGGACGAGTTGGCGGAGGAAAAGAAAGCGGAATAAGATTTCATGCTTTTGTAACATCTGTGTACAAACTTTCGTAATGAAATCCCGCTATCCTAATCCTTGCAAGAGATATCCTTTCTTTTTCATTCTATCCTCCATCCTTATGGGAGCGAAGCGGATCCGCTTCGCTCCTCTTTTTATGCGACAGCTTCCCCAGGCAGAGGGGAGCCGCACCAATGATGCCACAGTGCTGGCCCAAAGCCATCTGCCACATTCAACGAATTATGGGGTCTGAAATTGGGCAAAGCCTACTGTGCGCCTGCTGGTTGATCCCAGAAAAACGGGGACCACCCATTGCACGGGTGATCCCCGTGGCATCTGAAATCAAGAAATTCTCGGAAGATATTTGTATCCCTGATCTTCCGTTTGCCTGTATTCGACACTACTCCCCCAGGCATGGGCGGCAGACTGAAACCGCGCTGTGCGCGTCACGGGAATTTCACCCCTCCGAGGATCGCTCGGGGCCGCCCGCGCGGGCGGGAGTATCATTGTGTACTGACGAGGTTATGGCAAAACAGCTTGTCCGCTGTTTCTGGACAGGTGGGTACCGCTCGCCGCCTTATTTGGCCGTCTTTGATGCGGTAAAACCGCACAGGCGGGTCTTGGCGCACCCTCCAGGGTCGCTTTGCGCTTTTCAGGCGCTTCGTCAGGGAACGTATTTCAGTCGCCGGATGTAACCGGGCATGGCCCGGTGTTTTTCAAGGTACACCGGGGGCATGGGACAACCCCCTCACTACTTAAGCCGAGTTCGCGAGGGGGTTGCACCAAATTATTTTTACTTGTTCATCATTTTCTTGAGCACACGAAGCAATCTGGCCTTTCGATTGTGGACAGTCATGTAATGAATACCCAGCTTATCTGCGAGTTGCCGCTCAGACAATTCTTCAAAATACAGCGCATGGAGCAGTTCCTGATCGGATTCCGGGAGCTGCTTTAGGCAATAGTGGAGCTTTTCTCGAAGCAGATTGTCTATAGCCGCATCTTCCACGCTGGGAAGAGAGCGATCCGGGATGGTTTCCTCCCCCAGCATATCCTCGGTATCCATACTGTCATAGGACACAAGCCCATTGCGCTCGTCCTTTTCGTACAAGGTTTTGACCCGGCGCTTGGTTTGGTAGCAAGCCTTGTATACCTCGGGGGTCACCAAGACAAGCTCGCCGCGAACACGAACGTAATATTTTTCTGCCATAGGGCAGACCTCCTGTTCTTCTGAAATCTTGGGAAAATCTTGATTTCAGAAGCGGAGGCCCCCGGCAACGGGGGAAAGCAATTCGGCAGCTTTCGTTACTGCTCAACAGTGGGGATTGTCGAGCAGCGGCGAAAAATGTCGAAAAAATTTGGGCCGCAAACTGTAAAGCAGTTTGCGGCCCAGCATTGTGGTGAAGTATTAACTTTCTAAAAGCGCCTCTTGACGTTCCGCCAATTAGCGTTGACCTCAGCGGACAACATCCGATGGTCAATAATTGAACTATGTAACTCAACAACACATACTTCGTGTTGGGCGGCGGAGGCAGTGGGACTTTCTATCTCTCTGACTCAGTCAAGGTAAGATGCACATCACTTTGACCCGTGGCCTTGCGGCTGGATCACACCAACAATCCAACATAACGACATGGTGCATCATGTAGGGCGGCGGACTATGAACAGGAAAATCAAATTTTGCTATTTAGTCTCAATTGGGCAATGTATTCCTTCTGCTCTGCTGCTTTTGCGTAATGGTTGATTGCTTTGATTTGGTCTATTTCGCATCCAATCCCAAAGTAGTACATATCACCCAGTTTTCGGTGTGCCTCGCTTGAGTTCTGCTCCGCAGCTTTTGTATACCAATAGATTGCCTTATCGTAATCCTGGTGATCTGCCTGGGCATATAGGTCAGCGACATCAATCTGGCAGAGCTGGTGTCCCCGCCGTGCCCCTTGCTCATACCAATGGACAGCGAGATCCCAATTTTGTTCAACCCCAAGGCCATGATGATACGCATACCCAAGATTATACTGCGATAGCATATCGCCTTCCTCTGCTGCCTCCCGGAACCATTTACAGGCAACCTTAAAGTCACGCTCAAATACTGCGTATCCCATATAATATAGTTGGCCAAGCTGATATTTCGCTTCTGTCATGCCAGCATCAGCTGCAATTTTAAAGTAATTCGCAGCCTTTACATAATCCGGAGAGAAAGCTTTCCCACCTTCTTTATACAGTATTCCAAGCGAATAAGCTGCGGAAGTATAGCCTGATTCTACCGATTTAGTGTAATTATCTATTGCCTGTTCAATCTCACCATGAATAGCATAGATTTCAGCAATGGTGGAATACGAACCAGCTCCGCCCAATTCAATGGCGCGCCTATAGCATTCCTTAGCCTGATCAAGATCCCTTTTGCACCCTAATCCGCTCCTATATAAAAAACCAAGCGAACCCCATACCAGTGGATTGTTGCCCTTTGCAGCCTTGACATATTGTTTGGCCAAGTGCCCAAGCTGCTCCAAGCTCCGCCAAGCAAAACGGGCTGTCCATATACGCCTCTGTCAATAGAAAAATTGTGGCTTTACATTCTGCCATGCTGTTTTTAATGGCGGTGATAAAATCCTCACCCGTAGGAAGGGTTCCTTGCATTGAAGTGCAAAAAATGTCATTTTGATGTAAGTTCATGCCCATCTGCAAAAACTCGGAAAATCTCTCCACCAGGACGGCATCTTTACTGGAATGACTGATAAAAATCTTTGGCATCAACACACCTCCAACTTTTAGAACTGCCATGCACTCTTGCCAATCTTCTTACATATCCATTTATTTTCAAAGAGTGTTGTCTGACATTATATGATTTGAAACTGCGGGATACAGACAACAAACTGTCCGCCCCATTCGCGGATAAACTCTGCGGTTCCAATAATCTCATCCCTCAGATTCCATGGCAGAATCAACACGTAGTCCAGCTTGCGTTCCCGTAGCGCCTCCCGGCCCACGATGGGAATCAGGCTAAAAAGACGCTTTGACTCGTTTAATCAGACCATCTTTGAGACGGGCATTACTTTCGATATGTTGGAGCAGACTCATCGCAGTTTGTTCGGCACTGGCCCACAACCGTCTATTTTCTCGAGCGTCATTTTTTATCATCTCACTGCCCAGGAAACGGTCATGATGTTCCTGCTGAATTCGGCCATATTCTCCGTTAATCTTTGCGATATCCCCCTGCCGCTCTGCTTGAAATAGTTTCCATAGATTCACAATGATGCTCCCCCTCTTTCTTGCATTAACGGGGCATACCTTCGCTCGTTGCCATGGTGTACCGCTCATTGGACTAACTCACTTCTGGCTTCTGATTCACTTTTTCCCAATGTCTCAGTTAACTACCTTTGCGATAAAGTTCCTTGCAGGGTATACTCTCCGCCAGGTGCGCCGCACAGTGTCCCCATCCTGGCTACTCGCATGTCACCCATGACGTCTGTTCCAAACGTAGACGTTTTGTACGATGGTCATGAACCCTTTCCTATCCAATCATCCTCTGTTAACCAATCCAGTTCCAGTTCCAACGCCGCCAGCTCCACCTCCGGCTTTACCTTCTCCCCGTGGAAATCGCTGCCGCCGGTGCGGTGGAGCTGGAATTTTTCCGTAAGGCGGAGATAAAATTCCTGCTGTGACCGTGTGTATTTGGGATAATGGCACTCAATGGCGTCCAGGCCCCAGCCTTTGAGGCAGGACACAAGCTCCTCCAGCTCACTGTCCGGCAGCCCCATCTGGTAGGGGTGGGCCAGAGAGACCTTCCCGCCCGCCGCCTTGATGGCCTCCACGCAGGTGCGGGCGTCCGCCTTGAACCGCTTGACCTTCTGCCGGAACTCCTCCGTGTCCAGATAGCGGTCGAATGCCTCCCGGTTGGTGGCGGCATAGCCGTGCTTCACCATCACCAGGGCAAAATGGGGCCGGGCGATAACCTCGCCCCCCGCCAGCTCCTCCACCTCGGACAGGTCGATGTCCACGCCCTTTTCCCGGAGGAAATCCACGATTTTGTACTTCCGCTCGTCCCGGCCCGCCCGGAGCTGTTCGCACAGCCGGGCCAGCTCCGTGTCCCCGTCCCGGAAGCCATAGCCCAGGATGTGGAAGTTGGGATACTCCCTGGCGCTCAGCTCCACCCCCCGGATCACCGTCAGGCCCAGGGCTTCCCCCGCCCGCTGGGCTTCATTCACGCCCGCGATGGTGTCATGGTCGGTGACGGCCAGGACGGACAGTCTGCGGTTTTTTGCCAGCCCCACCAGCTCTGTGGGCGTATACTGCCCATCGGAGGCGGTGGTGTGGGTGTGGAGATCGCACAGGGGCATAGTTATCCCTCCAGATTGGTCATGAAAGCCACCTTGTTCTCCTGGGGGGTGGCGGTGGGCCGGCCCAGGTCCGCCCGGGCCCCCAGGGCGCACTTCACCTCAATAAATGCCAGCTGGTTTCCGTTCCTTGCCGCCGCCAGCGCATCGTCCAGCCCGCCCGGGCTGTCTGCGGAGACTGCGGACGGGTAGCCGCAGGCCCGGGCGATGGCGCACAGATCCACCTGCCCCGCCACGGTGGGCATACCGCCCACGGACTCGTGGGCCTGGTTGTTCAGCACGATGTGAATCAGGTTGGCGGGCTTATTCGCCCCGATGATCGCCATGGCCCCCAGGTGCATCAGCGCCGCCCCGTCCCCGTCCAGGCACCACACCCGCCGCCCTGGCTTCTGGGCGGCGATGCCCAGGGCGATGGACGAGCTGTGCCCCATGGAGCCCACCGTCAGGAAGTCGTGCCCATGGCCCTGGCCCCGGGCCTCCCGCAGCTCAAACACCTCCCGGCTGGCCTTGCCGGTGGTGGACACCACCGGGTTGTCCCCGGCGGCCGCCAGAATATAACCGATGGCCTCCTCCCGGGACATGGGGTGGGAATTGCCATAAGCGGTTTTGCCCGTGTATTCCAGGGCGCCCTTGCGCACCACGAACGCCGCCTGCTTCCCCCGGGCGAACAGGGCGCGGTACTCCGACAGCTTAGCCTTCACCTGTTCCTCTGTGGTGGTTTTGTCGAGGATAAAATACGGGATGTCCAGGGTTTCCAGCAGGTTCAGGGTGATCTCCCCCTGGAAAATGTGCTGAGGTTCGTCGTGGACACCCGGCTCCCCCCGCCAGCCCACCAGGAACAGGCAGGGGATGCCGTATACCTTCCCGTTCAGCAGGGATGCCGCCGGGTTGACGATGTTCCCCAGGCCGCTGTTTTGCAGGTACACCACCGGGGTCTTGCCCGTGGCCAGATGGTAGCCCGCCGCCAGCGCCGCCGCATTCCCCTCGTTGGCGGCGATGACGTGGCGGGCGGGATCCAGGCCGTATTTGTCCAGCAGAAAGGCGCACAGCGCTTTGAGCTGGCTGTCCGGCACCCCGGCGTAAAAATCCGCCCCCAAAAGCCCCACAAAATCTTCAATTTTCAAAGGCAAGCCCTCCCTCTGTCTCTTTTACAGCTCGTCAATCAGCGTGATGATCTCCTTGATGGGCATCAGTCGTTCATCCACTTCCTTCGCCCGGTGGCAACGCAGGATGTCCTCCGCGGTTTTCTGCATGGCGGGGAAGGCGCTTCGGGTGAGCTGGTTGGCGTAGATGACGATATTCACCCCGTGGGCGGCCAGCTCCTCCTCCGTGATGGCGTTGAAGGAGGTGGGCACCACCACGATGGGGGTGTGCTCGTCCGCCGCCCGGAAGCGGCCACAGAACTCCAGGATCTCGGCAGGATCCTTTTTCCTGCTGTGGATCATAATTCCATCCGCGCCCGCTTTTGCAAAGGCCGCGGCGCGGCGCAGGGCGTCCTCCATCCCCCGCTCCAGGATCAGGCTCTCAATCCGGGCGATGATCATAAAATCGTTGGTGAGCTGGGCCCGTTTGCCCGCCCGAATCTTCTCGCTGAACCCCTCAATGCTGTCCTGGGTCTGCTTCACCTGGTTGCCGAACAGGCTGTTTTTCTTCAGCCCTTTTTTGTCCTCAATGATGACGGCGGATACCCCCATCCGCTCCAGGGTGCGCACGTTGTAGACGAAGTGCTCCGGCAGCCCGCCGGTGTCCCCGTCCAGGATGATGGGCTTGGTGGTGACCTCCATGATGTCATCGATGGTGCGCAGGCGGGAGGACATATCCACCAGCTCGATGTCCGGCTTGCCCTTGGCGGTGGAGTCGCACAGGGAGCTCACCCACATGGCGTCGAACTGGTCCAGCCGCCCGTCCTGGGCCACCACGGTTTTCTCCGCAATCAGCCCGGTCAGGCCGCTGTGGGCCTCGATGGCCTTCACCACCGGGCACAGCCCCAGGAGCTGGCGCAGACGGCGGCGGCGGTACTCCGGCATGGCCAGCTTCTCCCGCATCTGCCGGTCGATCCGGGTGATGTTCTCGCTGTAGGTATAGGGCACGTCAATGAGCTGCCCGCCGTAGGCGCCCAGAAGCGCCTCCACATTGTCCCGGATCACCTTCTGGGGCCCGGTCAGCCAGTTGTCCCCATGGATTACGTAATCGGGGCGGAGCTGACGGACGATTTCGTCGTACAGGATGGTATCCTGAACCACCACCCGGCTGATGCCCTCCAGGCCCTTGACCAGCGCAAGGCGCTCCTCAAAGGGGATGGTGGGGAACCGGTCAAAGCGGATCATGGCCTGATCGGTCAGAACGCCCACGATCACCTGGCCATATTTTCGGGCCTGCCGGATGATATTCAGGTGCCCCTCGTGGATCACATCCGTGGTAAAGCAGGTATAAACTGTTTTCATCCCTTGACCTCCTCAGCCGCCGTACCGCACCGGCACAGCCACGCCGCACCCGTCCAGCGCGTCCCGGAACACCCGGAAAAATGCCCGGATATCCCCCTCGTCGATGGCCCCCAGGGCGCACAGGCGGAAGGTTCCCACCGTGCCCACCTTGCCGGGGTAGATGGTGAAACCCCGCTCATAGCAGTAGTCGTGGACCTTCTGAAAATCCCAGTTGGGGTCGTTGGGGTTGCGCACCGCCGCCACCAGCCCCGCCTGCCACTCACTCCGGATGGTCTCCCGGAAGCCAAGCGCCTCCAGTCCGGCGTGGATGGCGTTCATGGTTCGGGTGTGGCGGGCCCATTTGGCCTGCTCCCCCTCGGCCCAGTACTCCTTCATGGCCTGGAGGGCGGCGTACACCGTCTGCACCGGCGGGGTGAACTCCATCTCCCCGGTGCGCTGGAAGCAGTCATACTGCCGGAACAGGTTGGCGTAGTAGGAGCGGCGGGGATAGTCCTTGGAGACCTCGATCAAGTCCCGCCGGCCGATGACAAAGGACAGGCCCGTCATGGCCATCAGCCCCTTCTGGGCGGAGGCCATGCAGAAGTCGATGTGATCCGTTTCGATGTCGATGGGCCGCATGGCGTAGGTGCTGGTGGTGTCGGTGATAAAGACGGCTCCATATTGATGGGCCAGCGCCCCCAGCTCCCGGATGGGGTTGAGCAGGCCGGTGCCCGTCTCATTGTGGGTGGCGTACACCAGGGCCACCTCCGGGTTGGCCCGCAGGGCCTCCTCCACCGCCGCCAGATCGGCGGGGCGGTCATAGGGAAGGGTCAGGTCGATATGGGGCAGGCCGTAAGACCGGCATATCTCTACGGCACGGGCGCTGTAGGCCCCGTTGTGGACGATGAGAGTCTGCTTCCCCTCCGGCAGAAGGGAGTTGAGGCACACGTCCATGCACAGCGTCCCCGAGCCGCAGAACAGCACCGCCGTGTGCTTCTCCGGGTCCCCGTGAACCACCCGCACCAAATCCTCCCGCAGACCCGCCATCAGGGCGGCGAACTCCTTCTCTCGGGGGCAGATGTCCGGCGCCAGCTGGGCCAGCTTCACCGTGTCCGTGGTGGTGGCGGGGCCGGGATTGAGCAGAATATTCCGTTTGATGTCCATCATAAGTTCCTCCCCGGCTCAGTCGGTATCGTAGCTTTTGTCAAAAACCTTCAATTCTTCGAAGGTGTCGATTTCCGTCACGTCTCCCTCCCGGCAGGGGCGGACGGCCACCCGGTAATGTTCCCGGCGATATGCCAGCGGCACCTGCTCCCAGTACCGCTCCCGGCCCCCCGGCTGTTCATAGACGGCCTGCAAATCCCGTGCCAGCTTTTCCCCGTCCGCCCCGTCCCAGTAGGAGATGCCCACCATCTGCCAGCAGTCCTCGCCGCCCACCTTCTCCTGGGTGATGACTCCGTCCGTAACCTCAAAGCACCAGTCGTCGGTGCGGGGGGTGGGGAAGGCCAGGAAGTTGGAGCGGTACTGATAGGGCCGGATGAGCCGGGGGTTTGACAGCACCAGGTCGGCCTCCAGCACGTAGGCATTGGACAGCAGATGCTTGGCGCACAGGGCGGAGGAGATGTTGTTGGTCTCGTTGTAGACCGGGTTTTCCAGGAAGTGGAGCTTAGGGTACTGGTAGAGGAGCTGGTCGAACTGCTCCGCCAGGTAGCCCCGGACGATGTAGAGCTCCTCAATGCCCGCAGACAGGCAGGCGTCCAGCAGGGTGTCGATGATGCGTTTCCCGTGGACCCGCACCAGGGGCTTGGGGGTGTTGAGGGTGATGGGCGCCAGACGGCTGCCGAAGCCCGCCGCCAGGAACACCGCCCGCTTCACCCGGTAGGGCTCCAGGGCAGCGAGCCCGGCCGGGGTGGGCTGGCCGTTGTCGAGAAGGCCAAGTTTTTCCAGTTCCCGGATCACAGCCGCATCCGGGTCGGCGCAGCTTGCCCCAGATGGGGCCGAAAGCTCCGCGAGCAGGTCAAATTGGGGCTGGGTCAGCATACGAATCCCCCTCAATGCGGTTGTTTCAGCGCTTGTACAGATAGCAGTCAAAATAGAATTGACTATTCCAATAGTCCGGCATATTCACCGAGCAGAACTCCACATCCAGGCCGTGCCTGCGGGCAAAGGTCTCAAAAAATGCTTTGCTGTAAAATAGCCGCGGCAGATCCTTGTACCGCTCCTCATAATTGCGGATAATTTGTTTCCGATATGCGGTATAGGCCCCTTTCTTCTCCGCGTCGGCAAGCTCAAGGATCCCAACGGCAAAGTGCGCTTTTTGGCTCATTTTCTCAAGGACGGCTTCCGCATACCCTTCATCGGTGAAATAACCAAATACGCTGACTGAGATCACCGCATCGTATTTTGGCTCCGCCGGCAGTTGGTATGCCTCGTCACAGCGGATATCCGCTGCGCGCAAAACTTGTTTTGCGCACGCAAGAAGGCTTTGGGAGTAGTCGATGCCGCCGCAGGCGATCCCCTCCCGCTCCAACAGAAACAGGTTTGCCCCGCTGCCGCAGCCCACCTCATAGACGCTGCGCAGGCTCTCCCCCTCCGACAAACTGCGGGAGAGTTGTTCCCTCATTTGGCGGTACTGCGACAGGAAGGACTCGTAGGAGATGCCGTCCTTCACCACGTCAAAGCCGTTGGCCCGCTTCAACTCCATGAAAACCTTTTGGGGATCGCCGCTACACAGGATATCCTCATACGCTGATCGGCTGGCCCAAAGATTCTTCCAGTTGTTCTTTGTATCCATAGGTCTATTTCCGCCGCCCGTTCTCATACAAGCCCGAACTGCTTCTCCAGCCGGGCTACGATGGCCTCCGGGGTGTCCTGACCGTCATTTTCCACCACCGCGTCCGGCATTTTGGGCTCGTCCCAGGGCAGGTCCACCCCCACCACCTCTTTGGCTCCCGAGGAGTAGAGCTTCTTCTGATCCCGGCGGTAGAGGGTGTCCCGGGTCACCTTGATGTAGATCTCCTTGTAGTTCTCGATGTTGGCCCGGTTCCAGTCCCGAATCTCGTCGTACATGGAGATGGAGCACATCACCACGTCGATGCCCTGCTCGGACAGGGCGCGGCACAGGCGGAACTGGGCCTTCGCGTCCTTCAGCCGCGCTGCGGTGGAGTAGCCCGTGCGCTCAAACACGCCGTCCATGGCGTCGCCATCCATGCAGAACACGTCGTTCTTCCGGGCCTTGAGGCGGCGGAAGAACAACCCGCCGATGGTGGTCTTGCCCGCCCCGGCAAGGCCCGTAAAAAAGTAAACTGTGCCTTTATCCATACGTCCTCCTCAGTGGTACAGCGGCTCACGCAGCAGCGCCGGGTCCAGCTCCAGCTTCGGCATCATCCGCAGGGGCTGGCCGTTCTTGTTGACGAAGTAGAGGCTGCCCATCAGGCGTTTGGCCAGCTTCAGGCGCACCGCGTCATACTTTCTGATAATGTCGGCAAGGACTCCTTCCCTCTGCTCCTCGGTTGGCTTTTCCCCGTTGTCTTTCAGTGTGGCATCAGCTAAGACATTGTTTTTCCAGGAAAGCGCAATGAATTTGTTAACCTTGGTAAAGCCCTCCACCCATTGTTTAATCCGCTCCTCGTCCACCGGCCCGCCGTCATAGTAATGGAAGTCATAGCCATAGAACTGGTAGGCGTCCCGCAGGCAAAACTCAATGAACGCCCGCTCCTCGTCAGTGGCGTAGTCGTCGTAGGTGCGGTACACGGTGGCAGTGTCAAAGCCAATGACATTGCCCTCCGCTGTTTCCACGTCATGGATACCTTGGGACGAACAGTAGGTCATGCTCTCGGTATAGGGAATGTCCAAAAATGCGGCCAAGGCAGTGAAGGTAGCCCGGGGGTTGGTCTTGCCGTCCTCGAAGCGCACCAGCACGCTGTCCTTGTACAGCCGGTCCTCTGGATCGATCATGAAGCTGCGGTTCAGGGAGCGGTCCATGGCCAAATCGCTTGCAACAACCAGCTTCCCCTTCAGCTTTTCTTCTTTGTCCTTGAGGAGGCTTCGTTTTTCAATCTGCCAGCGGAAGGTGGCGGCGGCGCTGGTGGTAAAACGGCGCACGGGCGTGAAGGTCTTGATATATTTGAACGCCTTGAACACCGGAGAGCTGCGAACTTTGTCATATTGCTCGCATAGAAGGACAGTGCGGTCGTGTTCCCCATGGGTCAGGTCATAGTCGAGGTGTCCAAAGTGGGGCTGGAAGAACAGGGCCGGGGCAATGCGGGCGGCGTGGTCCAGACCGCCCATAAATGGGCCTTGAAGCATAAAGAGCATGACCAGAATGTCTTTATCAGAGCGGTTCCCGTTCCAATAGCACTGCCGCGTCAGCTCTTCCTCAAAGTTGGGTATATTGCCGTAAGCGCGTTCCTTGTCCGCCTTATCAAAAGTATCTTTGACCTCCTGGATGCTCTTCTCCACATAATCCAGCATAACAGAAGGCAGGCAGATGAGATTGGGGTGGTTGTCAAACACCTCGTTGAAGAAGTCGCCGCCGTTGTCGGAGGACAGCTGGGTGTGCCAGATCAGCCGGTGGATATCCTTCACCCCGATGGGCTTCACCGGGTACTGGCTGTAGTCGATGCCGTACATCTCCTGGAAGTCGATGGGGTAGCGGGAAATCTCCTCCCCAAACAGGAACACGATCTTTTTCTGCTTCAAAAGCTCCCGCAGATTCAGCACTTGCAAATGGGCGCAGAAGGTCTCCCAGCTGGCATAGTGGAGGTACAGGTGGTTTTCCCGCCCGATGTCCTCGCTGGGGCGCACGTTGTCGGTCAAATATTCCAGCTCATATTGGCTGTAAACATCCTGGGCCAGGATGGGATCGTCCAAATTTTTGAAAAAATTCCGGCTCACCACTGGGTGGTTGTAGTTCACATAGCCGCCGAATTCCTGCTTTTCCGGGTCGAAGGGCAGGTAGCCGTTGTCGTCATAGGGATAGAAACGGAGCGTCAACTCCTCAAATTGGGGGAAGTCCGTCCGGAACAGATAGGGGTACTTTTTCAGTGCCGCGCAGTTTTTCTCATATCGGTTCTTCATCAGCTTCACGTTGGGCTGGTAAAACGCCTGGGTCATGATGTCCAGGCATTCCTCCCGGAACTGCCCCTCATGGTAGAGCTGGACAAATTGCGTATAGGCAATCCGGTAATTCCCGCCCATACGCAGCAGGTAAACGGCGGTCTCCATCCGCTCCTCCGGGGAAAGCCCCCCCTGGTGGAGGGCCAGGATATAAGCGTTACAGGCATCCTCAACAGCCCCCAACTCGGCGCAGCGGCGGGCGAGATCAATGGTTTGCATAGCGCGGCATCCTTTCCGTGTGTAATCATAAAAAGGGGCGGGCTTGCGCCCGCCCCTGTGGTTGGGTTTATGCGGTTTGTGCCAGGAACAAATTACTGGAGCAGCTGGAGGACGCCCTGAGGCACCTGGTTGGCCTGAGCCAGCATGGCCTGGGCGGACTGGATCAGGATGTTGTTCTTGGTGTAGGCCATCATCTCCTCGGCAACGTCGGTGTCGCGGATGGTGGACTCGGCGTCCTGGATGTTCTCGGTCATCACGGACAGGTTGTTGATGGTGTGGTCCAGACGGTTCTGAGTGGCGCCCAGAGTACCGCGCACGTCGGACACCTTGTTGATGGCGTTCTTAATGGCGGAAATGGCATTCTGCGCATCGGTCTGATTGGCGACGCTGATACCGGCGATGCCCAGGGAGGCGCAGTGCATATCGCCGATGTTCACATTCAGCTGGTTGTAGGGGTCGGCGGTGTCGCCGATCTGGAGAGTCAGACCCTTGCCGGCCTTGGAGAACTGCACGATGCTCGCGCCGGTGGTCTTGTTGGTCCAGGAAGCATCCTGCTCATTACCCTTGGTGCCCTGGAGGTCCCACTCGTTGTAGTTGGTGAACGCGCCGGCCTTCTCGGTCAGGCGGACAGTGCCGTCCTTGCCGACGGTCTGGACGTGGAACTTGGTGTTGCCCGCCGCCGCTTTGGACAGCTGCCTGGCAGCCTCGGCGGCGATGCCCGTGGCGCCCTCTTCATAGGCGGTCAGGTCGATCTCACCAGCAGCGTAGGTGGTCTTCTTGTTCGCGGCGCCCACGACGAAAGTGTAGGTCTCGTCACCGATCTTGATGCTGGCGCCGTTCTTGATGTCGCCGTCGCTCAACATGAACTCACCCTGGGCCAGCTTGTCTTTGCTGGCTGCGGCCACTGGCGTTCCAGCGTGGACGGCGAAGTCGTAGCCGTTGTTATTGCCGCTTGCAGCAGTGCTCCAACTTACGCCAACGCCCAGGTCGGTTTGGTTGAACGTCTCTACATCGGCCTCGCTGGGATCGGCGCCGGCGGCACCCTTGCCCTTGCCGGTCAGAGTGATCTTACCTGCACCATATGTGATGCTGAACTCAAGGCCGCCGATGGTGGCGGTGGTATTGGCAGTGGAAACAGTGAAGGAGAGGTCGCCAATCGTCAGCGTCGCGATGCCGTCTCCGGCGGTACGTGCGGCCTTCGCCTCAATCGTACCGAGGGTGATTCCGGCACAGGTCAGTGTCGCAACGGTTCCATTGGCAGCAACAACGCCCACATCCACCTTCAGGTCACTGAAGTCGATGGTATACACGCCCTTTGCCGCAGCAGCGCCGGAGCCGCGCAGGCCGTCGTTCACGGCGGTGACCGTAACGTCGGAGACACCGGCGGCGGAGCTCATGGAGCCGTCCAGCAGCTTGATGCCGTTGAAGTTGGAGCTGTCGGCGATGCGGTTAATCTCGCTGCGCAGCTGGTCAACTTCCTTCTGGAGCTGGGCGCGGTCGGTGGAATCCTCGTAGGTGCCGTTGGCGGACTGAGTGGCCAGCTCCACCATACGGTTGAGCATATCGTGAACCTCGGTCAGGGCGCCCTCAGCGGTCTGCACCAGGGAGATGCCGTCCTTGGCGTTCTTCTGGGCGGTCTCCAGGCCGGTGATCTGGGCGCGCATCTTCTCGGAAATGGCCAGACCGGCGGCGTCGTCACCGGCGCGGTTGATCTTGTAACCGGAAGAGAGCTTCTCCAGGTTCTTCTTCATGGCGGAGACGTTGTTGGTGTAGTTGCGGT
>CAJTVM010000059.1 GCA_910579595.1 uncultured Oscillospiraceae bacterium
TGCCGGTTATTTTGTGGCCTGTGTGAGTTCAGCTCTATTTGACGCTTACTGCTATTTTCAAGCAGATTTCCCAAACCGACCCGGCTCAAACCCACACACTCACCGTTGTCCTGCCCGTACCGTGGAAAAGGCATCTCGGCAGGCAAAAAATAATTCCGTACTTTTTAGCGCCGTCTCTCTTTTGAGAGGCGGCGTTTTTGCGTCCCACGCCTTTGTTGATAGTGCCCTGGTTTCGCGGGTCCTGTTTGGGTGGTATGGTGAATGGACTTCCGCCTCCAAAGCCGGTATCGTTGTTGCCGGACACCACCCAAAGAAAAGAGGGGGACGTAGATGAAGCCTAATTATTCCCACACCTATCAGTCATGCGTTTTCAGCATGAAGCGTGAAAGCGCCCCTTGGCGGGTTGCCAGCGGTTGCGGCAGTCCTTCCCGCCTGTTCACCGGCAGGCACTATGAGCTGCCGAACAAAACCGTGTGCCTCACCTGCCGGGGCTATGTCCCGGAGGCGGAGCATTGACGGGACGTGAGAAAAATTTGAGATTGCCAGCCTTGCCGACCCTCCGGTTTTTACCTATAGAGGGCCGGCATAATTTGTCCGCCACACCAACACAACATCGCACAAAAATATTGGAAGGAGTTTTTCAGAATGATGTTCAAAGCAATCCTCAGCAACCGGGCCAGCCCAGGATACGGGCAGGTCACCATCCCCTTTCCCATCCCGGACAGCGAGTACGACCACACTATTGAACTGTTGGAGGATATGGGCATCGGCTCCCCCACCGCCCAGGACTGCCAGGTGGATGAGTTGGACAGCGAGTACCCCGTCCTGAACCGGCTGGTGGCCCAGAGCGTGAACGTGGACGAGCTGGACTACCTGGCCAAGCGGCTGGACAGCTTCTGTGCAGGTGAGAAGGAAAAGTTCCAGGCCATGGCCAGCAAACTGTGCCTGTCGGACATCAAGGACTTCATCAACCTCACCTTCTGCTGCCAGCAGGCCACCGTAATCACCGATTTCTCTGATTTGGAGCAGATCGGCAAAGCCCACACCCTAACCGTCAGCGGTGAGTCCATGTCAACGGAGGTGTTTGAAAGCCTGGATTATCATGCGGTGGCCCTCGACCTGATCCAGCGCGGCGTTGGGACGGTCACCCCTTACGGCGTGGTGTACGCCAACGGCATGAAGCTGGAGCAGATCTACGATGGGCGGCACCTCCCCACCCATCTCCACCAAATGCCCCAGCTGATGATCGAACTCAAGTCGGGGCCGGGTGGCAAAACCACCGGGTGCCTCTACCTGCCCTGCCCGGATAAGCAGATTCAGCGGACGCTGGAGCGGGCCGGAAGCGGCCCGGAGGGCTATCGGATGGAAATCGCCATGGATGGCCTTCCCCCACAGGTGTCCGCCGTAGTCAGCCTCACCCGTGACGGATTGGAGGATCTCAACGCGATGTGTCGGGCCATCGAACCTCTGGACACAGAGCAGAGAGAAAAGCTGGATGCGGTGGTGCTGTTGGCCCGACCCCAATATGCCAGCGAGGTGCGACAGCTGGCCGAGAACCTGGATCAATTTGATTTTGTACCCAAGCCGTCCAACCCAGATACGGACTGTGCGCTCACCGAGCTGGGCTATGTGGCCTATCACGGCAGCTTGACGCTGGATGAGCTGATGCAGGATGACCCTTCGGAACAGTACCAGCAGGAGATGGGAGGTCTGGCATAATGGATATCTTTATTTCCAGGGGAGAGCGGGATCCTGAAATCCGCATCCGTTTTCCTGCTGAGCCGGACAGCGTCTGGCCGATGCTTGCGGAGCTTGACGAACACTGCGCCAGCAACGACCCCGTCAGGATTGTAGGCGCCTTCTACCCGATTCCAAACCTCACCCAATATATCAGCGGCGCGGATATGGAGCAGGAGGCTGATATCCGTAAGCTAAACGCATTGGCGGGGCTGGTGGATACCATGGGCGCGGAAGAACGGCGTATTTTTTCCGGCGCGCTGGACGCGGAGAGTGTCAACGGGCTGGATGATGTGCTGGGTATCGCCTCCAGCCTGGATCGATATGAATTCATTGAGGGCCTCACCTCGGATAAAGATCTGGGCGGCTGGCTGGTGGAGCACGGGAAAGCGGAGGTTGATTTTCCCAAGGAGGTCTGGCCCTACCTGGACTATGCTGGGATCGGTGCGGCATACTATGCCAGCCATGGCGGGGCGTACACGCCTATTGGCTATGTGAAACGCCGGGAAGCAGCCCAGACACAGAAAGAGACAGACCGGCCCGCCTTCGCCCTCACCCTGGCCTCCCCCGCTGGCGCCGTCCTGCTGGATCTGCCCGCCTCGGACGATGCGCTGGAGCAGGCAAAAAGGATGCTGCGGCTGGAGGACTTGGACAGCGCCACCATCCAAGGTGTGGAGATCGGCTACCCCTGGGCGCACCTGCTGCCCACGGACGCTGTCACCGTGGAGGATGCAAACGTCCTGGCCGAGTGCGTCCAGGGGCTGGCAAAGGAGGAGCTGAGAGTGTTCGGCGCGGTTCTGGAGGTGGAGGAGCCCCGTTCTTTCCATGAGGCTGGCACCATCGCCATGGATCTCACTGACTATGAGCTGACAACCAGCAGTGAGCGGGAATACGCTATCGCCGCCCTGGGGTACGCCGGTGCGGGGGATGAGGTTGTAGAGATGCTGGACGGCTTCACTGATTTTGAAGCCCTGGGCCGGTCTGAGATGGAGGCGGACGGCGTCCGGGAAACCAGCTTCGGCTCCGTCCGCCGTCTCAGCGCCCCCTGGCCCTGCCAGGAGCCGGAGATGGGCCAGACGATGGGCTGACCGGGGAGGCAGCGATGACAAGACAGAAGAAGGAGCTCCTCAAGAAAATTGAGGAGATAGATATTTCCATCCAAATCGACATCCAGCTGGGGTTTGGCTATGACCCTCCCGGCGCGCACGATAGTATGTATGATGAAATGGACAGGCTCCGTGAGGAGCTTGCCCATCTCAGGCACTATGAGAGCGCGCAGGAAATGTATCTGGATGAACGCGGGAAAACGCTGGATCTTGATCTGCCCTGGTAAACCCAGGGGATAAAAATATTGAAACCGAGGAGTGAAAAACAAGTGTCAATCAACATCTTTCGGGATGAGCTGCAGCACGCCCAGCTGTTCGGCAAGCCCGTGCTCACCACGAACTGGCTGATCCCCCGGGAAACGGTGCCGGACGGGTGGTTTTGCTACGATATGCGCGGCACAGACAGCGACCCCGCCGCCCACGCCGAGCTGGTGGACTACACCAGCTATGACCACAGCGGCACCGTCCTCTCCCCCAAGCCGCTGAAGCGGCCCGCCACCAAGGCCAGGCGGATCGGCAAGGGGGATTATTTCCTCCACGGCGAGACCATGGATCTGGAAGCCTTCTGCGAGGAGTACGGCCTGGACGTCCCGGACAACCCCATCAAGTTTGATGTGCGCCCCGCTGCCCCCGAGGAGGCGGCGCTTTTTTATGCCCTGCCGCCCGAAAAAGACGAGGAGCTTGGGACGATTGGGCACGTCCGCATGGACTTTGGGCGGGACGGGGATGAGTTCTGGCACACCTGGTGGCCGCGGGGTCCCGAAGGGCTGAACACCCCGGAATTCAAAGAGGAACTGGGGCAGGTGGTCAACCAACTGCGCCGAGGGGTGCTGAAGGACTTCTCCTCCATGCTCCGCCACTGCCACATCAGCGGCGGGGAGATCAGCGGCGGTATGCTGGGCCAGAACTACGGTTATGTGTTGGAAACGGAACGGTACCGCTACTGCCTGCGCTGCAACCCGGTGCGGGGGGACTACCAGGCATATCTGAGCTGCTTCGATCTGCGGGAGCAGGAACTGCACCAGGCGCAGGAGCCTGAGCCGGAAGCCGGACAAGATATGACGATGGGCGGCATGGGCTGACCCTATACATTAAAGCATAGGAAGGATGAGTACATCAAAATGAACGATCAATTTTTCCCTGAATTGGCCCGCCGCCTGAAGCGGGAGGGCGTTGCCACCGGCCCGGTGGAGAAGGGCTGCCTGCCGGTGCTGGCGGATGGGACGGCTGTGGTGCTGGTCATGCCCCGGGGCACCGTCGCCTTCAACGCCGATGTGGAGCGCGGCCCGGATGCGGACAACGTCTACAACCTCACCTTCGCGCTGAGCCGCGAGGTCTACGAGTATACCCAGGCCATGGCGTCAGCCCCGCCACTGGTGGCGGAGGGGCTCCATGAGGGCTTCCGGCTGCTGGCGGACTTCAACGGCGTGGTGCTGGCGGGCCAGGAGCTGGAGGGCGACTGGGGGTATAAGTTCGCCACCTGGCGGCGCAGCCCGGATCGTACCGCCGTGGCGAACGGCGATTATTTCGATGGCGGGCACTACTATGAGGCCGCCAAGCTGGACTTCGCCTGCCGGGCGGGGCTGGTGCAGGAGAGCCGTCAATTCACCGATGAACAGCTTGTGGAGCTGTACCGCTGCGCCTGTGAAACGCTGGAGAGCGGATACCCCATGACAAAGGAGCGGCGGGAAATTCTGGAGCGGACGGCGGAGCAAATGGAGAACAGCGTGGACGATCTGGACGAGCGTGTCAGCCAGTCCAACCAGCGGGAGCTGGAGGCAGCGGAGCAACAGGCTGACAGTGGGCCGGAAATGGGGTTGTCGCCGTGAGGGTGAGGTATAAGAAGAACCGGATGATTCAGTTCTATGAGCCTGGGTGCCTGACCACCGTCCCCCGGGAGCCTCCCCCCGTCCTTACCGGCCCCTTCGAGCGGTGCGTGGGCTGCCCCTATCCCGGCCATGGCTTCGTCTGCTGGCGCATGGACGCGGAAACGTGCCTGCGTACCGATATGGCCCGGATCATGGAGCGCAGAAAATCTGTTGGTTCTGCCGGATAGCTTCTGGCGGAAAGTTGTGGTACTGTTGCTGTCAAATACCGCGAAGGGGGGTGAGCCTATGGGCAGGAAGGGTCAAAAATACCAAGTGAATCTGTTCCGGCGCAAACGCCGCTGTGCCCCGCTTCGTCCGATGAAGCGGGGCATTTTTGTATCCAGCCGGAGGGAATCCGGCGCAAAATTCAGAAGAAAGAAGTGATAAAGCCATGAGCATCCAAATAGAATGGCTGGACTTTCTGCGGGAGCAGTACCCCGAGGGCAGCCGGATCAAGCTCCGGGAGATGGGCTCGGATGACCCGTGCCCCATCAAACCCGGCTCCACAGGCACGCTTCAGACCATTGACGACATGGGCACCTTCCACGTGGCCTGGGACGATGGTCGCGGCCTGGGGTTGGTCATCGGGCAGGACTCCTTCACCGTGTCCCCGCCGCCCCTCCAGACCCTCAAGCTCTATATGCCCCTCACCGCCGAGCTGTTTGAGCCGGACGGATACGGCGGTATGGAGGAGGAAAGTGTGCTGCTGTACGGACGCTCGCTGCTGGGGTACGAGGATCAGATCATGGCGGCGCTCGTCCGCAACCGGATGCCCGAGGAAGCGGAGCGGGGTATCATGCATTGGTACCACGAAACCGACGCCGTGGACAACAAAGTGCGCTCGGTAGTGTTCGGGGTGGAGGAACGGGAGGGCAGACTCTGGGGCGTGGCGGAATGCCAGATACGGGGTGAACTCACCGCTGGGGAGCTGGACACACTGAAAGACTATGTTACCGGGCAGGCAGCGGACGGCTGGGGCGAAGGCTTTGAACAGCGGGAGATCAGCATCAGCCGTGGTGCGGAGCTGTACGTCCACCTCTGGAACTCGGATGGTTGGAGCATCCAGACGGAGCAGGAGCGGTTCGGGCCGGAGCAGATCCAGTCCCAGCCCCAGATGGGAGGGATGAGCCTTGCGTAAGGTTTTCGAGGTGGAGCTGTCCTCACAGGAGGGGTTGTGCGCCGAGCTGACCCTCCCCGCCGCGCCCTATGCCCTGCTGGACGCGGTGGAAACGCTGGAGCTGGCGGACGGCGAGGCGCCTGGGTGGGAGATCCTCCGTTTGCCCAGCTGCGGCCACCTCTCCCCGTATCTGGATCAGGGCGGCACACTGCCTGAGCTGAACGCCCTGACCCAGCGGCTGTCGGAGCTGGGTGATGCGGAGCTGGCCATCGTGGAGGGCCTGATCCAAATGGAGCAGCCCCGGCCCGGCGTTACGCCTGTCCCCCTGCCCCGGCTGATCGACCTGGCGTACAGCACGGACTGCTGCCACTTGGTCGAGGGCGTGGTCACCGACGCCCAGCTGGGCCGGTTCTGTGCGGAAAACGGGTTCGTCCCGGAAACGGACAGCCTCCCTGACGCCGCCTTTGAGCTGCTGGATTTTGAGCGGATCGGCAAACAATTCCGGGAAGCCGAGGGCGGCGTGTTCACCCGGGGCGGCTATGTCCAGCGGCGGGAGGAGCTGAAGCAGGTGTATAAAACCCTGGATCTGACGCTGAAAAAGCCGGATTATATGCTCCTGGTCGAAACGGCCAGCGGCGCTCAGATCAAGCTGCCCGGCCCGATAGGCACGACTGTTGTGGACGAGCCCGCCCAGTGTCTGGACTGCGCCGCCCCGACCCTGACCGGCCTGACCGCCATGGTGTCTACCCTGGATATGCTGGCCCGCCGTCTGGCGGAGCTGGACGGTGAGCTGACCAAGTACAAGGCCGTGCTG
Organism: uncultured Oscillospiraceae bacterium; assembly: GCA_910579595.1. Classification (GTDB taxonomy): domain Bacteria; phylum Bacillota; class Clostridia; order Oscillospirales; family Oscillospiraceae; genus Enterenecus. The sequence goes on from CAJTVM010000059.1 coordinate 6,643, forward strand.
GAATCCACCGGCTGTGACGACGCAGCCCGGGCCTTAACACTGGCGGACGAACTGGACCGCTACGCCTTCGACCCGGAACCCCGTGAGCCGGACGAGGTGGCCAGCGCCCATCTGAAGGGGCTGCTGCCGGAGGGGGAGCTGTCCGCCCTACTGCCCAATGTGAGCCTGTACCGCTATGGGCAGGCGGTGATGGAGCAGGGCGGCGGGAAGCTCACCGGGTACGGCTACGTTAAACCCGCTATGGAGCAGGCCATGGAACAGGACGCCGTCCAGGGCGGAATGAGCCTGTCCATTTGAAGGGGGTCACAGGATGGACGATGGACTGGATTATGATGTTCACACCAAAGTGACGTTCCTGCTTGACTTTGATGGAACGGGCGAATTGAATTTGCTGGCGCTCCCGGATGTGCGCCGCGCGTTTTCCGGGCACGTCCGGGACGTATTCCAGCGGGACAGGACGCTGGGGAGTTATGTCTGTGGGGATTTGACGTTCCAATTCCATGGCCGTTACGCGGAGCTGGAATACACATTTGGCTGCCACGATGAAAACGAAGCGGAGGCAGAGAGCTTCTCCGATTTCTGCGTGCAGGCTGTCAAACGTGATTTGGAAGCGTTCGGCTGCAAGCTGAAGCAAATCCGCTGTACCGCGGAGGAATCGGACATGACATGGCTGGATCAACTGGAGGACAAGATATTTTCTCAAGGAATGGAGATGTGAACTTGAACGATTTTGACTACCTGGCCCAGCTCCCCGGCGAGGAGCGGGAACAGGACTGGATCAGGAAGCGGCTGGGGACGCTGAGTGTGCGGGAGGGGATCGTCCTGGCCGCCGCCGTCCAGATCGACCCGCCCGAAAGCGCCGCCCAGGCCATCAACCAGCTCCAGACGCTGGATGAATACACGGTATGCCTGGACGCGGGCAGCTATGAGGCGCTGGGCAGGCGGTATTTGCTCAATAAAACCCAGATGCCGAAAGATGCCCTCCCCTTCCTTGATCTGGACGCGGTGGGGCGTCAGTACGAGTATGACCACCCCGGCCTGTTCATCGGCAGCTATTATGTGGAGTACCCGGACATGGATCCCGCCCCGGTTTACTCCGGGCATGGCTCGCCGCTGCCAGAGGACAATGGCTGGAGCGTCAAGCTGAAGCTGGCCTCCACCGCTGTGCCGGAGGGGGCGTGGCTGCGCCTGCCGGGACCGTTTGAGGACGGCTGGGAGGATACGGTGGAGGAGGTGATGGCCCTGCGGGAGCTGCGGGTCAAACGCTGGGACGAATGCGCCTTAGTGGATGCCCAGTGCGCCCTGCCCGAAGCAGGGGACTTGGTTGCCCAGTACAGCGATACTGTGGCAGACCTGCTCTACGATGGTGTTGAGCTGGGGCTTGTGCTGGATCAGAAGGGCCAGGGTTCCCCCCACTTCATGGAGCGGTACGCCGCCGCCCTGGCGCTGGAGGGCTGCCATGACCTGAAGCTGGCGCTGGATATTTCCCAAAACCTCAACTGCTATGACTGGATGCAGCGCGCCGACCTGGAGGAGTCCGGCAGGCACAAGCTGCTGGACGCCGGTATATCCGAGGATTTGATCCGTATCAGCGGCATCGACCTGGCGGGCTACCGGGCCCACCTGCTGGAGCAGGAGGGATACACCCCCACCCCGGATGGCTGGGGCTACATCCGGCGAAACGCCAACGAGTTCGGCTACCAATTCAGCACCCCCGCCCAGCCCCAGGAGGAGCCTGGGATGGAGTTGCAATAATTATTAAATAGGGGCCGTTTTCCCGGAGGGAATAATGGCCCCTGCTTTTTTATGCCTTTTTTGGGAAAACGTCCCCCGAAAAAGGAGGACACCATGAAAGAAGAACAGCTCCTGGCCTACCTGAAGGCCAACTGCACCGGGCGCGGCAACATCCAGACCCGGGCGCAGCTCCAGCGGAAGCTGGGGCTCAGCAAAGACCAGCTCACCAACATGGTCCACCGGATGCGGTGCAAGGGCCTGCCCATCGCGGGCGGGCCGCTGGGGTATTTTTATGCCCAGAACGCCGGGGAGCTCCACGCCACCATCCGCTGGCTGGAGAAAATGGTTCAGACCCTGCTCAAGTCCATCAACGGGCTGGTAAAGGCCATGGAGTCCTATGGGCCCATGGACGATGGCGGTGGAAGCGACGGTGGTTCTGGAGGTGAAGCTTCTGGCTGACCTCACTTGCAGGCCCCCGCTGAACTGGGTGGGCGGGAAGGGCGCCATCCGGGATATCGTCCGGCTGGTGTTCCCACCCTGGGTGGACCGCAGGGCGGAGCATTTCTGCGGCGGCGCGGGCATCCTGTTCGGCACGCCGCCCCGGCCCGGTGTGATGGAGGTGCTCAACGACTTTGATGGCGACGTGGCCAACTTCTACCTGTGCGCCCGGGACCGGCCCTTGGCGCTGATGGACGAGCTGAAGCGCCTCCCCCTGCAATCGGAAGCGGAATATTTGGAGCTGAAGCGTTATCTGTCCGGTGAGGAGGTCATGCCCGATTTTTCTTCGGACGAGCTGCGGGTGGCCCGGGAACGGTTCACCCCGGAGCAATACCAAGAGCTGGCGCCCATCCTCCAGGGCAGGGCCCAACTGTGGAACGTGCGCCGCGCCGCCGCCTTTTACAAGGTCAACCGCTGGTGCTTCAACGGCACCATGGATTCCTTCGCCGTCAAACCCGCCCGGCTCAAGCGCTTCCTCCCCGGCATCCTGGCCGCCTCCAAGCGGCTGGAAAACGTGGTGATCACCAACCGGGACTTCGAGGAATCCTACCGCCTCAACAATAAGCCCAACGCCCTCCACTATTTTGACCCGCCCTATTACAAGACGGAGGGGATGTACCGGCCAGCCTTCACCATGGAGGATCACCGCCGCCTCCATGACCTGGTTCCGAAGTCTGAGGGGTACGTTGTCGTCTCTTACAATGACGACGATCTCATCCGGGATATGTACCGGGACTGTTACGTCCTGGCATTTTCCCGGCAGAATTGGATGTCCAAAAAGCATGGGGCGAAGTTTGAGGAGCTTCTCATCACCAACTTCGACCCCTTGCCCGTCATCGAGGCCAATGGGCAGCTCTCCATGTTCGGGGATCTGCCCCGCGGTCTTGAGCTTGTCAACACCCCACACTGAAAAATAGGAGGATTCTACATGAAAAACCATCAGAAAAACGTCACCTTCTCCATCCCCGCCGACATGGCGGGGGAAAGCGGATTCGCCCCGGACTGCGAGGTCACGATCCACACCGGGGAGAACCTGCTGGCGGTGGTGCCCCAGGAGATGACCGCCATCCAGCTGGTGCAGGCCCTCAACTCCCTGACCGCCGTGAGCTGTGAGCTGATCCACGCCCTCCGGGCCGCCTGTGGGCAGTGCGGCGGCTGTCAGGACGGCTGCCCCTTTGAGGACGCGCCGGAGCCGGACGCCGCCCTGTCCCGGGAAGTGCGGGAGGAGCTGGGCATCCCCCAGGGGCACAAGCTCCGCGTGGAGGTCTGCGGGGACGTGGCCCACGTGTCCGACGCCGGGTACGAGCATGACATCACCGATGTCCCCGCCGCGCTGCTGGAGGCGCTGGTCCTGGGCGGAACCTGCCTGGGTCATTTGGACGAGCTGCTCATCAGCGGCGAGGTGATCTACCATGGCTGAGGCGCTGTACCCCTATTCCCGGGAGGAGGCCAAGCGGGAGGGTGAACTGGCCCAGTGGAAACAGAGCCACCAGGCCAACGTCAGGTGCGCCCGGGACATCAAGAACTTGATCGCCTCCCACACCCAGAACGGACAGCTGGAGCCGGGGTGCGCCAGGACGGCGCTGGACTGCTGGGGCTTTCCCCGAGTGCAGTTCGTGCTGTCCAACACCCTGCGCGGCGCCAGCGCCCAGGAGTTCGACCCGGACGCGCTCCATTGGGCGCGGACGGCACACATTCCGTATGAAAAGACCAACGGCGAGTTCAAGATCCGGGCGGACAGCGCCCTGCTGGCCCAGTTCCTCCAGCAGGCCCACACCGAGTACCAGGCGCTGGGGATGTTCGGCCCGGGGCACTGCGGCGGCGCAGATCAGGATTTCACCGGGAAGGTGCTGGTTCTGCGCCCGGACAGGCTGAGGGACGAGTGCTGGTCCGCCCAAAACCAGCTGTGGCTTGGTGAAATGGGCTTTGGCTGCTCCCCCACCGCCAGCGGGCGGGCGGTGTACGCCACCTGCCTGGGCGATGGGGAGAAGGTCCGGTGGAACCGCACTGACTTTATGGGCGTGCTGGACGAACAGTACCTGCCGGACTGGGCGGCGGAGAAGCTGGCGGAGCTGCGTGACCCCGCCCAGGGGCAGATGGACAGCCCCGCCCAGGGCGGCATGGAAATGGGGTGAGGGCCATGCTCCAATTCTATGTGATAGACAGCCTGTGGGAGGGGCGGATGAATATGTCCCACTTCCGCCGCCTCCCCGACGCCATCCAGGCGTACCGGGCCCTCCCCGCCTCTTTCCGCAAGGCGCTGGGTGTCCAGCAGGGCGTGGACGTCATCGACCTGGTGCAGTGCCTCCCCTTGTTCCCCCATGACCAGGAGGGCGAGGACGTGATGGCGCTGCGGTTTTTGGAATACCCCCTGTGGAAATCCGATCCCCAGGTGATGGAGGCGGCCCAGGAGCTGGCCTCCCGGCTCCACATCCGGTACTGCCTGTACCGGCGCTGCATCATCCCCGCCCCGGATCGGGAGAAGCTGCCCCGCGCCCTGCGGGACAGGTACCTGTGGCCGGACGAACCCGGTGACTTCGACACCGCCGCCCAGTGGATCTATGTGGCCGGGGCGGGCAGGCTGTCCGCCGCCGAGTTCAGAAACCGCTACAACAGCAGCACGTTCCAGTACCCCCTGGTGGTTCACATCGGGGCCCATGGCATGGACGGGCGGGGCAACTACAAGGCCCTGCAAGTGTCCCCGTGGGAATTTCATCTGTTGATCCGGCGTTCCAAGGAGCGCGTTGATCAAAATAAAAAGGAAAAGAGGAATTTGAAATGAAGCGTAAGATCATCCCCACCCTGCTGGCGCTGGCCCTCACCGCCTCGCTGGCCCCCACTGTTCTGGCGGCTGTACCGCCCATCCCGTGTTACCCTACGTCCGTCACCCGGAGCGAGGACGGCGCCCAGATCCGCAAGGTGTACGACCTGGGGCCACAGGAGGATCCCGCGGGCATCTCCCGCTCCGATTTTGAGCAGGAGGGCTTCCACTACACCCTCACCGACCTGCTGAAGCAGGAGGCCCCCGAGCGTGAGGAGCGGTTCCACACCGAGACCGTCACCCTGGACAGCAAGTCCAAGGACATGGAGTCCGTGCTGGCCCTGCTGCCCGCCCAGCGGGAGTTCACCACCGAGGATGGGCTGACGGGCACCCTGTCGCTGAAGCTGGACACCGTCCAGGTGGAGGTGGCGGGCTACGGCAGCTCTACCCGGCAGGTGTCCGCCACCCGCAGCTACCCCAACCTGGCGGGGCAGGACACCTCCTACATCCCCAAGGAGATCACCGACAGCGGGCGCACCCTGGAGCTGGCCTCCATCGACTGGCGCACCGACAACACCGCCAACGAGGACGGCTACGCCGTGGGCGACCGCTTCACCGCCATCGCCACCTACACCGGCAGCGCCACCAGCTCCTATGTGAAGGGCTATGTGGTCACCGCCGAGTACAGCGGAACGGTCAGCCGCATTGCGCTGAACAAAGTTCGGTACGTGGCCATTTTCGAGGGTACGCCGCTGGTTCCCGTGGAGCCTGAGCCCACGCCCGAGCCCACCCAGGAACCCGGCCAGGAGCCCACCGCCCCCATCCAGTTCCACTGGGGCTACGTGCTGGCCCCCCTGGGCGTAATCGCCGCCATCGGCGGCGGCATCGGCGTGGCCCTGTTCATCAAGAAGCGCCGCGAGGGCGGCTATGAAACTGAGGAGGACAGCCAATGAAGAAACTGAAAAATTTGATCTCCGCCGCATTGTGCCTGTGTACCATGTGCGCGCTGGCGCTCCCTGCCAGCGCCCTGTCCTATGACATCGCCGCCCCCGGCGACCCGGAGTACGGCAAGCCCACCTCCTTCGAGCCGGTGGTCACCGCCGATGGCGGGGCCATGAAGAATGAGGACGTGTCCAAGAACGCCGCCCTGATTCCGCCTGGGTTCGGCACGCCCACCAGCAATATGCTGAACACTGGGGAGTACCTGACACCCAACCTGGTGCCCTCCCAGATGGCGGGGGCCGGACAGGTGAACGGGAACGTGGCCGTGGTGGTTCCGCCCGCCTCCGGCAGCACCGGCAGCTATCCCACCACCGGCACCGGCGTTTCCACCTCCCCCTCCACCGCGCCGGGCTTTACCGAGGTCACCAGCGACCTCTATTACAGCGACGGCAGCCTGGGCACCCTGAAGATTCCCTCCATTGGCCTCACCGTCAAGGTGTTCGAGGGCACAGGCAGCGCCCCGCTCCTCAAGGGTGCGGGCCACTTCGAGGGCACCAGCATCTGGGCAGGGAATGTCCCTGTCGCTGGCCACAACCGGGGGGTACGCAACGATTTTGGGCGCATACACACTCTGCTACCCGGCGCTGTCATCACCTTCACCACCAAGCTGGGTACACGCACCTACGCGGTCACCGGGGTGGCCAAGGTGTCCGTCAATGACGTCAGCGGCCTGGAGCCCACCGCCGTCAACATGATTTCGCTTTACACCTGCGTCAATGACCAGCCCGCCTACCGCTGGTGCGTCACCGCCGTGGAAGCTGTGTAATATGCTTCGTTTGGAGGCCGCTTTTTCTCCATCGTTCGCTTCGAAAGTTGTAGCTTTCTCCCTGCTTCTTCGGTATTGTGTTGCTTGACAAGGGCACCACAAAAACTGAAAGGGGATCACATCATGAGCAGAACAAAAGAAGCGGTATTTATGGGGATCGGCATCCTGGCGGGCCTCGCCCTCAGCGGCCCCGCCGCCCAGGCAGCGGAAGCGGCCCTCACCGCCCGTCCCACCACCCAGACCTTCTATGTGGGCGGGACGCGGGTGGAGTTCGAAGCGTACCAAATCCATGGCAATAATTTTGTGAAGCTCCGGGACATCGGGAAAACGGTGGGCTTTGGTGTAACCTATGACGCCGCCACCAACACCGTCCACATCGCCCCGGACGCCCCCTACATTGAGGAGGTGACCACCCCTGCACCGGCCGCGCCCTCCCCCCAGGCTGTGACTGCGGAAAGTGTACAGGCTATCCTGGCCCAGCTGAAGCAGACCTACCCCACTGGCTCCACCTACCCCACGCCTTACCGCTCCACCAGCGCCGGCCCCTATGGCCGCGGCGTCACCTGCTCCGGCTGGGCCACCCTCTGCTCCGACGCCGCCTTCGGCAACCTGCCCTGGCGGCGGGTGGATCAGCCAGCCTGGGATCAGATCCGCCCCGGCGACCTGGTGGAGTACAAAAATTCCGAGTCCTACCACGTGGTGGTTGTGGTGGACAAGACGGACGAATACATCAAAGTCACCGAGAGCGGCCTCAACAACCGCACCCGCTGGGGCGGGCAGTACTTCCGCTGGTGGCTGGAGGAACAGCCCCGGTACATCCTGTACACCCGCTACCCAAGCTGAATACCCTACAATAAATATGGCCGGACTGCGACAGCAGTCCTCCTCCCAAGGTGGGAAGGCCGGGCTGCTTACGCGGCCCGGCCTCCGCATTTTGAGGAGGAATCATTTTGAAAAACAAGATCGTAAGCCGCGCCGTCAGCCTGCTGCTGGCCCTGGTGTGCGTCATGGGCGTCCTGCCCCTGTCCGCCTTTGCCGCCGAAGGGCTGGGCGACGCCCCCGGCTCCATCACACAGAAAAGCAGCGACTACATGAAGATCGGCGGCCAGTCCGTGCGCTACAAGGCCGCCAGCAGCGCCATCAACAATGTGGGCATGCCCTACGTGTTCAACGAACAGGTGGACGTGCCCGGGTTCGGTTCCACCCGTGCCCTGTGCGCCTATCAGAAGGGCACCCTGGGCCCCGGGGCCAACGGGCAGAAATGGGACTTCAAGGTGGAAGTGAACGACGCCTCCCTGAAGGTGCTGCTCACCTACATCTACTCCCACACCTATGGGAATTTCACCGATGCCGGGAACGCCCGGGGGCTGGAGACCTGGGGGCCCTACTGGTCCGACATATGGTTCCTGGTTGCCCAGGCGGGGAGCTGGCTCTATGAGCACGGGGCCATCCTGGATGTGAACAGCAACCGGGAGGGTTTTATCGAGCAGATGGCGGAGGAGTTCGTTGCGGCCATGAAATTGTATCACCGCACCTATGGCCAGTCCTCCTGGATCACGGACTGGGACGCCATTGATACGCACAGCATCATTGACTCCGCCGATGGCGGCAAAACCGGCTACTCCGCCTATGATTATATCGCCACCGGGGTGAACCTGGTGCTGGACCACCCGGAATACTACTACGACTATCACCTGTGGGAGTATGAGTGGGACAAGTCCCAACCCTGGAAGCTGGCGGGCCAGTCCGGGGTGCCCATGCAGCGGCTTTTGATTGCCGTGCCGGGGGCGCCTGACGAGGAATCCGTGCGGATGACCGTGAAGAAGCTGGAGGCGGGCTCCAACAGGCCCTTGCCCAATGTTACGTTCAGGATTGAGAGCGCGGACGGTTCCGGCGACTTCTCCGTCACCCGCCAGACCGGCGCGGACGGCACCCTCACCCTGACCTCCGAGGCGGACAACCTCTCGGCGGGCCAGTACACCATCACGGAGGAGACTGTGCCGGAGGGGTATGTGGCCCAGACCGCCTCCCAGACCGTGACTGTGATGCCCAACGGCTCCGTGGCAAATACCTTCACTTTTTACAACGAGCCCACCACGACAACCACTACCCCCGGCACCGGCTCCATCAGAAAAGTGGACGCGGACAATCCCACCGTGGGCCTACCCGGCGCGGTCATCCGCATCACCAGCGTGAAGCTGGACGATGGCGGCAGCTTCTTTGGGGAGTACATCACCAAGGACGGCGGCTACATTTTAAAAGAGGATCTGGACTTCTCCAAGCTGCCCACCGGGGCGTATCTCGCGGAGGAGATCACCCCGCCCGAGGGGTTCATCCTCAGCTCCGATGTGAGCAAAGTGAAGCAGCCCTTCGTGTGGGACGGCAAAACCGATGTCAGCCTCGTTTTTGAAAATTCCAGCAAGGTAAAAATCCAGCTGAAGAAGGTGGACGAGAGCGGCCAGCCCTTGGCCGGGGCCATTTTCCTTGTCCTCCGGGACGGTCAGATCATCTCCACCGAGGAAACCCAGCCCGACGGCACCATCACGGTGAGCAATGTGGCGGAGGGCCATTACGAGTTCGTGGAGGTGTCCGCCCCCGCTGGCTTCGACTGTGACCGCTCCCCGGTGGGCGTCCATGTGGACGCTGAGGATTTGCAGGGGGAGCAGACCATCGTGGTCACCAAGGTCAACCATCACAAGAGAAATTTGACCATTTTCAAGCGGGACGCGGAGAGCGGCGATCCCATCCCAAATACCTCCTTCCATGTCCGCGGGATCAGCGTCGCCTACGAGAACGATGTGGTCACCGGGGCGGACGGCAAAGTGGTGCTGGAGTCCATGCCCAGCGGGTGCTACGAGATCACCGAAACGGACGTGCCCTCCCCCTGGCTCCTGGACGCCAACAACCGCAAGACTGTCTGGATCGACGCTGCCAAGGATCAGGACGTGGTGGCGGACTTTGTCAACAGCACCCGCCCCGGCATCCGGCTCCTGAAACTGGACGGGCAGACGGGGAAGCCGGTCAGCGGGGCCACCTTTTTGATCGAGGAGGTCAACG